>JBILBW010000232.1:0-2760 GCA_044353465.1 Rariglobus sp. | reverse complement strand
TTACAGGAAAACTTCCCTGTCCTCGGCCCTGAACCGCCGTTGGCCACCGCCCCAAGCTGATCGCGCTTGCGTTCAGCCTGCCGCAACACCCTCGAACCTCATCTTTCCGACGGGCAACGCCCGCCGTCCGCACTTTCTATTGCCGGATTTAGGTTAAAAGGCTGTGGTCGGGTGCATGCCGACCAAGTAATTCCTAACGGGGCCCGTGACTCTGTTATTAGCCGCTCCCGTCGGCTGGCCCAGCCCCGCTCAATAAGCCGCGCCGGTCACTTCCTTAAACCCAGCCGGCATGCTCAATAAGGCGGCGTCCACCGGCCCAATCTTAATTCGCGTGGCGACCACGGAAACCTTGGCGTCTGGCGTGCCCCCATCGACCTTCAAGGGCACGCCGTCGATCTTCCCCATAAAGTCCGGCCCTCCCAGATGCGCCCAGTTCAGACGCTTGAGCGCTGCGCCGTCTAACCCGCTGATCTCGGTGGTAGCCCAGACGGTGAAGCGCGATTTGGCCCCTCCCTCCTCGGCTTGGACCAAAAACCGGCGGCAAACATAGCCAAGGATCGTGGCGGTTTCACTCATACGCGTGACCTTGATCTTCACCCCAATAGCAGCACTCGAGTTCGTCGTGTCGGGAAGTTTTTGATAGGTCCGAGCAGGACGATTGATCGCGTAAGTCACGTGTTTCTCACCGATCGACAGCAACTCCCGGGAAACCATCCCCCCCTCGGTTTTCAATGAAGCCCGTGCCCCCTTGATCACCACCGTAAATCCGGTCGGGAAAAGCCTGGTGGCGCCAGTCGCGACATCAATAGGCCCCAGTTTACTTTCCAGCATGGCGTGCACCTGCGGGTTTTGTAAAAGCAGCGAAAGCAGTTCTGGGTTTTTTAACGCAGCCTGAACCATATCCATCTGCGGATTGACCAACTCGATCCGAGCCGACCACTGCAGCGTACCATTAAAATCATCGGCGCCGAACACCTGAGACGCCCCGACGATTAACCCAAGCAAAGCGATAAAAAGTTTATTCATGAAGGAGAGCTGATCGTGTCGAGGGAAGCAGCATTCGCCACCTACAGCAGCTGCGGGTTAGGCTCTGCGCCCCCCCCCTCCGGCCAGGGTTGAACCGACGCAGGGTCGTGTCGCTAGAGTTAGGCGGCACGGAAGCGCGAAGGCATTATTTCTTCACTCCCTGCACAAACCGATCCATGCGATCGCAGGCGATGATGAGCTGTTCGTAACTGGTGGCAAAACACGCGCGAACGTGGCCAAGACCGTTGATGCCAAATGCGTTGCCGGGAACGACAGCCACTTTCTCCTGCTGCAGGAGTCCAACGGCGAATTCCTTCTCGCTGATACCCAGCTGGGCCACGGCCGGGAAGGCGTAAAAGGATCCTCGCGGTGAATGGCAAGTCAGACCCATCTCGTTAAAGCGGCGCACCACGAGGTCACGACGGCGGTGGTATTGGTCGCGCATCTTGCATACGCTATCCCAACCCCGAAGGAGTGCCTCCAAAGCGGCCTCTTGGGCGACAATCGAAGCGCACAGCATCGTGTATTGGTGCACCTTCATCATGGCATCGATCAACGGAGCCGGTCCGCAGGCGTAACCGATGCGCCAGCCGGTCATCGCAAATGCCTTGGAAAAACCGTGCAGGAAAATGGTGCGCTCAACCATCCCTGGCAGACTGGCGATACTTGTGTGCACCCCGTCAAAGGTCAGCTCGGAATATATCTCATCGCTCAACACCAACAGGTCCTTCTCCCGGCAGAACTCGGCGATTTTGGTCAGCTGCTCCAGGCTGCACGTGCCCCCAGTGGGGTTGCACGGAAGGTTCAGCATCAAGATCTTACAGCCCGGCACCCAGGCTGCACGCAAAGCCTCGGACGTAAGCGCGAACCCGTCCTTGGCATAGGTTGGCACGGCAATGCCCTCGGCGTGGACCAACGCCACACTGGGATGATAGGAGACGTAGCATGGTTGGTGATACATCACCTTGTCACCCGGATTGCACAGGGCGCGCAAAGCGAGGTCGATTGCCTCGGAAACGCCAACCGTAACGAGGATTTCATCCTCAGGCCGGTAGTTTACCGAAAAGTGCTCGGTCACATAGTTGGCGATGGCTCGGCGCAACTCGATCATACCGAGGTTCGAGGTGTAGTAGGTTTTGCCTTTTTCGAGGGCGTAGATGGCTGCCTCGCGCACGTGCCACGGGGTCACGAAATCGGGTTCGCCGACTCCGAGCGAGATCACATCCTGGCCCTTCATCTTGGCCACCAGCTCAAAGAAATCGCGAATGCCACTCTTGGGCAACGCGGCCACATGGCTCGCCACCCAGCGTTTGGAGTCAGAACTCATGGTGAAACAAAAAACTTACGGGGCGACGTTGAGCCGAGTGGAAGAGCTGTCGTTTTGCTCGATCAAAAAACCACCCTCTTTGTAGGAACGCAGCATGAAATGCGTGCTGGTGGAGAGCACCCCTTCCAGGGTGGAAAGCTTTTCTGAAACAAACGCGGCAACTTTCTGCAGGCTAGAGCCATCCACAATCACCAGCAGGTCATAACCGCCCGACATCAAATAGCAGGACTCGACCTCGTCGAACCGGGCCAAGCGCTCGGCTAGGCGATTAAACCCCCCGCCGCGCTCCGGAGTGACCTTGACCTCAATAACCGCTCGCACCGCGACGCCGGCGCCCTCGCGGGACAAGTCGAGCACCGGACGCCAGCCGAGGAAGATTTTATCTTTTTTCAGCTGCTCGAGGTGCT
>JBILBW010000021.1:0-28261 GCA_044353465.1 Rariglobus sp. | reverse complement strand
GCCGCACCGCCGCCTGCAGGGCGTCGCGCAGGTGGCCTGCGTCGGCTTCCTCGTCGTCGCTGGTTTCGACCGCGAAGATCACACTCATCGCGCTGTTGAACACCTCGCGGGCCGCAAACGAGTTGATCAAGCCAATGCCGATGCGCCAGTCGAAGCCGAGCGGGGCGATCACCGGCTCGAGCGCATGCCCGGCCTGGCCGGCGAAACTCTGCGCCAGCGCCGCCTCGCGCGGGGTGCCCTCAGGCGCCTTCGGATAGGTTGCCAAAAACCACAGCACGATCGACAGCCCGAGGATGACGGTGCCGGCGCGTTTCACAAAAATGCCGGCGCGCTCCGCCATTTGCAGGGCCACGTCGCGCACCCGCGGCAGGCGGTAGGGCGGCAGTTCCATGATCATCAGCGGCGGGGCGCCGCGCAGCAGGGTTTTCTTGAAGAACCAGGCGAAGCCGAAGGCCCCGAAGGTGCCTAGCGCGTACATGAGCAGCATCAGCCCGACCTTGGTGCCCACCGGCACTTCGCTCGTCGGCACCATCGCGGCGATCAGCAGCAGGTAAACCGGCAGGCGCGCCGAACAGCTCATAAACGGCGCCACCAGAATGGTCACGAGCCGGTCCTTGGGTTGCTCGATGGTGCGCGTCGCCATGATGCCGGGAATCGCGCAGGCGTAGGAGCCGAGCAGCGGGATAAAGCTGCGCCCGTTGAGTCCTACCCGGCTCATCATCCGGTCCATGATGAACGCGGCGCGGGCCATGTAGCCGGTGCTTTCCAGCAGGCCGATGAAGAAAAACAAAATCAAAATCTGCGGCAGGAAGATGATCACGCCCTGCACGCCGGCCAGCGCGCCGTCGATCACCAGGTCGTGCAGGTCGCCGGCCGGGATAAGCCCGGACACCCAGCTGGAGAGGGCGCCCATCAGGCTTTCGATCCAGCCCATGGGGATGCCCGCCAGGGTAAAGATGCTCAAAAACATCGTCGCCATAATCACCCCAAAGAGCGCCCAGCCCCACACGGGGTGGGTGACCCAGGCGTCGATGCGGTCGCTCCCGTTCGGGCCGAGCGGGGTGGCGGGGTCTTGGCCGACGACCTCGGCGGTAAGTTTACCGATGCTCTCGTAGCGGGCGTTGACCAGTTCGGCGGCCCAGTCGGTGCCGGCGGCTGCCCAGCGTTTTTCCCAAGAAGCGAGGATTTCCTGGGTGCGGGGGGCCAGCGCGGTGGAACCGGCCACGCGCATGCTGTCGCGGTCGGTGAGCAGCAGGAGGGCCTCGGCGCGGGCGATCAACGGGGGTTTGCCGTCGTTTTCCTGGAGCGAGGCCTGTAACTCCGAGACCGCCGGGGCGATGGCCGCGGGGACACCCCAGGCATGGCGGGAAAGCGGCAGGTCGGTCCGGCTGAGGGCGAGCTTGAGGTCGATCACCCCACGCCCGCTGGAGGCGGCGCAGGCGATCACCGGGATGCCGAGGAGTTGTTCGAGGCGGGCGGTGTCGATGCGCAGGCCGAGTTCCTCGGCCACGTCCATCATGTTGAGCACGAGAATCACCGGCCGGCCGAGGTCGAGGATCTGGTGAACGAGGTAGAGGTTGCGCTCCAGGTTGGTGGCATCGACCACGCAGACGATGCGGTCGGGCATGGCGGTGTCGGCGCGCCGGCCGAGGAGCACGTCGCGGGTGACGGCCTCGTCGGGGGAGCGGGCGGCCAGCGAGTAGGTGCCGGGCAGGTCGATCAAGGTGAGCGGGGTGCCGTGCTGGGTGTAGGCGGTGCCGATCTTGCGCTCGACGGTCACGCCCGGGTAGTTGCCCACCTTTTGCTTCAAGCCGGTGAGGGCGTTGAAGAGGGTGGATTTGCCGCAGTTCGGGTTGCCCACCAGACCGTAGACGGGGGCCGTGGCGCGGGCGGAGGACGTGGGTTTGGCGGGAGGAAGCGAGGGCGTCATGGCAAAAGGGTGAGCGGAGCGTGGGTCTGGGTGTTGGGCGGGCATCGACTCGTTTTCCTCCGCTGACGCGTTCTCAACGCCGAACCGTTCGAACGAAGAACGATGAGGGGTAAGAGAAACGATGCGGATGGGGGGGGGGCGCCCCGGTTCGCGGGGGAGCGGCTTATTTCGTTTCGACCAAGATGTGGTCGGCCTCGGTTTTGCGCAGCGTCAGGTTGTAGCCGCGGAACTTGATTTCGAGCGGGTCGCCCATCGGCGCGGTGCGTATCAAAGTGAGGGGGGTGCCGGCCAACAGGCCCATTTCGCGGAGACGCAGGAAAGCCACGCCCTGCTTGGGTAATTCGCGGACGACGGCTCTGGCGCCAACGGCGAGGGCGGAAAGCGGAGTGAGTTCGGCCATAATGAAAAGGATCGACGGGTTAAGGCCGAAGGTCGTCGCGAGGAGGGGGCGGCAAGGCTCAGGCTGCCCCGCGAATCACCTCGACGGTGATGTGTTGGGCGACGCCCTCGCCGAGGGCGACCCGCATGCCGCAAACTTGGCAAAGAAGGGTGCTGTGGCCGGAGACCTTTTGGACCACGGCCGATTCACAAAAGCCCATTTCCCGGAGCCGCTGGCAGACCTCGACCGGGCCATTGAGCGCATGGATGCGTCCTGCCGCCCCATGGGGCATGGCAGTGAGGGTCATACGCGGCCGCTGCAGGCGGGTGTCGGTGTGCATAACGAGGGCCTTGATATGACTGAGACTCAGTTTCACTGTCAAGCATCGCCCCGGCTGGTGGCCTTGAAGCGGGGCTTTGTTGGGGACAGCGGGGTGATTTTGGCCTTAAACCTCGGTTCGACGAACGATAACTCCCGGGGGGGAGCGCTGGGCCAGGAGCTGCGGCAACCTAGAGCGTGGGCCCAAGGGGCGGGCTCCTGCCGCGTTCAGATCCGCTGCATGACCACCGCGACCGAGAGTTTTTCGGTGTGGGTGCCCTTAAACACGCCGCGGGTCGGGGTGCAGTCGTGATAATCGCGGCCCACCGCAACCTTCACGTGGCGCTCGCCGGCGATGCAGTCGTTGGTCGGATCCAGCGGCCACCAGAACCCGCCCGGCAGGTAGGCCTCCACCCAGGCGTGGCTTTCGCTTGCGCCAACCAGCGCGGGGGCGCGTTTCGATTCCGAGGCTTTGCGCTGGGTCTCGGTCTCGATGTAGCCGGTCACGTAGCGGGCGGGAATCTCCGCGGCGCGCAGCACCGCGATCATCACTTGGGCAAAGTCTTGGCAGACCCCGGTGCGCTGTTTGAGCGCGACCTCGACCGGGGTGTCGATCTGGGTCGAGCCGGCCGCGTACACAAAATGGGTTTTGATCCAGTGGTTAAACTCCAGGAGCGAGCGGCCGATTGAGGCGCTCGACTTGAACAACTTATGGGCCAGGGCCTGCACCTCGGGCCCGCCGGTGATCGCGGCGGAGGGGGCGAGGAATTCGAAGAGTTTTAGTTTTTCTCCGCGAAACATCTGGCGGGCCTCGGCCAAGGTGATGTCCATCGCCACCTGCGGCGGGGGGCAGGGGGTGGTTTCCACCTCGCAGACGCTTTCCAGCAGCAGTTCCCGGTGGCGTTGTACGATGGAAAAGGACTCGGCGGCGTTGCCGAAGTAATCGGTGTACCGGTGGATGTTGGCCTTCGGGCTGGTGACCAGCTGGCGCGAGAGCAGTTGCTGCGAATCGTCGGTCAAGGGGGTCAGCCGGGCCTCCATAAAGGATTCCGAAGCGGCGCCGGCATAGACGTAAAGGGTGCGGTGGGTGATCCGGAAACGCATGGACCGGCGCACTCTTGCCGGTCCCGTCCCGACGACAAGCTTTTGGTTGGTCTCTGAGCCGCCGGCCTCAGAGCGGTTGCCAGCCATCGGCGGTGTAGCGGTGGGCGCGCGGGCCCTCCAGCGCGACCAGGTGGATCCAGCCGTGATCGAACAGCGCGCGCACCCCGTCCTGGGCGGCGAGGACCGTGTCGATGCGCTCGCGGGCCACGTCTATGAAGACGGTTAACCGCCGCGGTTCATGGACAAACTTCTCGCCGTCGTGGATCGATTGGAGCGGGAGGCCGACCTTGAGATCGCCGCTGTTTCCCTCGAGCACGCCAAGCCCGCCGATGACGTTGTGGAGGATTTTGTTGCCGCTGCCGTAACGCTGTGGGTCCACGCGTGAGGCGTAGTACTGCAAGTTGATCCAGCTGCCGACCACCACCGGCGCGCAGAGGATGAGGGTGAGGACCTTGTTCTCGGTGTCGGCGGCGGCGTCGTAGTCGTGGAGAAAGGCGCGGCCGTCGAGCTTGAGCGCGGCGGTGCGGCTGCGCGGGGCGACGATCAGCGCGGCATTGTTGGCCAGCCCCCATTCGGGACGGACCTGCGAGATGTCGTGAGCGCGCTCGCGCACGGCGGCGTCGAGAAGAACCGCGGGCACGGCAGCGAGGCCCAGCTTCGCGGCGCGTTCCCGCCGGGTTTGGGTTCCGGCGGCGAGCAGGGCGGTGCCCAGCGCGTTGAGGTCGGCGGCATGGCTGGCGGGCACGCGCTCCAGGTCGAACATCGTCACGTCGTCCGTGGCGGTGTTGTGCAAGCCGGCCACGAAGACGGTGTCCGCTGGAATTTGGATACCCTTGCGGGCGAGTTGGGCGCGGACCTGCGGGTCGTTGAAGGTCGTCGCCGCGATCCGGGCGTTGACGTCGCCGGCGTGGCCGCCGCAGGCGCCGCAATCCAGGGCGGAGGCGTAGGGGTTGTTGGCACTTTGGCTGCCATGGCCGCAGATGAGCACGAGGCGGGCGAAGTTTTCGGTCAGGCTCATGTTGCGCAGCGCCCCTTCGGCGAGCGCGGCGCGGGACTCCGTCGAGGCCGACTTAAAATCCGGGGCGACCCGTGAGCAGGACGGGCTGACCGGGCGCGAGGTTTTGCCCAAAACCGCGACGAAGGCCAGGCCGACGGATTCGACAAAGGAGAAGCAGGAGGTGGCGGAGTTTTGGAAGGCTTTCCAGGCACCGGCTTCGGCCTCGTGGTCGCGGGCGACGGCGGCGTCGGCGGCGGCGAGCGGCTCGCAGGTGTCCACGGGCGGCACAAGCAGCACCGGGCAACGCGCGCCGGCGGGTCCGGCGGCGGGTTGGTGGGCGACGGGGAAGCCGAAGAAGCCGGCGAAACCGGTGGTTTGCAGCCCGGGCAGGGCGGTCTCGAGGTGGCGCCGGAAGATCTCCGAGCGCACGTCGATGCAGAAAATGGCCTGGGCCGTCGGCCGTGTCGGCGGCCGGGCGGTGGGCTGGGCGGCGAGGGCGTGGGCGAGGTTGCGCTGGTAGCCGATTTCGTAGGCAAGCTGCCAGCGGGTGAGGGCGGTGAGCAACGGGGCGTCGCCGACCGGGGCGGTCTGACTGCGCCAGTCGGCCCGGAAGACCCCGTCGTTGGCAAAGGCCGAGAAGAGCGCGGCGTCATAGGCGAGGCGGACCGCGAGGAGTTGGTGCAGCGCGGAGTTACTGCGGCCGCGCAAGGCGTCTTCGCGCACCAGGTATTGGGCGTAGCCGGCCCAGCCGGAGAGGGTGGCAAGTTGGCGGTGGAGGAAGTCGGCCAGCTCGATTTTTTGCGGGGCGAGGATTTGCAGGCAGTGTTCGATGCAGGCATCGGCATCGGTCGGCAGGGTGGCGACAAAGGCGCGGAAGCCGGTCAGGCCGAAGGCCTCGGGGTTGCGGTCGTGGAGCGAGCCGTCGCGCCAGGAGGCGTAGAGGCCAAGGGATTTCCACGGCGAGGTCCAGGTGGTCTGGTTCTCGTCAAAGGTGATGCCGCACCACTTGGAGATTTCCTCGACAACAAAGACGCTCCAGTGGGCCCGCGGGCGCTCCTGGTCGAGCAAGTCGGCGACGGTGGCGATGGGCGCGGCGGCCGGGTTGGACTGCGCGCTTTCAAGCAGAGCGACAAGCCGCAGGGGCGGCCACTCGCTGTCGGCGACCGCCTCGAGGTCGGTCTGGGAGATGGCCCAGGCGCGGTAGGCGGCGAGGTACTCGGCGGGCGTTTGCAGGGGGGCGGCGCCGACGGTGCGCTGGAGCAGTCCGCAGGCCTCGGTGAAAGGCCGGTTGAGGAGGCCGACGAACGGGTTGACCGCGACGAAGTGTTTGAGTGGCCACAGCGGAGGGATGCGCGAGAGCGCTTCGGCGACGGCGCTGGTGAGGGCGGGCGGGCAGGAGGAGGGCAGCGGGGACATGGTGTTTGATTGAAAGGCTAACGGGGTGGGCTAGGCGACGGGGCGGCGGGGCCAGAGCACGCCGAGCAGGCGGTTGGCGTAGGTGCCCAGGTAAAAGCCGTTGAGGGCGTGCACATAAAGGCGGCAACCCAAGGCGTAGTGGGCGGCTCGCCAGAGCAGGGCCTGGAAAAGGAAGAGGGCGCCAAACACTGCGCCGACGAGGGCGAGGACCGCGGGCGAGGGGGTGACCGCGGGCAGCTCGGTGAAGAGCGCACTTGCGCTCGCATGCAGCCCAAGGCTTGCCAGGGCGATGGCGGCCGCGACGCTCACCCCGCGCAGCGCGCTGCGCAGGCCGCCGCCCGTTGACCAGATCCGGGCCAGGCCGTAGGCCAGGGCAAGGGCGAGAACCACCGCGAAGGCCCCAAGGTGGCGGGGCGCGGCGGGCGCGAGGGCGTGCAGCGCGGTCGCCCCCCCGGCGACCAGCAAGGCCCCGCCCAATACCCCAAGGGTCAGCGCGGGGGTTTTGAGTTGGATTGCGGCCCGGGGGACGGCGCCGATCGTCGAACCGGCGGTGAGGAACGCGTGGGCTTTGTAAAGCGAGTGCGCGACGATGTGAAGCAGCGCCAGACCGTAGGCGCCCAGCCCGCATTGCAGCATCATAAAACCCATCTGGGCGATGGTCGAGTAGGCCAGGGCGCGTTTGACGCTGGGCTGGGCGAGCATGACGACCGCGCCAAACGCGGCGGTCAGAGCCCCGAGCACCGCGAGGGTGGTCAGCGCGACCGGTGCGTGGACCAGCAGCGGCGAGAGCCGGACCACGAGGAAACCGCCGGCGTTAATGATACCCGCATGCATGAAGGCGGAGACCGGGGTGGGGGTTTCCATGGTGTCGGGCAGCCAGCTATGGAAGGGGAACTGGGCGGATTTTAACGCGGCGCAACCGACGATGAGCATGCCCACCAAAGGAAGCCCCTCGGTCTGGCCGGCCGCCACGGCGGCAAACAACGGGTCGAGTTCCCAGGTGCCGTAGGTGCGGTAGAGGAGCCCGGCCGCGGAGAGCAGGAGAACGTCGGCGAGCCGGCTGACGACGAACTTCTTGCGGGCGGAGAAGATCGCCCCGGCGCGCCCCGGATAGTGGAGCAGCAGCCGGTGGAGGCTCAGGCTGGTCATCACCCAGGCCGCCGCGATCACCAGAAGGTGGTTGGACAGGACGACGGTGAGTACCGATGCCAGGGTCAGGCTCATCCAGGAAAAGAACCGCGCCTGGCCGGGATCGCCGGCGAGGTAGTGCTGAGCGAACTTTAAGACGACCGCGCCGAGGAAAGACACCAGCACGACCATCACGGCGGAGATTGCGTCGAGGCGGAGAAAAAACGTCAGGCCGGTATCCTGACCAAACGGCAGCCAGCGGGCGGTGGAGGGGCCGTCCAAAACCAGAAACACAGCGGCGGTCAGGGCGAGCACGACCGAAAGGCGGGCGGCGCTAGCGGTGAGCCACGCAGCCACGGCAGGCAAGCTGCCGCGGGCAAAGATGCCAGCCACCAGCGGCAGGAGCGGGATGGCCGCGAGAAGGAAGGGAAGAAACGAGCGCATGGCGTCCAGATTAACCGCTCCTTGTCCTTTATGGAATTATAGGCTTTCGAATCAGTCGTTAGCTTTTACTTAAGCCTGATCATGTTTCTGAATTACCACCACCTGCGCTATTTCCGGGTGATCGCCCGGGAGCTCAATCTCACCCGGGCGGCGGACAAGCTGAACCTGTCGGCCCCGGCGTTGAGCGTGCAGTTGAAGCAACTCGAGGAGAGCCTTGGGCACCCGCTCTTTGAGCGCGGCCGCGGTGGGCTCACCCTGACCGAGGCGGGCCGGCTGGCGCTCGATTACGCGGAGACGATCGG
This sequence comes from Rariglobus sp., assembly GCA_044353465.1. GTDB lineage: Bacteria > Verrucomicrobiota > Verrucomicrobiia > Opitutales > Opitutaceae > Rariglobus. Next base: position 20,243 of record JBILBW010000021.1, on the reverse strand, counting down.
GCGGGCAGGCGAGGAGCTGGTCGACGTGATGCAACACCGCCAGCGGGGCGGGCGGCAGGTGTTGCGGGTGGGGGCGGTGGCGACGTTGTCGCGCAATTTCCAGTTGGAGTTTCTGCGCCCGGCGCTGCACCGCGCCGAGGTCGAGGTGGTTATTCGCTCGGGGTCGCAGCGGGAGCTGTTGGTGGCCCTGCATGCCCATGACGTCGACCTGGTGTTGTCCAACCAGCCGGCGCGGCGCGATGCCGAACGGCCCTGGCACAGTCACCTGCTGGCCGAGCAGGCGGTCAGTCTGGTCGGGGTGCCGGCGTGGAAGGGAAAAAAGCTGCGTTTCCCCGAGGGTTTCCGGGATGTGCCGGTGATCCTGCCGAGCATGGAGAGCAACACGCGGGCCGCCTTTGACCGGCTCACCTCGGCGGCGGGGGCGCGGCCGCGGGTGATGGCCGAGGTCGACGACATGGCGATGCTGCGCTTGCTGGCCCGCGAGGGCGAGGGGCTCGCCCTGGTGCCCCCGGTGGTGGTGCGCGACGAAATCGAGAGCGGCGTGCTGGTGGAGACCCACCGCATCCCCCAGATTGTGGAGACGTTTTACGCGATTACTCCAAGCCGGCGCTTTCCTAATCCGCTGGTGGGCGAGTTGGTCGAGGGCATGGCCCGCGGCCAGGCGGCCCGCAAGCCCCTTGCAAACCCGCCGGCCCGGCGCGCCCCTCTTTCAACCGCGGGTGGAAAATAGGTTGCCGCAGGGCGGCGGGCTTCGCACACCTTCCTTTCCCTTCTTTCACATGAGTCTCGACGCTCCCTTGCATCAGCCTGTTAACGGCGCCGCTTTTTCCATCGGTATCGTGGCCTCGCGCTACAATCCGGCTCTTGTCGATGCCCTGGTCGACCAAGTCCAGGCCCACTTGCTCAAGGCGGGCGTGAAGGCCAAAAAGATGACGGTCGTGCGCGTGCCCGGCGCCAACGAGCTGCCCAGCGCCGCCCAGCTCCTGCTCGCCGCCAAGAAACTCGACGTGGTCGTCGCCCTCGGGGTGATCATCCGCGGCGACACCATTCACTACCAACTGGTGGCCGAGTCCTCCCAGCAGGGCCTGCAGCGCGTCTCGCTCGATTCGTTCACCCCGATCATCAACGGCGTGGTCACCGCCGAAAACCAGAAGCAGGCCGACGACCGGTGCCTGGGTAAAATCAACCGCGGCGCCGAGTTCGCCCGCGCCGCCCTGGCCATGGCCGACCTCAACAAATCCCTTTCCAAATGAGCAGCAACAAAGCCCTTTTTGCCCAGCGCCGCGACGGCCGGGTGGCCGCCCTCCAGTACCTTTTCGCCTGGAGCATCAACAAGCCCACCAACCTGTCCGACGACATCTGCACCTTCCTGCAAACCCAGGAAAAGCCGCGCGAGCACTACGCGTTCGGCGAGGAGCTGATTAACGGCGTGGTCGAGAACTCCAGTGCCATCGACGAACGCATCCGCGCTCTGGCCCAAAACTGGGACTTTGATCGCATCGCCAAGATCGACCTCGCGATCATGCGCCTGGCCATCTTCGAGATGGTCTACCGCAAGGACATCCCCCCGGTGGTCTCGATCAACGAGGCCATCGACCTGTCCAAGCTGTTTTCCAACGCCGACGCCAAGCGCTTCATCAACGGCATTCTCGATCGCCTCAAGGACCAGCTCGGCCGCAACTCCCGCAAAGTCGAGAAGCCGGAGTGAGTGTAACCGCGTTTGGCCGCCAGCCCGGCGCCCTCGTTTTCCATGTTCGGACTTTTTAAAAAATTCAAAGACGGCCTGGCCAAGACGGTCGCCGCGATTGCCGAAACCACCCGAGGGGTGTTTGGCGGACGCACGATTGATGCGTCCTCGCTGGAGACGCTCGAGGAGGCGCTTTACACCGCGGATTTTGGCGTGGCCACCACCGACGAGGTGCTGACCGAGATCAAAGCCGCCTACAAAAAAGATCCCGGGCTGCGCGGGCAGCAGGCGGCGGCGATCGGCGCGGCGGTGCTGCGGCGCGTGCTCGCCGGCAGCGAGGGCGAGCTCAAGCCGGCCGCCGCCGGGCCCACCGTGATCGTGATGATCGGGGTCAACGGCTCGGGTAAAACCACCTCGTCCGCTAAGCTCGGCTGGTTGCTCAAGCAGGAGGGCAAGTCGGTGATGTTGGCCGCGTGCGACACCTTTCGCGCCGCCGCCGTGGAGCAACTCAAGGCCTGGGCGGCCCGCCTGGAGTTGCCCATCGTGGCCAGCCACACCGGGGCCGACGCGGCCGCGGTGGCCTTCGACGCTTGGCAGGCGGCCAAGGCGCGCGGCTGTGACTACCTGATCGTCGACACCGCCGGGCGCCTGCACACCAAGAGCCACCTGATGGACGAGCTGGCAAAAATCCGCCGCGTCCTGCAAAAAAACGACCCCACCGCCCCGCATCATTCCTGGTTGGTGGTGGACGGTTCGCTCGGGACCAACTCCATCGAGCAGGCCAAGATTTTCCATAAAAGCTTCGGCTTGACCGGGCTGATTGTGACCAAGCTCGACGGCACCAGTCGTGGCGGGGCGATCGTGGGGATCTGGCGGGAGTTAAAGCTGCCGATTTACTTCCTCGGCTTGGGCGAGCAGCCCGAGGACCTGCAGCCCTTCAGCGCCGAGAACTACGCCAAAGCGGTGTTTGGCGGTGAGTGAGGCTGGACCGGTGTGCCCGGTGGCCGGGCGCCCGGAGGTGGGGCGCAGGTTAAACCCCCCTCCGCGCCCTTAACCGGGGCGCTTACGGGTTTTTGATCAAGCCACTGCCGATGCTGGTCAGGGTGATTGAGTCATCCGCGGTGGTGGCGACGGACAGACCGCTTTTGACGGTGATGCGGACAGTGCCGGGGTGGTCGCGCAGGTAGGCTTGGGCCGCCTGGGCAACTTTGGGCGGCAACTTGAGGCTGTGGACCTCTTGGCCACCCGGCGGCAGTCCGATCGGGTTGGCCTCGTCGATCACGCCGATGGGGTTATTGTCCAAGGACAACTTGTGGGAGGAGCTGTTGATCACCAGCGGGACGATGTTGGGATTGGTCAGGCGTAGGGTGAGCGTGCTGGCGCCGGATTGCACGTTGAGGCCCTCGACCCTGGCTGCCGGGGTTTCGAGACGTTCCTCGGGTGGAGTGCTGCAGCCGGCGAGCAGGAGGGGCAGGGACAAGCCTAGAAAAACGAGGGTGGTTCGCATGCGCCCAAGCAAAGCGTGCCCCGGGTGGGGCGACAACCTGATTTCTCCCCCCAGCTGGGAAGACTTGAGGGTATCCGACGCGCCCCGCTTGCGCTGCCGGTACCGCCCGTATGGGTTGCGACCGCAGTCACCCCCCTTGAGCAACCGGACCCAAGCCAATGGGAGGGGTTTGACTAGGCTTCCCCTAGTAAAACCCGAGCCCAGCCAATGCGGTTAACCCAATGGGCGCGCGCCGGCGCTGGACGCAACCGGGTGGGGACGCTTGCGCAGACTTGCCGTCCGCCTTGCCCACCCGAGCAGACGGGACGGCTGCGCTACTTGCCCGCCGTTGAGAGCTTGGCCAAGGCGCGGTCGAGGCGTTGGAGGGTTTCGTCGACGTCGGCGGCGGTCATCGCCGCGCTGATAAACCCGTTGTGGTGGGGATGGATAAACACCCCTTCGGCCACCGCCGCCGCACAGAGGTGCTGGGTCCGCAGTAACGAGGGGTCGTCCGCCACCCGCACGTAGGGCATGGCCGGCGGGCCGCTCGCCACCAGGGGCACGCCGTGTTTTGCGCCGAGGGCGAGAAAGCCGTCGACCCAGCGTTGGCCGGTGGCGGCGAGTTTTTGGGGGATGTTGTCCCGGGCGATGATCGCGAGGGTGGCGAGGGCGGCGGCCATCGGCGCGGGGTCGTTCCAGTAGCTGCCGGTTAAAAACACCCGGCTGGCGGCGGCCTGGTGCACGGCGCGCCCCACGCAGGCGGAGAGCGGATGGCCGTTGGCGAGTGCCTTGCAGTAAACCGCCAGATCGGGGGTGTAACCGTAAACGGTATGCGAGCCGTCGATGGAGAGGCGGAAACCGCAGCGCACGTCGTCCAAAATTAGCAGCGCCCCGTGCTCGCGGCAGAGGCGATTGGCGGCGGCAACGAACTCGGGGGTGGGCAACTGCGAGTCGGCGTAGGCGGGGTGATGGAAAGGCGTGAGGATCAGGCCGGCGACCGCCCCGCGGTGGCTGGCGAACCGTGCCTCCAGCGCGGCCACGTCGTTGAAGGCGAACTCGTGGATGTGGGCGCGGTCCTCGGGCAAAAGTCCGCCGTGGCCGGGGGTGCACCAGGCGTGGGTGCCGTGGTAAGCGCCGGCGAGCTTGAGGATTTTCGGGCGGCCGGTGACTTCGCGCGCGACCATGATCGCCCAGCTGGTGAGGTCGGCGCCGTTTTTGCCAAAGACCGCCCAGTCGGCGAAATCGATGCGGGCGGTCAACGCCTCCGCCAGTTCCACGAGGAGGGCGGTCGGGTGGTTAAAGGCGGCACCGCGGGCGCGGGCGGCGTCGGCGGCGGCTTCGACTTCGGGGTGGTGGTAGCCGAGTATGATCGGGCCGTAGCCGCCCATCAGGTCGATGAAGGTGTTGCCATCGACGTCGCGGTAGCGGCAGCCGAAGCCTTCGGCGGCGAAATACGGCACCCCCCCCGGGACGGTGGCGGCCGGCGCGGTGTGGCCGTAGATGCCGCCCGGAATGACAGCGGCGGCGCGGCGGAAAAGGGCGTGGGAGTGGGAAAAATTCAAAGGAGCTGGGAGCTAAGAGCTGGGAGCTAAGAGCTGGGAGCTGGGAGCTAAGAGCTGGGAGCTGGGAGCTAAGAGCTGGGAGCTGGGAGCTAAGAGCTGGGAGCTGGGAGCTAAGAGCTGGGAGCTGGGAGCTAAGAGCTAGGAGCTGGGAGCTGGGAGCTAAGAGCTAGGAGCTAGGATTGGTTGCCCGCTAAACACACGAAAAAACACGAAAAACGGATCGGGCCGAGGGTTTTGAGCTCCAAGCTCTTAGCTCCAAGCTCTTAGCTCCAAGCTCTTAGCTCCAAGCTCATTTGTGCCCACGAAAAACTCGGAGCACACCGAAGTCGGGTTTTTTTAACCGCGAAGACAATCCACGGGGGGCGTCCAGGGCGGCGTTTGAGGGGTTAATGCTCCTTCGCGCCCTTCGCGGTTTAGACCGGTTGGGGTTTGAGGAGCTTGCCGGCGTGGAGCATGACGATCCCAAGCTGCTCGGCCAGCGGCAGGTAGCCTTCGATCCGGAGTTCGCCCAGGCCGAGGGCGGCTGGGGCGTCGAGGCGCTGGTCGAGCTCGGCCAAAACCGTGGCCAGGTCGGCAAAGCTTACAGCCACTCGCACCGGGCCGGGCGGCGGTCCCACCCCCCAGGTGAGCGTCGCCGCGTCGAACCAGAGGGGCGCGGGAAAGGCGGGGCAGTTAAATGTCGCCCAGCCCCCGCCGAGGCGTCGGTGCTGGGCGGGGCCGTCGGGGTGGCGGCGGAGCCAGCTGGCGCCGGCGGCCAGGCCGACCAACAGATTGCCCCAGGCATGGAGGGCGAGGTGGGGCGCGGCGCGGGTGTTGAGCAGGGTTTCCAGCCGGGCTCCGGCCGCGAGCAGACGGCGGGCGCGGAGGAGTTTTAAAAAGCCGCCCACCGGCACCGCGAGGGCGGGGCGGCCTTGGCCGTCGAAGGCGCGGACCACGTGGGCGGCGGAGGGAAACCAGAGGCGCAGGTCGGCGGGGCGCACGAGGTGAGTGACGGAGGCAACGCCGCCGGTGAGCGCGAGGCGGGTGCGCAGCCCTGCGGGGGCGAGCAGGCTCACGGCAAGATCGGGGCCGGCGAGGGCGGCGGCGAGGGCGGCGTCGTGAGCGGCGAGGTGGGGCAAGGCCGGCAGCACGGCCTCGAGGTAGAGCGCGGCAAGCAGGGCGGCGTCACTCATGCGCTACGGAGTCTGGCCTCAAACGCCGGAGTAGACTGGACGACTGCGCAACGAGCGATGAGGGCGGGCCTGAACATCTAGTTGAGGGTGTTAGACGAGGCCGGAGCAGACTGGGCGATCCAGCGCACGATCTGCTCGGGGTGGCCGCTGGGACGGGCGGAGCGGAGGTTGATTTTTAACTGCGCGAGTTTTTCCGGGTGGGCGTGCAGGTCGAGGATTTCGCGGGCGATGTCGCGGGGGCTGGAGCCGAAGCGCGCACAGGCGTGCTCGCGACAATATTGCACCGTGATCAGCTCCTGCGGCATGACCCCGCCAATGCCGTTGTGAATCAGCGGGGTGCCGAGCAGAATCGCCTCGCTGGTCGCGCCGGTGCCGGGGCGGGCCACGATCACACTGGCGAGGCGCAACAGGGCGGGGATCTTCTCGGTGTGCTCGAGGGCGCGGATCGTGAGCGCGGGGTGTGCGGCGGCAAACGCTTCGATTTCCCGGCGCACGGTCTGGTTGCGCGAACACAGGGCGATCACCTGGAGTTTTTGTCCGCTGGCGGCGAGGGTGCGCAGGATGGCGAGGTGGTTGTTCGCTCCGGCCAGACCGCTGCTCAAAATCACGGTGAACCCTGCGCGGTCCAAACCGTACTTGGCCGCCTTGGCGAGGGCGGCGACCTCGAGTTCGGCCTCGCTGGCGTAAAAGGGCGGGCGGAGGAGGAAGCCGCCCGGCAGCACCCGATTGTCTGGGGTGCCGACTGCGCGGGCCGCCGCGCACACTTCGCCGGTGGCGCCGATAAAGCCGTCGGCGCGCGGGTTGGCCCAGTGGCGGCTGAAGCCGTAACCGCCAAACAGTTCGCCGCAGTAAGTCAGGCAGCGCGGCGGGGCCTCGGGGCGGGCCAGGCGGGCCAGGTCGAAGAAACCGTGGTTGGTGTGGGCGTGGACGCTGATGATCCGGTCCGGACGCCACTCGCGGACGAGGTGGCAAAAGGTGTCGCCGCCGAGGATTTTGGTCCCGCGGCGGTGCATGCCGGCGATCTCCAGGTAGTTGAAGTAAAGGTGATGGAGCCTCGGAGCGTGGCGCTGGATAACGTTGTAAAGATCGACTCCGAAACGGTAGAGCCGGTGGGTGTTTTCCAGCACCGGTACAATGCGCACCTCGACGCTGGCACCGTAGACTTGCACGGCCCACTGACGCAGGGAATCGGCCCGCATGTTGTGGCCGGTACCGGTCGAGGAAGTCAGGATAAGCCAGCGCATGAGGGGGATTGGAGCTGGGAGCTGGGAGCTAGGAGCTGGGAGCTGGGAGCTAGGCGGTCAGCAAAACGCCGGCTCCCCGAAGAGAACCGGCGTGGTGTTGGGTGTTCCGAGCGGACCCGATGTTTTGCCGAGTGGCTGCTTATAGCGCGTAGGCGCCGAGCTGTTTGTCGATGCGGTTTTTGTCGAGCTTCACAAAGGCGGGTAGGCCGTTGTCGTAGGGGACCACGGTCTCGCCTTGGATCAGGGGCAAAGCGTAACGCAGGAACTGTTGGTTCATGCCGAAGCCGTCTTCGCTGATCCACTCGCGGGGGAGTTTTTTCACGCCGTTGGCGATGTCGGCGAGGGGCGCCAGACCGGTCTCAACGGTGTAGTGGTCATGGTCGCCGCGCAGTAGGGTGATCATGACGTCGGTCTCGCCGGCGATGGCGGCTTTGACGGCGGCTTGGCCGGCGAGGTAGGCCTCATCGGTGTCGGTCTTGGAGGCGGCGTGGACGGCGGCGCGCTGGGCCATGCCGAGCTTGACCGTGCGGGCTTTGATGCCGGGTAAGTTCTGTTCGACGAGGCCCTGGAGGTAGTCGGCGGCGCCGCCCAGTTGGGCGTGGCCGAAGGAGTCGGTGGCCTCGGCAGCGGACACGTAGTTACCGTCGGCGTCGATCAGGCCTTCGCCAACAACGACCAAGCAGAACTTCTCGCTCTTGAGCACGCGCTGGACCTCGGCGATGAATTTTTCGGCGGCAAAGGCGACCTCAGGCAGGAGGATAATGTGGGGCGCGTCGTGCGGGCAGTCCTTGCGCTTGGCCAAGGCGGCTCCGGCGGCGATCCAGCCGGCGTTGCGACCCATGACTTCGACGATCTGCACCAGGTCGTGCTGGCCCATGGACTCGTTGTCGCAGGCGATCTCTCGCACGGTGGTGGCGATGAACTTGATCACCGATCCGTAGCCGGGGCAGTGGTCGATGGTGGGCAAGTCGTTGTCGATGGTCTTGGGGATACCGATCACGCGCAGGTTGTAGCTCTGCTCCTGAGCGAGCTTGGAGATCTTGTCGGCGGTGTCTTGGGAATCGTTGCCGCCGGCGTAGAAGAAGAAGCGGATGTTGTGGGCTTTGAAGACTTCGAGGACGCGCTCGTAGTCGGCCTGTTTCTTGAGCTTGTAGCGGCAGGTGCCGAGGGCGGCTCCGGGGGTGAACTTGAGGCCGCGGATGGTCTGCTGGGACTCGGCGGCGAGGTCGATGAAGTCCTCTTGGAGGATGCCGAGCACGCCGTTCAGGGTGCCGTAGATCTCCTCGATTTCGGCATGGTTAAGGGCCTCGGCGATGACGCCGGCTAAGCTGGCGTTGATGACAGCGGTGGGGCCGCCGGACTGGCCGACGAGGACATTACCTACAAGTTCTTCAGACATGGCGTATGGATGTTGGGTTAAAAAAGAGGGGGAATGAACGTGAACGGTCAGGCTGTCGGGCGGCGGGCGGCACTGGCAAACTCAAACTCCGCAGTGTGCGCGGGAAAGTGCGGGAAGGGGCCGGGCCACGGCCCGCTTCTCGGGCCGCGCTGAAGCGGATAAATCCGCGCCGAACGGACTAGGGGGTTTACCTGATCCGGTGGACCGAAATGAACCCTAGGGAGATAGTGTGGGCGTGGGGCTAAAAATTCGTCATTTGTGACGATATACTTCCTCGTGAGCCCCCGGTTTCTCTTCCTTTTTCTTTGCGCCTGTGCCGCGACGATCACCGTCCCAGCGCAAACCGTAGCTGTACCGGTGGTGAGTTCTCCGGCGGTGAAGGAGAGCCGGACCACCTCGCGGGTGTCCCCTGGTTCGACGATTTCCTCGCGCCAAGCGGCGCTGGCGGCCGCCCAGCTCAAGCGCGCCGTCCCGGGCACCCTGGTCTATTCGGTCAAACCGACCGGGAGCATGCGCCCCTTGTTCGACGGCAATTGCCTGCTGCTGACCGAGCCGGCGCCCTTCGGCGAGCTGGAGGTCGGCGACATCGTGGTGTTTAAGCACTCGCGCACCGGTGACCACATTGTGCACCGGATCTTGGAGCGGCGCAGCGGCGGGTTCTGGACCAAGGGCGACCATAACGGCCGCATGGACGACGAAATGGTGACCGCCCAGAACTACCTCTCGCGCATTTACGGCATCATTTACACCGAGCGGAACAACCAGAACCGAGCGCCCGACGCGATCACCAGCAGCATTAAGCTATCGGCGCTGCCGAACTAAGGGCGTCCTTCGGCCAGGCGAGCCCCCGCCGGGCGGTTAAGCGTGGACGGCTGCCCGGCCTGCCAGCGAGCGATGGGCGCGCGTCACGGCTGCCGAGGCCGTTTCGGGCAACCGGGCCTTGGCCCCAGCGCGGCGGCCGGTGCCGAAGAAGCTTTCTCTTGGGGCCGGCCTTGGCCACAAAGGCGGCGCACGAGTCCGGCCGCCCAAGCGTTCCGGTCAACCCGCGCGACCCCGATCTAAATCAACGAGAACGCCCCCCCCCCCATGGACCTGATTGATACCCACACCCACCTTAATGGCTTCGCCCGGCGCGGGGAACTGCCGGCAGTGCTCGCCCGCGCCCGCGCGGCCGGCGTCACCGCGATGATTTCCATCGGCACCGACAGCGACGACTGGGCCCTGATCCGCGACTTGGCGTTCGCTCATCCGGGGGTCGTTCACTTCACGGCCGGACTCCATCCCTGCTCGGTGCGGGAAAACTGGGCCGAGGAGGTCGCCCAACTCGAGGCGTTTTGGGCGGGCGAAAAAAAGCCCGTCGCCCTCGGCGAATGCGGGCTAGACCGGTTTCATCTGCCCAAAGACGACGCGGCCCGGGCCGAGCAGGTGTTCGCCTGGCAACAGGCGGCCTTCGCCTTCCAATTGCAGCTCGCCAAGCGCCTGGGGTGCCCGCTGGTGGTGCATTCGCGGGGGGCGTTTGCCGAGACCGTGGCGATGATCGACGCGAGCGGCGTGGATTGGACGCGGGTCGTGTTTCACTGTTTTAGCGAAGGACTGGACGAGATGGCCGAATTGCTCAAGCGAGGGGCCTTCGGCTCGTTCACCGGCGTGCTCACCTACAAAAACGCCGAGACCGTGCGCGCCTCGGCGCTGGCCCAGGGCCTCGACCGGCTCATGTTGGAAACCGATGCGCCCTACCTCACGCCGGTGCCGCATCGGGGCAAACCCAACGAGCCGGCGTTGATGCGCCACACCGCGGACACCGCGGCTGGGTTGTTCGGGGTCAGTGTGGAGGCGCTGGCGGCGGTGACCACCCGGACGGCGCGGGCCTTTTTCGGGCTGTAGCCCGGGCTATCCCGGGGCGGCTCGTAACGGGGCAAAAAGAAAGGCGACCCGGTTAAGGTCGCCTTTGGCGTGGCACTGCCAGAGTTTCTCGGGCCGCTCAGGCCTCGTCGAACTTACGGGTGAAGAGCAGCTCGAGCTCGGTGAGCATCTGCGGGGCGTCGTCGCCCGTGGCGAGGAACTTGACCTTCGAGCCCTTGCCGGCGGCCAGCATCATCAGTCCCATGATGGATTTGCCGTTCACCTGCTCCTCGTCCTTTTCCACGAACACGTCGGCTTTGAATTTATTGGTGATGCGCACGATCATGGCGGCCGGGCGCGCGTGAATGCCCATCTTGTTTTGCACAACCAGTTCTTTCACCTGCTGGCTCGGCGTAGTCGTAGAAGTCTTATCCATTGAAAATTTGACGGCTCAGCGTCCGCCGCGCCGCGACGGCTTGCAACCCCAAAACCGGACTCCCACGTTTGGGCCCCTTATGCCCTCGCTCGCGATCATCGTTCCCTGCCGCCTCGAATCCACGCGTTTTCCGCGCAAGTTGCTGCACCCGATCAAGGGCCGGCCCCTGCTGCTTTGGGTGGCCGAGCGCCTCCGCCAGGAGGCACCGGAGTTTCCGCTTTTTTTCGCGGTTGATGACGAGCTGCTGGCCGCGCCGCTGCGGGCGGCCGGGTTCACCGCCATTCTCACCGGGGTGCAGCATCAAAGCGGCACCGATCGCATCGCCGAGGCCAACCGCACGGTGCGGGCCGAGCGGGTGATCAACGTTCAGGCGGACGAGCCGCTGGTCACGCGCGCGCAGATTTTGACCCTCGCCGAGCTGATCGGGGGCACGGCGGCGATGGCCACCTTGGGCACGCCGTTCACCACTGCGGCCGATTTTAACAACCCCAACCAGGTCAAGGTGGTCTTCGCGCCGGGCGGCGGGCGGGCGCTGTATTTTTCGCGCGCGCCGATTCCCTTTGCCCGCGAACGCGCCGGGGTAGTCGACGACGCCTGGGTCATGGCCAACCCCTGTTTCAAGCATCTCGGGCTGTACGCGTATCAGGCCGACTTGATCGAGCGGTTTGCCCGTTTGCCGCTGGGGCGTTACGAGCAGTTGGAAAAACTCGAGCAGTTGCGCGTGTTAGAAAACGGCTACGAAATCCGCTGCGGGGTGACCACTGACCCGACCATCGGCGTCGATACCCCGGAGGATGCGGTGAAGTTTGCGCAGTGGCTGGGCTAGGTCCGGGCGGATTTCGTCTTGTCGATCTAAGTGGGCTCTGCTGGTTTAGTCTCTTCCCCGAGCCATCCCCGATGCATCAAACCTCGCTCCTTCTAGTGGATCCTGAAAACCTGCGCAGTTACCTGTCACAGCAGGCGATCGCGACGTTCAATGTCATGCTTCGTATGACCCTCGAACCCTTGGATCCCGGCCAGCCCATTGCCCAACCGGTCGAGCACCTGGTCGGCGTGGTCGGCTTTGCCGGCCCCAAAGTCGCTGGCACCCTAGCCTTGACGGTCTCCCCCGCCCACGCACGCAGCATGGCTGGTTCGTTCCTCGGTTTCGGGCCCGGAGAGTCGGTGGATGAAGCGGTGGTCAGCGATGTGCTCGGCGAGGTCGGGAACATGATTTGCGGCAACCTAGTTTCCTGGTTGGCCAAGCGCTCCCTCGACACCGAGCTCGGCTTGCCGACCGTCACCCTTAGCCCAAAGCTTCATTTTAAGACTGCAGCCAACGCCCTCTTCGAACGACTCTGCTTTTTGGAGGGGGACCACCCCGTTTTGCTGGAGCTCCAAATCTGCGCCAAGCCGTCACCACAAACCTGATCCACGCCACCGCGACCTACTAGCCATGCAGACCCCAAAAATTCTTTTCGTGGATGACAGCAAAGCCATCCGCATGTTGATAGCAAAGGTCCTGCGTCCCTATGAGTGCACCCTGCTCGAGGCGAGCAACGGCCTGCAAGGGCTGGAGTTGGCGATGGTCGAATTGCCCCAGTTGATCATTCTCGATGTGACCATGCCGGAGATGACCGGCTTGGAAGCGCTCAAACGAATCCGCAGCTTTCCGCCCTTGGCGCGGACCCCGGTGATCATGCTCACTGCCGAATCCAAGAAGGACAAGGTGCTGGAGATTATAAATTTGGGTATAAGCGCCTACATCGTAAAGCCTTTCACCGAGGCCCAATTGCTCGATAAGGCCGGACGTGTGGTCGCCCTGACGCCGAAGTCGGTGGTGGCTGGCTGATCGCGCCGCGCGAACCCGTCCCCGCAGCGGGTTTGCGCTTGGGCTGCGACGTGGAGCTGCCCGCCGCGTACCCTGCAACCCTTGTCCAGAGAGCGGCGGTGGGCGCGGCGAGCGGGTTGAGAGCCGGGTTGGCTTCGCTGCCGTATAGACGACTCACGCTCGACGTAGCGGGGGTTCGGGATCCGTGGATTTTCAATTACGCCGCCCAGCGCGGGCAATCGGCGGGGCGGTCCTTTGCCTTCACCTCGAGCAAGGGCGCGATTGCCGAGGGCGCCTAGCCGAGTATCCGCCGCAGGCTGTCGAGGTCCATCACCGTGGCCAGGCTCTCCTCCTGCACCACCGCGGCCGCCAGCTCGGACTTTTCCCGCTGCAACGCACGGATCTTTTCCTCCACCGTGTTTTTGGCGATCAAGCGATAGGCCATCACCGTGCTCTTTTGCCCGATCCGGTGAGTGCGGTCGATCGCCTGGGCTTCCACCGCCGGATTCCACCACGGATCATAGAGGATCACGTAGCTGGCCGCGGTCAGGTTGAGGCCGGAACCCGCCGCCTTGAGCGACAAGAGGAAGACCGGTGGGCCGTCGGCAGCTTGAAACTTGTCCACCAGGGCCTGGCGGTTTTCGGTCTGGCCGGTGAGCAGTAAATGGCCGATCCCGCGCACGGCCAACTCGGTGCGGATGAGTTCGAGCATGCTCACGAACTGGGAGAACACCAACACGCGGTGCCCCTCGGCGACCAGCGGCTCCACGGTGTCGAGCAGCGCGTCCAGCTTGGCGCTGCTCGGGCGGGCGGGCGCGTCCTCGTCGGTGGAATCGATCACCGCACCGGTGGCGTCGTCGCCGTCCGCAGTGGTCGCGGCGGACTCGGCCACGAGGGGGCTGGGGGCGAGTTTTTTGGCGGGCCGGCCGCGTTTTTTGGCGGCAACCTGTTCCACCGGATCGACCGCGGTGTGGCCGATCAGGCGGGGGTCGCAGCAGATTTGGCGCAGGCGCAGGAGTGACTGGAGGATGTTGAAGCGCTGGGCGTCGAATTGGCGGGCGTCGCCGACCTTGAGCAGGAGTTGGCGGGCGCGTTTGAGTTCCGCCTCGTAGAGCAGGCGTTGCGAGCCCTCGAGTTCACAGCCGATTTCCTCCTCGATGCGGGCGGGCAGGTCGCGGGCAACCTGGCCCTTGGTGCGGCGCAGCAGGAAGGGGCGCACGCGGGTGGCGAGGCGGGAGCGGGCCCCGGCCGGGTCCTCCCTGTCGTTATAAAGGCGCTGGAAACTGGGCTGGGAGCCGAGCAGGCCGGGTTGGGCAAAGGCCATCAGGCTCCACAGGTCGAGCAGGCGGTTTTCAATCGGCGTACCGGTGAGCACCAGGCGGTGGCGGGCGGGCAGGGCGCGCGCCGCCCGGGCGGTGGCGCTACCGGGGTTTTTGATGTTTTGGCCCTCGTCGAGCACGACCGCGTCCCACTCGAGGGCGGACAACTCGGGCGCGCGCAGGCGCAGTTGCACGTAGTTAATCACCAAGAGCTGTACGTTGTCGGGCAAATCGCTGCCGGGCAGGGCGCGCGCGGTGGTGAGCGCGGGGGCGAAGCGGCCGGCCTCGACCGCCCAGTTGGGGACCACCGATTTGGGCGCCACCACCAGGGCGCGGAACGGTCGGCCTTCGGCCTTGGCCTTATCCGCCATGGCGAGCAGCCAGGCGAGCGTTTGCAGGGTTTTGCCCAAGCCCATGTCGTCGGCCAACACTCCGCCCAGGCCTTGCGAGGCGAGGTGGGAGAGGAAGTGGTAGCCTTCCAGCTGATACGGGCGCAGCTGGGCGTTGAGGCCGGCCGGCAGCGGCGGCGGGGGCAGGGCGCGCAGCGCGGCCGAGCGGTCGCGCAGGCGGTCGGCCAGCTCCTCGTCGTCCACCGGAACGTCGGCGAGTTGCAGGGCGTGGTACCGGTGGGTGGTGCGGCGGCCGGAAAGCGCTTCGCCGTCGGCGGCCAGGCCGAGACGGTCGAGGGCGGCGCGTTCCTCCGGGCTGATGGCGTCTTCGACCGCGAGGCGTTGCCAGCCGCGCTGGGGGAGTTTGACCCAGCCGCCGCGCGCTTTGACCAGCAGCTCGATCTCGGCGGGGGTCAAGGTGGTGTCTTCGGGCTGGAGTTGGACGGTGACGTCGAACCAGTCCTGGCCGGAGGCGTCGGCGGGGGAGAGGTTGACCGCCACGCGGGCGCGGAGGGGTTTGCCGAGCAGGCCTTGCAGATCGGGGGAGACCTCGATGGCGAGACCGCTGGGCAAGGTGGCGTGCCAGGCCACAAAATCATCGGGGAAGGTGCGTGTGGCGTTGCGACACCAAGCGGCGTTCCAATCTGAGTATTGCAGGCCAAAGGCGCCGAAGCGGGCGCCGACGGCGTTGGCGGCGGCTAGGTCGAAGGAGTAGTGGGGGGTGTCCGTGCGGGCCGCTGGCGGGGTGCCGCCTTTGGTCCATTGCCAGCCGCCGAAGCCGCTCCAGTGTTGGCTGCAGAGGGGCTCGTTAGAGGTGGCAAAGAGCTGGGCGTTGAAGGTGGTGGCGCCTTGGCCGGGGGCGGCGTCGGTGAGCCAGCAGCGCAGCAGGGGGCGCAGCTCGACGGTGCGGAACTTGGCGGCGAGTTCGCTGGGCAGGGTCATGCCGGTGCTGCGCAAGGCGCTGGCCAGGCCCGGGTCGGAGAGGGCTGCGACCGGCAGGCGTTGGGGCAGGGGGGGCGGGCCGCGCCAGACCCGGTGGTCGAGCAGGTAAAGCGGCTCTCGCTCGGCGAGGAAGGGGCGCAAATCCGCTGGAACGGGCGTGCCGTCGGGGCGCACCAGGGTAACGTTTAGCCGCGCCGGGTCTGCCGGATCGGTGACCGCGTGATGGCGCAGCGGCTCCGGTTCGATCCGGAACGGCGTGCCGTCGGCGAGCACCACGGCAGGCAGGGCGGGGGGGTGGGCAAGGATGCGGGCAAACAGGTCGCAGGCTAGGACGCGTTGATAGCGCAGGTCGTGGGAGCGGTTTTCCAGGCGCAGCAGCAGGCCGAGGGCGCGCGCGGCCGGGGGCAGCGATTCGAAGGTGGCCAGGCCGGCGGTGGTGAGTTGGCCGAGCCATTTCTGGGTGGGGGCCTTCCAGGTCTTGCCGGCCTGGGCTTGGACCTCGAGGCGGGCCTTGCCGTCGCTCTGCAACAACACGCGCAGGTCGGCGGGGAGTTCGAAGGCCTCCTCAGCGGCTTCCTGGAGCTGGGTGTAGCGCTCGATCGGTGGTGGCGTCAGCAGGGCGTTGCGCCAGTGGGCCAGCTCTTGCTGGACCAAGCGGGACTCGGCCGCTGCGCGAACCGCTGAGGTGTCCGTCATGACCAGGAGAATCTCGGGAATGGCCTCGCCGGAGCGCTGGTAGTCGTAGGCGAGGTATTGCCAGAGGGCCCAAGGGTCGGCGGGCGGTTGACCGGGCGGCCACCACCCTTGGAAGGCGGGTTCCCATTCACTGGGGGCGGCTTCTCGACTGACCACGAACTCGCGGGCGCGGATGTTGGCCGGCATGATGCGATCATGGGCCTGCAGGTCGCTAAACAACGCGGCGAGCCGGCCTAGCAGACGGCCCTCGTCGGAGTTGACCGGGCGGCCTAGTTTCTCGGCCAGCTTGGCCGACCATTCTTGGCGGAAGGACGGCTTGTCGCCCAGGGCGGTGACCTCGGCCTTGGTTTTGCCGGTGATCCGGGTGATGGTCACTTGGCCGGTGGTGGGGCGGACGGCCTGGCGGTTGAGCCAGGTGCGGCCGAGTGCGTAACTGTGTTTACAGTCGACGCCGGCGGCACAGGTGCATTCCGAGGACCAGCGGCGCCCGTCCCAACTGAGGGTCGAGGTGTAGGGTTCGCGTTGGGTGCCCTGGACCGAGCCGGCGACCACCCCGTCGTCTTCCCACAGGTCGACCACGCGCCGCCCGCGGGCGTAGGATTCACCGCGTTTGGTCGTGGTGAGATCAAGGCCGGACAGGTAGCGGGTGAGCGCTCCAAGCGCTACCGGCGATTTGGGATCGTGAAAGGAAGCAGGCAATTCGGGAAAGACCAGCGTTGGCGGTGCTGGGGGTTAGTAAATCTGCTCTTCCAGCAGCGCGAAGAGCTCGGCCTCGGTGATGCGTTTTTGTTGCATCGAGTCGCGCTCCCGGAGGGTGAACGTGTCGCCTTCCTTCTCGATCGTGTCGAAGTCTATGGTCACGCACCAAGGTGTGCCGATCTCGTCCTGGCGGCGGTAGCGCCGGCCGACCGCGCCGGCCTCGTCGTAGAAGCACGGATATTTGCGTTTAAGCTTGGTGTAGAGTGCTTGGGCGCGGGCGACCAACGCCTCCTTGTTTTTGAGCAAGGGGAGCACGGCGACCTTTACCGGGGCCAGGCGCGGGCTGAGGCGCAGCACGGTGCGCGTCTCGGTGTTGCCCTTCTCATCGGTCACCTGCTCCTCGGCGTAACCGGAGGCAAGCACCGCCAGGAAAATGCGATCCAAGCCAACGGCCGGCTCGATCACATGGGGGACAAACTTCTTCTTGGTGGCCTCGTCAAACACCTCCTGCGGTTTGCCGGATGCGGTGGCGTGTTGGGTGAGGTCGTAGTTGCCGCGCGCGGCGATGCCCCACAGCTCCTGCACGCCAAAGGGGAACTTGAACATGATGTCGGTCGTCCCCTTGGAGTAGAACGCCAGCTTCTCCTTGAGGTGGTCGAACTCGGAAATGTGCGAGTCGGGCAAGCCGATGCTCTTCAGCCAGTCCTTGCACCAGTTGATCCAGTAACGGTGCCACTTCGCCCAGTCGTCGTCCTCGTGGATGAAGAACTCCATCTCCATCTGCTCAAACTCGCGGGAGCGGAAGATGAAGTTGCGCGGGGTGATTTCGTTGCGAAACGACTTGCCGGTTTGGGCGATGCCGAAGGGCAGCTTGACGCGGCCGGTATCCACCACGTTTTTAAAATCGACGAACATGCCTTGAGCGGTCTCGGGGCGAAGGTAGGCGACCGAGGAGGCGTCGGTCATGGCGCCGACGTTCGTCTGGAACATCATGTTGAAGGCGCGCGGCGGGGTCAGGTCGGGGTTGCCGGTGGCCGGCGAGGGGATTTGCGAAATCTCGTCGGGGCGGGCCTCGGTGAAGTCGCGCGGCTGGACGGCGGCGAGGGTGCCCTGGACCGCCTTTTTGCGCTTCATCAGTTCGGCGGCGGCTTGGAGCTCCTCGGTGGTTTTCTCGTTTTCCAAGGCCGAGACGTAGCCGATGGTTTGGGCGACGCCGTCGGCGCCGGTCACGATCACGGGGGCGAAGAAGAGCTGGTCGGCGCGGTAGCGGTTCTTGGAGACCTTGCAGTCGACCAGCGGGTCGCTGAAGCCGGCTACGTGGCCGGAGGCTTCCCAGACCTTGGGGTGCATGATGATCGAGGTCTCGATGCCGACGACGTCGTCGCGGCGGCGAACCATGTCGTTCCACCAGCAGTCGCGGATGTTTTTCTTCAGTTCGACGCCGAGCGGGCCGTAGTCGAAAAAGCCGTTGAGTCCGCCGTAGATTTCGGAAGAGGGGAAGACGAAGCCGCGACGTTTCGCGAGCGAGACGATGGCTTCCATGAGATTTGCAGGCTCGGTGGTGGACGGCGTGGACATAGGAAAGGGGGCGGATATAGCGGAGGGCCCGAGCGGGGGTCAATGGTGGCGTGCAAGGATTGTGCGCAAAGGGGAGCATCGCGGTTTTGGCGCCAGGACGCTTCATCGGCTTTTTTTTAAAACGCGAAGTCCCCGTGGATGAAGCAGGTCGCAACGCGGTGCAGGCGTGTCCATGCGGCCTTCACGCTCCCCTTGGCGTCTTTGCGTTAAACCTCCGCTTCACCGATTCCGTTTGTGGCACAAAACTCCCAAGCGAACCTGCGTTGTCCGGAAACCGCGATGCGCGGGTGCGTAAACTCAGGTCGCCGCCCCGCGCTTCGAACCAAAGTGTCACCTATTAGGTGACACTTTGGTTCGACTCCCTTGGGGGTTGGCCTAGCCATGGAGGCGAACCCTTATGAAAAAATTCCTCCTTCCCCTGTTGGCTTGTTTTGCCTTTGTGACCGCGGCCCTCGCCGCTGACGCGGCGGCGCCCGCCAAGATTGCTGATATCTCCCTCCCCGAATTGAAGGCCGCAATCGCCGCCGGAAAAGTCGCCCTCATCGATGTCAATGGCACCGCCTCCTACGCCGCCGGGCACATTCCCGGAGCGATCGATTTTGCGGTGAATAAGGACAAGCTCGCCAGCGCCTTGCCCGCCGACAAGTCCACCCTGGTGGTGGCCTACTGCGGCAATGAACGCTGCGGGGCCTACAAGCGCGGTGCCAACGCCGCCCTCGCTCTCGGTTTCACCAACGTGAAACACTTCGCCCCCGGTATCGCCGGCTGGAAAAAAGCGGGCGAGCCCACCGCGTCCGCCAAATAACCGCCGCCTCTCGGCACGATGCCCCGGACGGCCCGCGTTGGCGGCCGTCCGGGGCCTTTCTGCTCGCTTCCTCGTCACCACCGGAAGCGGGCCGAGTCGATTTCCTCCGCTCTTTAAGCCGCCGGTCCATGGGGCGGGCGCGTTCACAGCAGGTAAGCGCTTACCACAACCTGGCGTGAAGCAGTCCCTCAGGCGCTGCGCTGGACCTCGGGTGGGGCGGCCGGCTTGACGACCTCGTCGTCGCCCCACAATTCCACTTCCATGGCGCCTGCAGCGGCTGGGGCAACCGGCGTCGCATCGCTGGGTTTGGTCGCCAGCGGGCTTTCCTCCCCCCAAAGGTCCACTTCACTGGCCGGCAGCGGGTCTGGGTGCGCCGGTGTTGCCGGTCCGAGCTCGTCAAAACCAAATAAGTCGACCTCGGCATTAGCTCCTGGGGTCGCCCCCGCCGCCGCACCCGCTTCCACCGGGGCTGTCGCCAGCGTGCGTTGATGCACGTCCACCTGGGACCTCATGGTGTAACCCTTTAGAAATTGGTCCATCAGTCCGGTGGTTTCGGTTGGTACGCCGTGCGCATCCGCCAGGGCTGCCGCAGTCGTTTCCAAGCCGCTCACGGCCACCTGCAGCGCTTCGATTTGCGCCATGGCCGCAGTGGAAAAATCCGCGTGGCCCAACGCCGTGTTAATCTGCGCCTCCAGCAGGGGCAACTGTTCGCTGATTTGCACGAGGACTTGGATCACCTGGTCGCGGTAATCGTGCAGCCGATCTTCATCCGCTTTCGTCTCCAAGGTGAGTTGGTCGACGAAGGTCTCGGTTTGCGCGCGAAACTGGCCAAAGGAGTCGATCATCTCGCCCAAGTCCTCGGTGATGCGGTCAATGTCGGTGGCGAGTTGTTCGCTCAGCCGGCAAGTGGTCAGCGAGACTTCGGTGGCGCGTGCGGACACCACTTCCAAGCCCGTTCCCGTGGCGACATGGGCGGATTGCACCTCGGCGTTCAAGCCGATCAGGTGGATGTCCAGCGTGAGCTCGCGCATGAACCGGGTGAAGTGGGTGCTGAGCCCGCGGACCGGCTCGATAGTGCGGTGGGTTTCCTCGACCAATTGGTGGCTGGCCCGGATCAGATTGCCGACGTTTTCTAGCGCCTCAATCAGGTTCTGAATGACGCCATCGATGGTGAGGG
>JBILBW010000114.1:0-8948 GCA_044353465.1 Rariglobus sp. | reverse complement strand
CCTGGCATACTCGCCCACTGGACTCATCGTACCACTAACGCCTTCATGGAAGGCCTTAATAGCGTGTTCTCGGCGGTGAAGCGTAAGGCCCGTGGCTTCCGTTCTGTCGATAACCTCATTGCCCTGCTCTACTTCACGGCAGGTCGCCTCAACCTCCCCGCTACCCACTGAACGTGTCGAAGAACCGGAGTGCAGGCTCTAAATAAACCGTTTTTACCAGGCCCGCGCACGTCCTATCGCACTATCTCCCAACGGACCTCGTCCGTGTTGGGCCACAAATTGCTCCAGCGCGGCCACGGCCGCAGCCGGACCGTTTTCGGCTTGGAGCAGGGCGCCAACCTCGCCGGCGCGACGCGCCAACTCGGTCAGGCCTTCGAGCCGGGTGAGGGCGCGGCCCAACTGCTCCGGCCAAACCTTTTGACCGAGAGTAATCCCGCAGCCGAGCCGTTTCACCTCCTGCCCGAAGAAGGCTTGGTCACCAATATGGGGCACCACGATCTGGGGCACGCCGGCGTAAAGCGCACTGGCGGTGGTGCCCGCCCCGCCATGATGGATGACCGCGCTGGCGTGTCGGAACAACTGGTCGTGGGACACCTTGCCGATAACCTTGATGTGCTCGCCTAGGTCGAGCTGGGGGAATTGTGCCCAGCCACTCTGCACGATGATTTTGCGCTGGCTCGGCCAGGCGCCCACAAAACGCTGCATCCAGAGGCCCGGATCGTCATAGACCATGCTGCCAAAGGTGAGCACGGGGACGCGCGCACCGCCGGTGAAAGCGCGCAACTCGGCGTCGATTGCGGGGCTTTCCGGCGACTGCCAGCGGCAGTAGCCGACGAACTGAAAGCGGGCATCGAGCTCGGCCCCGGGCGGACGCAGAAGTGCTTCGGAAACGGTCACCAACACGCAATCGGCGGCTTGGGAGAAAAAGTGGCGTACCGGGGGCAGGTGCGCTCGCCTCAGCTCCGCGTGAATGCGCCCATTGATGACCCGGTCCACCACGACGTCGGCCAGACTCCAGAGCTGGCGATTCCAGACCCGGCGGAGCCATCGGCCCAACCAGCGGGGCGAGGGTAGATTTTCCGGCGGGTAATCCGGCGACGGGATGATGTGGGGTGCGAAGGCAAGCGTGGCGAAAGGCACGCCATGTCGGTCGGCGATGCTGCGGTTGAAGGGAAACAGGTAGCTTGAAACGAGCAGGTCGGTTTCGGCCATGAGCCCGTCCATGCTCGCGAGGATTTCAGGGAGCTGGGTTTGGGCGCAGCGGTAGATCTCGCGCAGTTGATAGAGCGGAGTGCGGATTTTTTGAAGGCGTCCCATCCAATGGCTCAGCTCGGCGTGATTGCCATGGGGGCAGAGGGGATAAAAGGAAATCCCGGCCGCCTCGATTTCCGTTTGGTAGGCGGGCAGAGTGGCAAAACGCACCAAGTGACCGGCTTTTTGCAGGGCGACAGCCACGGCAAGCACCGGGTAAATGTCACCGGTTGAGCCGAGAGAGGTGAGCGTAACACGCATTGCGGGAATTGAATGCACGAGAGCAACGCGTCCTATTCAAGCCCCCTTTTTCGACTGCACGTACGGTTTGCCCTAGCTCAATTTTGGTGCCACGCCCCGATTCCGTTGGCGCCCGTTTGAACGGGGGAACCACGCGAGGTGCCGCTTTGGGCGGCCGCTGCGCAAGGGAACGCGTCCAGTCCGATGGGGCGGGACAAAACCCGCTATGCGCTTGGATCTAGGCTGGTTGTCTGGCTCGGGTTTGCCCCTTGTTTTGGGATTGATCGAGGGTCCTCTCACCGGTTGCTCAAAGGCACGCGCCCTGAAAAACGGAGGGCCAGGCCCAGGGAATCCGGCTCAGGACAGCGGAGGCTTCACGTTAAAGATTTTGCAGGAGAGGGGCTGCGGCAGCGTTGACCAGCGCCCTTGAGCCTGTTCAGTCTTTCCGCCTGCTTCCCGCCCGGGTGGTGGAATGGTAGACACCAGGGACTTAAAATCCCTTGTTCGCAAGGACGTGGGGGTTCGAGTCCCCCCCCGGGCACCACATTATCAGTCAACAACTTAAGGGATCTAAAGGGCCCCCTTTCGAGGTTCAGGGAAAGGCTCTGGAGCACCCCGGTTGTCCCCTTTTTCCGCGTCACTCATCGGCTGAATCAACGGTGGCGGCTTGGCAGGGATAACATCACCTCATTGATGTCAGCAGTGCGCTCAGCCGCCTAGAATCCCTACGACCAAAGGGGAAACGCCCCCAAGTGGATGGCGGGTTCCTCGACGTTGCCAGTGGGTTCCTAGAGACAAAACCAAACCTTCGGCAGGTTTCACAAAGGCCAGGGAGCCCCTGCCCACAGCGTGCAGACAAGGGAGGCCTTAACACCTTCGCCGGTTCAAAAAATAAAGCGAAGGCCACCGGATCGTCTGGCTTGATAACTCCCTCCAGAATAACGCCAAGAACCTTAATTTTCGTGGCCTGGCTCTGGCGCGCTCCGGGTCATGGCGGCGAATTTTTTCTGTGAACCCACTCCGGTTACCCGGTTATGGGCTCCTTGATTTTTCACCCACCGAAAGTGTCGAAGCACCCCGAGTCACACCTTAAGATTTTTGACCTAAGCGCGTTTAACAGAAAAGGGAAACGGGGGCAGGGGAGGCATTCTTGCACGCGGGGCGGAAAAGCCCCTTGCGCCCCGGGCCGGCGCGCGTTCACTCGCTGACTTTCTCATGGCTTACGACTGGCTCAAAGGTGTTGCGGATGAATACGACGTGATCGTCATTGGCTCCGGCCTGGGCGGCCTGACCGGGGCCAATGTGCTGGCCAAGGCCGGTCACAAGGTCCTCTTGCTTGAGCACCACTACCAGTTCGGCGGGCTCGCCACCTGGTTCACCCGCAAGGGCGGACACATTTTCGACATCTCCCTGCACGGCTTCCCCAGCGGCATGATCAAGAGCTGCCGGCGTTACTGGACCAAGGAAATCTCCGACTCGATTCACCAGTTAAAGCACGTGCGCTTCGTCAATCCCCAGATGGACGTGTGGACCACGTTCACCCGCGAGGATTACACCCGGGTTTTGGTCGAGCAGTTCAAATTGGCCCCGGCCCAGGTCGAGGCGTTCTACGACCACCTGCGGGCGATGAACTATTATGACAACAACCCCGAGACCACGGGCGAGATGTTCAACCGCTTCTTCCCTGGCCGCCCCGATGTTCACCGGCTGTTGATGGAGCCGATCTCTTACGCCAACGGCTCCAACTTCGACGACCCAGCGATCACCTTCGGCATCGTGTTTTCCAACTTCATGGGATCAGGCGTGTTTACCTTCCAAGGAGGCTCCGACCTGCTGATCGAAAAGATGGCCGACGAGCTCCGTAAAAACGGGGTCGAATTGCGCAAAAAGGTGCTGGTGGAAAAGATCCTTGTCGAGGAGCGCGACGGCCAAAAAGTCGCCTGCGGTATCGTCGCCAAAAACGGCCGGGTGATCCGCGCCAAGGCAGTGCTGTCCAATGCCAACATCCACAACACCATTTTCCGGCTGGCCGGGGCGGAGAACTTTCCCGCGGACTTTGTCGAACAGGCCAAGGCCGTGCGGATCAACACCAGCTCTTGCCAGGTCTATCTGGGGATTCGCAAGGGCGAGAGTATCCCGCACATCGGCGACCTGGTTTTCACCTCGGAAGCGCCCACTTACAGCAACGAGGAGCTGACCGACTTGCGCACCACCAGCCGCACGTTTTCGGTTTATTATCCCGAAACTCGTCCCGGCACCGACCGCTACACGGTGGTGGCCTCGCTCAACGGCCGTTATCCCGACTGGAACAACCTGTCGGAGGCGGAGTATGAAACCCACAAGGCACGGATGATCGAGGAGAGCATCGTGGCGCTGGAGAAATACATTCCTGATGTGCGGGCCAAGATCGACTGGCAGGAAGCCGCCACCCCGCGCACGATCGAACGCTACACCACCCACACCCGCGGCACGTCGTTCGGGACCAAGTTCGAAGGCCTGCCCGTTTCGATGAATTTGTCCGAGAAACTGCCCGGGCTTTTCCATGCCGGCAGCGTGGGCATCATCATGTCGGGCTGGTTGGGCACGATTAACTACGGAGTGATCACCTCCAACAAGATCGACAAGTACCTGTTTGCCTTAAAGCAGGCGGCGGCACCGGTTGCCCTAGGCTGACCCCGGCGTGCGGCGATGGAAATTACGCCACCGACCATCCCCTCACTCCAGCCGCCCGGGCGTTGGCGCTCACCCTCGCCCAAGCCTCGTTTAGGTTTTCCGCGGAAAAAGCCTCCTCCAACGTCACTTCGCCTCCCCCCCTGTTTATAAGGCCAAACTCCTCCCCTGCGCTTAAGCTCAGGATCAGAGGCCCGGCGTTTCCCGCCGCCGATTCAGGGTTGCGTCGGCTGGGGTCGCGCCCATCACTTTGGGCTTTTATCTCGCATGGCGTTCCACCTAAAAAAAGTGCTCAAGGCACTGCTCTTCTCGTCAAGCCAGCCCCTCACGGTCAAAGACATCCAAACCGCGTTTGCCCGCTTTCATGACCAGGCCAGCGCCTCCGTCGCGATCATCGACCCGACCGCCGAGGTCGCACCCGACCCTGATTCAGCTGCCCCCGCCAGCTCCGAAACGGTCGAGGTGGTCGCGCCCACTGAGACCGACGCCGAACTCTATCAGGATGTCCCCGCGTTGATCACCGCCACCCAGATCCGCGAAGCGATGGATCAACTCGCCGGAGAGTTGCGGGCGGCCGACGACATTTACCTGCTGATCGACGGGGCCAGCGGCTACCGCCTGGTCACCCACCCGCGGTTTGCCCGCTGGATTCGCATCCTGCGCGACGAACCGGCCCCCACCAAGCTCACCCAGTCGGCGCTCGAAACCATGGCGATCATCGCCTACCGCCAGCCGGTCACGCGCAGCGAAATTGAAACCATCCGCGGGGTTTCTGCCGAGGCCGGCTTGAACAAATTGCTCGAACGTGAACTGGTTTACATCGTCGGCCGCGCCGACCTCCCCGGGCGCCCACTGCAATACGGCACCACCGACAGGTTTTTGGAGTTTTTGGGGGTCAAATCCCTGGTCGAATTGCCCGCCTCGGACGTGCTCTCACCGCGGCAAATCGACGCCTGGCTCAAAACCGCCCTGAACGCCACCCCGCCCACCGATAACGAGATGGGACTGCCGCTTGAGGAAGGCGAAGGCGACTCCCCAAGTTTGTTCCCGGTCGAAGTCGCCCATGTTGAGCCCACCCGGCCCGCCGCGTCTTCCACTGTCCCCGTCAATCCCCCCGCTTCCGCCTAAACCATGTCCGACCCGCTCCAACCCATTCGCGACCAAATCGACGCCCACGACCGCCAGATCGTTGCGTTGCTCAACAGTCGCCTGACCCTGGCCGCCGAGATCGGTAAACTCAAACGCGACTCCGGCGGGCAGATCTACGTGCCCGAGCGCGAGGACGCCGTGTTTCGCAAAGTCACTGGGCTGAGCCAGGGACCGATCAAACCCGAGGCGCTCCGGGCCATTTACCGTGAAATCATGTCGGCGGCCATCGCCCTGGAAAAGCCCCTGCTGATCGCCTATCTCGGGCCCGAGGCGACTTACACCCACGCCGCTGCCATCAAAAAATTCGGCGCCAGCGTCGACTACACCGCGATTGCCACGATCGCGGATATATTCACCGCGGTGGAAAAGGGCGAAGCCGACTACGGGCTCATCCCGATCGAAAACTCGACCGAGGGCTCGGTGCGCGAAGCGCTCGACAGCTTTGTGGAGAGCGACCTCAAGGTCGTGGCCCAAGTGGTATTGGAGATTAACCACGCGCTGATTTCCGCCACCCCGCTCGCGCAGATCGAAAAGGTGTATTCCAAGGACCAGGCGCTGGCCCAGTGCCGCCACTGGCTGCAACGCCACCTGCCCCACGCCCAGTTGATCGACACCTCGAGCACGGCCCGCGCGGTGCAGATCGCCAAGGAGACCCCGGGAGCCGCCGCCATCGCCGCCGAATTAGCCGCGCAACACCAGGACGTCCCCGTCTTGGCCCGCAGTATCCAAGATCAAACCGACAACACCACCCGCTTCTTTGTCATCGGTAAAAAAGCCTCCGGCCCGGTGGGCGGCGGTCGCGACCTGAGCAGCCTGGTGATTTCGCTCGGCGACGAAGCGGCCGCCCATTCCGGATCGCTGTTGCGGATGTTAAAACCGTTCGGGGAGCGGGGAATCAACCTGTCCAAGGTCGAGTCGCGCCCGAGCAAACGCCGCCCGTGGGACTACCTGTTTTTCATCGACGTGACCGGGCATTATGAGGATCCGGAGATGAAGGCGGCGATTGCCGAGCTCAAGCAGTTCTGCCCCTTGGTTAAGTGGCTGGGCAGTTACCCGGCGCTCACGCGCTGAAGCCGTTAAAGTGGCCCGATGACGGCTTAGAGTCGCGCAGTAAACCAGTCTTCTCGGATCTAAAAGCAGGCGGCAAACCGGTGCTACTTCATGCGCAGCAGAACTTAGCCATGACTGCAGCCGGGGTCAGGGCCTGCAAGCAGGGCTGAGGCTGTTGGCACGCCCGCCAGTGACCGCTGCACAAGCAGGGCACCCCTTGCAGGGCCACATGGTTGGCGCCCTGCGGCGCCCAGCAGTTCGCGCTGGTCGCCCCGAACAGTCCGATCGTCGGCACCCCCAGACCTGCCGCCAAATGCAACGGCGCGGTGTCCCCGCAGATGAACACCCGCGGCCGGGCCAGAATCGCGATAAACAGGTCCAGTCCTGGGGTGGGCGGCAGGCAGGTGAATCCGGCCGCTCGCAGGGGTTCGAGGAGCTTTTGTTCACGCGGATTGGAGCCACTGGAAAACACCACCGGCTGCTTAGCCGCGACTAAGCGTTGTCCCAGCTCCATCCAACTGGCGCTGGCCCACTCCTTTTTCACCTGGCTGGTGGAAACGTGCAGCAGCGCGGGATTGCCCGGCAGCCATTTGGCCGCAGTGGAGACCAACGCCGGATCAGCCCTGACTTCCGCTTCCCAATCGGTGGGCGGGGGGATGTCCCAAGCTTGAAGGATGTAGTAATCGCGCACCGCTTGATGGCGGGTGGTATCGGGGTCGTCGATGAGCTCGTTATACATCAACTTGGCTAACCAAGGGGAGCCGGCGTCGGTTATCACCACGCCAAGCCGGCGGGGGGCGCCAATGAAGCGGCTTAGGTAAGCGCCGCGGTCATTACCCACCAAGTCGACCGAGGCATCGAAACACTCCCGGCGCAGGGCGCGCAGCATCGGCAAGGTATCGGCGAGGCGGAGTTTGCCTCGAGTGCGAGGCAGAGCCCAGACTTTGGTCAGCCACGGCAGGTGGCGGAGGCCGTGGGCGGCGTCCTCGGCGGTGAGCACGTGGATTTCAGCCTGGGGGTGGCGGGCGCGGAGTGCCCGCAGGGACGGCACCGCCAGGACGACGTCACCGATGTATTTGATCTTGATGACCAGAATCTTCTTAACGTCCGCCGAAAGGGGGGCGCGTTGCCAGGCAATGGGGCGGCTCATGTAAAACGATTAGGCAATAACATCAACTTTTCCGGATTCAAGCCAAGGCGGTTTAGCCGCAAAAAGCAGAGGGGGTAGCCCTGAAAAGCCACCCTGCAACGTAACCGTCGAAAACTGATTGCTCTACTGGGACGGGTGCGGCGTGTGGGTTTTGGCCAAGCGCTTGGAGCTGGTCCGGTTTAGTTGGCCGCTAGACGGAAACGGGGGAAAGCTATCCCTCACCCCGGAGGCGTTGACCCTGCTGCTCGCTGGCATCGACTTAAAAAATGGGCTGCAAAAAGGCGTAGCATGAACGCGGCCCGTAATAGGCTCCTCGACGTTTCCGGTGGATTGCGAGGTAGAAAAATAGACCTCCGGAGTGTATCACAAGCCGAGCCGGAGCGCCGACACAGAGTTTGAAGACATGAAGACCTCCATAGACTTCGTTGGTTCTGAAGCATTCGAACTCCCTTCCGTCTGGGTTCCTTACTCCTTCCGCGTATTGATATTAACGATTTTCCTGCTGCTGTGGATCGAACTCGGTGCTCTCTGTGTCGGCGCTCCGGCTAGGCTCTGTGACACCCATCCGTTTCCTCGTTCGTTATTTGGCTTTTCACCCACTGAAATCGTCGAAGAACCCAACTCTAGAAGTGGGAGCCGTTGACGGAGCATGTGCTCCATGGGGACACCCGAATCGCAAGGTTCTTCAGCTCACCTAGCAACTCTGGCAAAGCTTCCCGTGGGCCCAGTACCAGTACTCACCGGCACTAGCAGGCAACCTCTACCAACACTTCTTCGAGTCCAAGCAACAGCGCTGACTACTTTATCAGTGACGCGCCCGTTCGATTCCTCACCTTCGGCGTCAACCTATAAGTTCTTCGCCAAGAAAAAATACAACCACCGCTCCTTTTCCGACCCGGTTAGTATCAAAAAATGCCTTAAAAGGCATCGCCTTTAAGTCCGGTTAATTATTGGACGCAGCTCGTTCATCGTAGATTTCTTGGGCTTTTAAGGGGATACTATCTTCAGCTGAAAAAATAGCCATTAGGGCAGTTACAGTCCCCGAAGCTAGAATCAAACCGATGAAAAACAGGATGGTGCAAAAGAACTTATCCCACTTCAGGTGCATGAAGACAAAAATCACCAACATGAACTTCACAACCGAAAGGGTGACCAGCGTGGTAACGATCAACCACTTTACCAAAGGTAGATAGATCAATACAATCTCCACGCCGGTGATGACGGCAAGGATCATGGCGAGTTGGACGAAAACGTGGAACTTACTGCCTTCGGTATGGCCTTGAACGGCCGCTAGCTGGGGATGGTTTGGTTCGCTCATGGTCAGGGTAATTAAAGGTATTCGAGTAGGTAAACGGCGGTAAAAATAACGATCCAGACGATATCAACAAAGTGCCAATAAAGCCCCATTGATTCTACGTCGATCGCATTAGCTTCAGCA
>JBILBW010000020.1:0-28344 GCA_044353465.1 Rariglobus sp. | reverse complement strand
TGACCGCCTGGCCGCAGGTCGGGCAAGCGGTGAGCGCGGGTTCGCTGGGCTCGTGGCGGTGATCGAAGCCATCGCCGCAGAGTTTACAGGGGCACTTGACCGGGGCGTAGTGGTAAACGGGCATGGGGTTGGTAACGGTTAAACGCGGAAAAATTAAAAACGGAAACACTGAAAAGCGGGTGGGGCGGCAAAGGGGCGCCGTTGCGTTTTTCCCGTCGGCTGGATTTTTGGGCAACGGCCTTGTGCGGTTGGGTAAAACCGCGCTCACGCGTGGAGCCCCGGTGGGCCCTCAGCGGACGCAAAAAAGGCGGGCCGGGTGGGCCCGCCATCAACCGCCGGGTGGCGGGCGCGGTTACGGGGCGACCGGGGCGGATTTGGCCAGCTCAGCCGTTACCATTTCGGCGAGGACTTCGCTGCCGTTGCGCGAGGCGGTGTAGGCGGCCAAACGGGTGCGAGTCTCGGTGAATTTCGGCGAAGTGGCGTCGGCCGAGGGCAGCACTTTATCGGCGGCGTAAACGATCAAACCCTGCTCACGTGTGGTGACCATCGGGGAGAGGGCCCCCTTGTCCAGGCTCTTGATCGCGTTGAAGATACTGTAGTCGAGATCCTGCGGGGGTTTGGCCAGGGTGAAGGCGGGCCAGCTCTTGGTGTCGAGCTTGGCGGGTATCGAGGCGGCGCAGGCCGTCACGGCTTTGGCCAGGCTATCGCCGGCCTTAAGCCGGGCCTCAATGGCGCTGCGCAGGGTGGTGCCGGCTTCGGAGAACCGCTTGCGCTTCTCGGACTCCACGTAGTCGGTGGTGACCCGGTCCTTGATTTCGTCGAGGGCGGGCTGGCGGGCGGGCAGGGTCTCGTTCCAGACGAGGATGGCAACACCGCGAGGGGTGTGGACCGGATCCGAGAAGAGGCGCTGCGGGCCGGTTTTGAGGGCCTCCTCGGCCACGCTGCGGTCAGCGCCAAGCTCGGCGGGGATGGAGTCTGCGTTGAAGGGAGCCAGGGATTTACGGTTGAGCTGGCGGGCGGCGAGGAAGCCGTCGAGGGTGGCGGCGGTCACCTTGCCATCGAAGAGGGCCACGGCAAGGTCGCTGGCGGCGGCATCAGCCAGGGCCTTGGCGCGGTCGGCCTTGTAGGCCTCTTCCACCTGGCTGCGGGCGGCGGCGAAGTCGGCGTCGGGCGTGGCGGCGACCGCGGGTTTGTCAGCCGCCGGTTTGGTGAAGCGGGCCACGTTGGCGTCGTAATAGGCGCGCAGGTTGGCCTCGGTGAAGCTGACCTTGTCGGCGTAGGCGGCGGCGGCAAACTCGATGTAGGAAACCCCTGCCTTGGGTCCGATCTCGTAGTTCCCGGCGTTGAATTCCAGAAATTTGCCCAGCGCCTCGGCGGTCACGGCTACGGTGGGTTTGAAGCTGGGGTAGTCGATGGTCACGGCTTGGAGGGTCCAGGTGGTGTCGCTGCGGTTGAGCTGCTGCTGGACATCGGCGGGCAAGACATAACCGGGGCCGGCCAGCAGTTTGAGCACCTGCTGGTAGGTCACGTCGTCGGCGATGACGCGGCTCACGTCACTTTCATGCAGCTGGGGGTTGGTCTTGAGGGAGTCGCGGAAAGCGGCGTAGCGCTTGGCGTCGAACTGGCCGTCGGCCCCGGCGAACGCGCGTAGGCTTTGAATGTGGCGGACGACCTCATCGTTGGCGGGGGCGGGCAGGTTGAGCTCGCCGGCCAGGTGCAGGGCGGCCACGCGCTGAAGGGCGTATTGCTGGAACTGGCCCTCGTTGCGCATCTGCATGCCGTGGAGTTGGACGCTGAGGGTGGCGTCCCGCACCAACTCTTTGGTGTCCTCGGCGGAACCTAGGTTCAGGCCGAAGAAAGGGCGGGCCGGAGCCTGCTTGGCGACATGACCAAAGCCGGAGGAGGCGTTGGTGATGAACACGAAGGAGATGATGACAAGAATAAGCAGGGCGAGAAACAGCCACTTGAAGTGCTGCTGAAAGGTGCGTTGGATCCAAGAAATCATAGATTTAAAACGGCCGATGCTGGGCGGTGCCCGGGATGACTCAAGAGCGTAATGTGCGTCCCGGCATCTTCTAAAAACGCGGCTTTCCTTCCCGAATCGGGGTGTATTCCGTGGGGCATGTCTCAACCGGTCGTCGCGGTCATCGATATCGGCTCCAACTCGATCAAGGTTCTCGTCGCCACGCGGCGCGCGGACGGGGAGCTCGTCTGCCTAAAAACTCAAACCCTTGATGCGCGCATTAGCGCGGGCATTAGCCGCACTGGCCCGCAACTGAGCGAAGCGGGGATGGCCTCCGGGCTGGCCGCGATTATCGATTTGCTCGCGGTGGCCGCGCCGTTTGCTCCCACCCACACGGTGCTGGTCGCGACCAGCGCGGTGCGCGACGCCCTCAACGGGCCCGAGTTTCAGCTCCGCGTCCGGCGCGCCACCGGCCACGCCATCCGCATTCTCAGTGGGGAGGACGAGGCGGATCTGATCGGCCGGGGACTCACCTGTGATCCCGCGCTGGCCCATTTACGCGACTTTTACGTGTTTGATTTGGGCGGGGGCAGTTTGGAATGCCTCGCCTTCCGCGAGCGCCGGATCGAGCAAGCGATCAGCCTGCGACTGGGCTGCGTGCGTATGACCGAAGCGTTTGTGCCCGACCCGCAGGCCCCGCTGACCGCCGCTGCCTGTACCGGACTGGCCATGCATGTGCGCGACACGCTTAAACAGTCGGGTTTTCGCTTTAACCTGCCGGGCGCCGATGCCGTGTTTACCGGCGGAACGGTGACGAGTGTGCGCGCCATGACCGGCGCGCTCCACGGGCTGCGGCTCGAAGACACCCCGGCGGTGGTGTTGGCCGCCACCTTGCACGGGCTGCTCGACGAAGTCGGCCGAAAAACCCTCGACGAGCGCCGGCAAATGCCCGGCATGCCGGCGGCCCGCGCCGATGTGTTTCCGGCGGCGTTGATCACCGCGGTCACTTTGGCTGAGTTCGGGGGCTTCGAGCGTTTTCATCATTCGCTCTACAACTTGCGCTGGGGACTGGCCGCCGAGGCGCTGGGGTGAGGGGCTTTTTATCCGCCCAGGTCGCACTTTAAGCAGCCTATAAAGAGCGCCTGGCGGTGCGATTCCACCCTTGCCGCGGGCGGCGCGGCAGGCCCCACTTCCCCCACGATGTCGTTGCCGTTACCTTCTGCTTCCCCCGCTTTGCTTGATTCGGTTCGCGAACATGCCGCCGCGGCTGAAACCGCCTGGCGCTCGGGTAACCCCGCGCAGCTGGGCGACGGCCTGCGGGCCTGTGACGCCGCGCTCACCTTGGTGCAATCCGCCGCAGTCGCACCGGGCGGCGACCAACCGTTGGTGCTGCCGGTCGCCCTCGGCGAGGTGGCTCAACACGTGTGGTTGCAGCGCGGCCACATGCTTGACGCGCTGGCCTCGGTGAATGGCGAATCGAAGTGGGTGGTGGAAGCTCTGCGTAGCTACGATCAGGCCCTCGGCATGGGTCGTCAGTTGGGGGCTTCGGTCGGGTTTATGGCGGTGGCCTGGATCAGTCGGGGCAAGGGCCTGCAGCGGCTCGGCTCGCCCGAGGCGCTCACCGAGGCCCTGCGCTGTTATGATGAAACCATCGCGCTGGTCGGGGCTCCGGACGCGGGCCAGGCGCTGCCGCTGGAGTTGGCCAACACTCTGGGCGCGGC
Organism: Rariglobus sp.; assembly: GCA_044353465.1. GTDB lineage: Bacteria > Verrucomicrobiota > Verrucomicrobiia > Opitutales > Opitutaceae > Rariglobus. Next base: position 24,660 of record JBILBW010000020.1, on the reverse strand, counting down.
CTGGATGGGGCGGGCGGGCTTGTTGCAACGACGCGGTGAACTCGCCGGTCCGCAGGGAGCCGAGCAGGCCTTGGATCAGGCGGTGGTGTGTTTGCAAGCCGGGGGCGATTTGCCTATGGCGCGGCGCAACCTGGCCTCGGCTTGGACTAATCTCGGGCTGGTGCGGCAGGGCAACGGTCAAGCCGCTGCCGCCGTCGAGGCCCAGGCGCAGGCGCGGGCGATCATCGAAACGGTGTTCGCTGTGGAGCCCGAGGCGCTGCGGGTGGAGCGGGCTACGATTTTGCTCAATCTCGGCCAGGCCCAATGCGCGATGCACGACACGGTCGCCGGCTTGGCCAACCTGCGGGAGGCGATCAGCAGTGCCGCGGCGCGGGCCGCCCAGGATCCGTCGGCCGCCGACACCGTGTTGCGTGCCCGGCACGCCCTGGGGGTGACGTTGGGCGCCCAGCTCGCCGCAGCTGCGCCGGACGAGCCGACCCGGTCGGCTTGGTTGGCGGAAGCCGGCGACGCGGTCGAGGAGGGGCTCGCCTTGTTAACCGCTTGGGGCGAGCGGGCCGAGTGGTTCGCGGCGATTGGCAACCGGCTTTACGACTTTGGCGCGTGGTTTTACCGCACCCAACAGCCGCAGTTTTTGGGGGAGTTTCTCGTCGAGCACCTCGGCCAGGATCCGCAGCGAGCCAAGATCGCCGCGGCCGCGGTCCAGGCCACCCGCGATGCCATCACCCAGCGCAGCTTTAGCGGGTTGGCCCACGATGCGATGGAGCGCGCCTTGGATGTGTTGCAGGCGATGACCGAGGTCGAGGCACGGCTTAAGGCGCTGGCGGTTCCGGCGGCGGGGTCATGAGCACGCCCGCGGGCGTCACGGTGCTGTGCGGGTTCCTCGGGGCGGGCAAGACGACCCTGCTCAACCACGTGTTGCGGCAGGCCGAGGGGCGGCGTTGGGCCGTGGTGGTCAACGATGTGGCCGCGGTGAATATCGACGCCGCCGTGGTGCGCGCCGGCGTCGAATCGGCCGCCGCCCGCGACATCGTCGAGCTGGGCAATGGCTGCGTGTGCTGTTCGAGTAAGGACGATCTGGCCGAGACGGTGGCTGAACTGGCGGCGTCGGGTCTTTACGCGCACATCTGGGTGGAAACCTCCGGGGTGGCCGAGCCGCGCGGAGTGGCGACCCTGTTTACCCGAAAAAACCCGTTCGGGCGTGCGCTCGGCGAGCTGGCCCCGCTGGCGGCCCTGGTCAGCGTGATCGACGCCGCTGCTTTCCTGCGCGAGGTGGCCACCGTCCAGCCGGGGGATTTGGCCGCGGGGCAGGGGAGCGAGCCAAGCCGGCTGCGACAGCAGCCGGCCAGCGGGGCGCGCCCGCTCTTCGAGCTGCTGCTCGAACAGGTGGAGTGCGCCGACGTTTTGGTGGTCAACAAGTGCGACCTGGTGACGGCCGACGCGGTGGTGCGTCTGGAAGCGGTGCTGCGCGGGTTAAACGCCCGCGCCGAGATCGTGCACACCGAGGGCGGCCAGGTGGCGAGCGAGTTTTTGCTCAGTCGGGTGCGGTTTGATGCCAAGGAAACCCTCGGGGCGGCCCGCTGGGTGCGTGAGCTCAACGCGGTTGCTCCCGGGGCGTGGGTCCGGCCGGGCTCGGCGGCGACGCGTCCCGCGCATGAGGTCAACTACGGGATTGGCTCGTTTGTCTATCAGGCGCGCGCGCCGTTCGATTCAGCCAAATTCCGCCAACTCCTGCTCTCTGGCCTGCCTGGCGTGTTACGAGCCAAGGGCTTTTATTGGACACGCGAGCAGCCCGACGAGATGGGCTTTGTTTCGGTGGCAGGCGGGGTGGTGCGCTTTGACACCCTGAATTATTGGTGGGCGGCACTGATCGAAAACGGCAAAGCCCGCTTTGAGGAACGCCCTGTTTCGATTCAGACGGCCTGGGTCGAGCCGCATGGCGACCGCCGGCAGGAGCTGGTTTTTATCGGCGTGGGCCTGGACGAGGCGGCGATCCGCGCAGCCCTCGACGCCTGCCGCGCCTAAACAGACCGGGCAAGCCTGGGGCGGCGGCGAATTTTTCCGTGTCTTCCGCCCAACCGGCGCTAGACCTCGGGCCATGTCAAAAACCCTGTTTGAGCGCATCATTGCGCGCGAGATTCCGGCTCAGATCGAGCATGAGGACGAGCGCTGCATCGTTATCCATGACATTGTCCCGCAGGCCCCGGTGCACCTGTTGATCATCCCCAAAACGGTGATTGCCCGGGTGGGCGACGCCGTGCCGGACGACGAAGCCGTGCTCGGGCACCTGCTGCTGACGGCCGGGCGGGTGGCCAGAAAACTGAACCTGGCCCGCGGCTTCCGTTTGGTCATCAACCACGGCCCGGACGCCTGCGAAACGGTTCCCCACCTGCATGTGCATTTGTTGGCCCGGCGCCAACTCAACTGGCCGCCCGGCTGATCGGGCCCGGTTAATCGCAATGTCGGTAAGGCATGTTGAGGATGCTGAGGCTAATGGGGTCGGAGAAGGAGGGGTGGTTGGTTTTTCTGGGCCAAGGACTGATCGGTTGACGAAAGACGCGGGGACTTGAACGTGCGCGTCGCGGAGGAATGAGTGCGCGTCGTTTCACCGACTCGAAGTACCGTTGGCAGAGGGTGGCGGCGAGTGCCGGCAAGCACAGGGATTGGGTCCACGCGAAGCTCTTCCGGAGTTGTGGGTGAGCTGAAGAACCTTCAAGAAGCTGACCCGCAGGGTGGGCACACCTAGGCGCTCGCCAGCGGCCATACGAACCCGGGTGATGGCCGCCATCCGCCAGAGTACCATGGCCATGAGCTCTTGCAGCGCGGGTTCCTGCTTAGCACCCGTGAAGATAAATACACCGACACAAGTTGAGGCCCAAGCGGAGGTTAAGGCTGAGACTAATTCATTTTTTACTTCTTTGATCCTCGTTGCGGGAGTTTGACGAACAGATGCCTTAAGGGAAGGTTGAGCTACTGTGCGGATCAAACCCTGCCGTTTTTGCTAAAAGATTAAATTGGATTGATTTATGCGCAGGGCGAAGTAACGGAATCGAAAATCAATTTGCTTGATGAGCGGTGGCACCAAGAGTTGAAGGCGCTGCTTGCCGTGTAGGCGCCGGCGTGAGTGCCGAATGCAAGTTTGATGGCAGTGAGTTTGGCGTTTACTGCGCGGCATAGCCTCTAGGATACTGCCAAGTTACCGGGAATGGTGCGCAGTCGGGTGATCGATTGGATCGTGCGTTTCCGCAAACAAGGTGTGCCAGGGCTCAAGAACAAGCCCAGAGGGGGCGCGAAGGCGGTTAACCCCCAAGTGACCCCGAGCCCTGAAGCAGAGTTGATCGAGGGGCTCAAAGAGGGCCTATGGCCATCCTCTGCTCAACGGCAGGTCACCGTAACCTCCCCGCTACCCACTGAAGGTGAAGAATCCCGTTTTATATATTAAATAATTAATAATCAGTGGTTAATGTTTTTACTGAGTTGGTTGGGTGTTTTGCTGGGCTAAATTACCAAGAGTAATTGTGAATAAGATTTGGGCTCTGTCTTGTGGAGTTATCTTGACCGGGGTGGGTTGGAGTGGGTTGAAATGGGGTGTAATGGGGGGTTGTTCCCCATTCCTTCATGGCTCAACCCTGCTCAGCTTACACCGGCCTTTTTCGGCACACCCTCGACGATAAGAATCGTGTCACGATTCCCTCGGCGTGGCGTGCTGCCCACGCCGAAGGGGAGCAGTTTTTGGCGACGCCCCACCCTGATGGGTACATTGCCATCCTGCCGCCGGAAGAAATCGCCAAGTTGCGTACCAAAATTGAGGCGATTGCGCTTTCCGACGGAGCGGGGCAAGATTTTGCCGCCCGTTTTTTTGCGCAAACGCAGACCCTCAGCTTCGACAAGCAGGGGCGCATTATGCTGAACGGTGAGTTATTGGCCCATGCCGGGATCGCCAAGGACGCCGTATTGGTGGGCTCGCTGACCAAGTTCAGCCTATATAGCCCCGACCGCTGGAGTCGGGTGGAGCAGCGGACTGCAGGTGAGAATTTCGGCGATGTCATGCGCCGACTCGGCATCTAATTTTATGCGAAATCACCGCCTTCCCCGTTCGGTCATTTCGTTGGCGCGTTCAACCCGGCGCGGGCGACTTCAGCCTGGTTCCGTCCCGGTGGGGGCCTCGACCGCGGCCGGCGTCCGCTTTGTTCAGCGTAACCTCGCGGCCGCGCGGGCTGCACGGCCGGTTTGGTTGGACGGCCCGCTGTTTGCCGCCGCCCGGTTATTTTCTCAGCTCACCAACAAGAGACTGGCTGCCTGACTGACCCTTTTTGTCACCATGACTTCCGGCCATCAGCCCGTCCTACTGCGCGAGACTTTGGAGGCGATCTCCCCTCGGGCCGGAGGTCGCTACTTGGACGCCACGTTTGGCGGTGGTGGCCATACCCGGGCGATTCTGGAGTCCGCCCTCGCGGTCAACGTGGTGGCTCTCGACCGGGACCCTGCCGCTCAGTCCCGTGCAGATGTGCTCCGGCTTGAATTCGAGGGCCGGTTCAGCCTCATCGATCGTGATTTTGGCAGCCTTGGTGAGTTGCCGGTGGGTATGTTTGACGGAATTCTTTTTGATTTCGGGGTTTCCTCTTTTCAGCTGGATGATGCAGAGCGGGGTTTTTCCTTCCGCAATGATGCACCGGCGGACATGCGGATGGATCCCCGAGTCGGAGTGCCGGCTTCGGTCTGGCTGGAGACCGCCTCGGAGGTGATGCTGGTCCAGGCGATTCGCGGCTACGGGGAGGAAAAGAACTGGCGCCCGGTGGTACGGGCCTTGCTGGCTGCTCGCGGCAGCGGTCGACTCGCTCGCACCGCTTTGCTGGCCACGTTAATCGCCGATGCCATCCCGCCGCGGGACCGCTTCACTTCCAAGGTTCACCCCGCGACTCGCGCCTTTCAGGGCATCCGGATTGCGGTCAACGATGAGCTGGGAGCAATTGAGCGTGCCTTGCCTGCCGCCTTTGAACGACTGGCCCCCGGCGGCGTGTTGTGCGCGATCAGTTTTCACTCACTGGAGGATCGCATCGCAAAGCAGTTTTTCCGCCACTTGGCCGGTTTGCCCGAGGGCGAAAATGACCACCGCCCGCAAGACCTGCGGCTGAAACAAGCCGATCTCATTTACCGCCGACCGATCACCCCTTCCGCGGCCGAGGTGGCGCTCAATCCTCGCAGTCGCTCCTCCAAGCTCCGCGCCCTTCGCAAACTTTAATCCGATTTCCCCTTCGCAATGAAAAACAACAACTCGCAGGCCTTTGTGAACCAGCTGCTGGTCTACACGCTGGTCATGATCGGCTTTAGCGGATCAATTGGCCTAGGGACGGTTTGGCTGCGTCACCAGATTTCCATCACGGCTAATAACACCAAGCAGATCGAGCAGCGCATCGTCGAGTCCGAGCGCCACCTGGCCGAGCTCAACACCCAGGTCACCGCCGAACAGTCGATTGATGTGCTCGCCCGCCGCAACATCGAGTGGCAGCTCGGTTTGGTTCTGCCGAAGGAGCCCCAGGTGGTCCGGGTGAGCGAATCGCCCGAGCGGCGGCTCGCCTCGCGCAACAACGCCGAGGTTTTTGCCCCCGAGGCGGTCATCTCCGGTACGGTCTCCCCTGTCCGTTTTAGGTTGGTCAACAACACTCGCTGAGCTGCGACGGATTCATCCCCATGTCCAAGGGCTTTGCCTCCAATTATCGTAGCATTCTCCTCGGGGTTGGCATTGTTGCCTGCTTCGGTTGCATCGCCGTGCGTTTGTTGGATCTGCATGTCTTTGAGCGTGAGCGATTGATGGCCTACATTGAGCGCGCCCGCCGCCAAATCACGGTCGAACCCGCCAAGCGGGGCGACATCCTAGATGACAAGGGGGATCGGCTTGCCACCTCGCGCTCGCTGATCGTGTTGGGGGTCGATCCGCATGCCCTGCTCAAAGCCGACGAGTCCAAATGGCCGGAATTGGCCAAGTTACTCAACATGCCGCCGAACGAACTGGCGCGCGTTTTTTCTACCAAAACCCGTCCGGCGGCCGCTGCCTCCAGCCTGCCGGCCCCGGCCTCCGCGGCCGCCGAGACCGCCGCCGAGATCCCGGCTGACGAAACGTTGCCCACCGGCGAACGGTTGATTCGCTGGGCCAAGTTGAGCGACACCGTTGAGGAATCCACCTACGACCAAATCGATCGACTGCACATCAAGGGTGTTTACGGCCACCGGACCTACACGCGCGCCTACCCCCACAATCAACTGGCGGCTCATCTGATCGGCTTCGTCAATAAGGCCGGAAAACCCGCCGCAGGAGTCGAGGCCTTTGCCGACTTTTATTTGCGTGGCCAAGATGGTTGGCGCGAGTCCGAAAAAGACGGCCTGCGACGGGAGCTGGCGCAGTTTCGTAATCGCGAAATTAGCCCTACCGCCGGCTTCACCGTGCGTTTGTCCATCGATGCCGCCATTCAACACATCGTTGAGCAAGAGATCGATGAGATCGTCAAAAAGTTCACCCCTGCCAAGGTCACGGTCATCGTGAGTGAACCCCATAGTGGGTTTATCCTCGCACTGGGTAACTACCCCACGTTTAATCTCAACGAGTACAACGAGTTGTCGAAGGAGGCCATGGGCGCCATGCGCAATCTGGCAATCACCGATGTGCTCGAACCCGGCTCCACCTTCAAAATTGTCGCGGCCTCCGGGGCGATTAACGACAAATTGGTCACCCCCGATTCGCGTTTCGACTGTTCGATCGCCTCGCTTGAATACAGGGGCAAGCCGCGCCGTTTCATAAAAGATGATCACCGTTTTGATCATCCGCTGTCGGTTGCCGAGATCCTTAGTCACTCCAGCAACGTTGGCGCGGGCCAACTGGGTATGAAGCTAGGCGACGAGACGCTCTATCGCTATGCGCGGGCCTTCGGTTTCGGCGAGATAAGCGATTTTCCCTTTGGGGGTGAGGTGTCCGGCGTTTTGAAGCCGCCGAAAGAGTGGAGCGGAGCGGATATCACACACATCTCCGCCGGCTACAGCATTTCTGCCACACCGATGCAGATCCATTATGCCATGGCGACCATCGCCAGTGGCGGCGCTTTGATGCGCCCGCAAGTCATCCGTCAGGTGGCTGATAACAACGGGGAGGCTATATATAATTTTTCGGGTTCGGTTCGGCGCCAGGTACTCTCGACTAAAGCCGCCGAGCAAATGGCTCGCATGCTCGAAAAGGTGGCATCCAAGGAGGGCACCGCGCCGATGGTAGCTATTCCCGGTTTCGAGGTCGCCGGCAAAACGGGCACCGCGCAGAAAGTAATGAACAGAATTTATTCCAAACGTAATCACGTTGGCTCCTTTGTGGGTTTTTTCCCGGCGACCCGGCCGCGCGTGGTCATCAGTGTGATCGTTGATGACGCCAAGGTGCCTAATGGTCGGATCGCTTATGGCTCCACCGTGGCCGCACCCAGTTTCAAGCACATCGCCGAGCAGCTCATCCAGTATCTCGACATTAAGCCGGTGGTTCAGCCGGGGAGCAACCTGTTAGTCATGGATGGAGGTGCCCGATGATCGGTTACCTTACGCAGAATCACGCGCTGATTTACGCCTTCAAACAATCCCGGGTGGCGGCATCCCTTTCCAATTCCAACGTATCCACTCAACCCCGCGTCTTTAAAATGGCCCCCCAACTCTCCGATTATCTCAGCGAGAACGAGGCGATTGCCGTCAAGGGTTCGCTGGAACGCCCCATTTCGGGTCTGGTCATGGACAGTCGACGCGTCGTCCCGGGAACGCTGTTTTTTGCCCTGCCCGGATTGCGAGCCGACGGTGCCGCCTACATCGATGAGGCGGTCAACCGGGGCGCGGTCGCCGTGGTGACCCAGAAAATCCCCACGCCGACGCCGGCCAAGGTCACGTTTATCCAGGTTGCCGATGCGCGAGCCACCCTAGCCCGGGTAGCCCAACGCTTTTATAAATTCCCTGATCGTGACCTCCAAGTTATCGGTGTCACCGGAACCAATGGTAAAACCACCGTCACCCATCTGGTTAAACATCTGCTCAACGATGGCTCTCGCGTGGGTTTGATCGGGACGATCAACTACGATCTCGGTGCGCGCACCGTGCCGTCCTATAAAACCACTCCCGAGTCATTGGACATTTACGGGATGTTGGCGCAGATGCGCGATGCCGGCTGCAAACAGGCGGTGATGGAGGTGAGCTCTCACGGGATCGATCAGCAGCGGGTATTGGGGCTCAATTTTGGCGCCGCAATTTTCACCAACCTCACCCGGGATCATCTTGATTATCACAAGACGATGGAGGCTTATTTCGAGGTCAAGACCCGGCTATTTACCGGGCATACAGGCGCCGAGCCCAAAGTGGCCATTGTTAATATCGACGATCCCTATGGAGTGCAATTGGTCGATCGTATCCATGCCGCAGTGCCTGCAGCCAAGGTGGTGACCTACGGCGAACAGGCCTCCGCCCAGGTTCGGGCCGAGCAGGTGGCGCTCAATTTCAAAAACACCACCTTCAAGCTGGTTTGGCCCACGGGAGAGGTGATGGTCGATTCTCCTTTAATCGGTCGTTATAACGTGAGCAACCTGCTGGCCGCGTTCGCCACCGCCTGGGGCCTGGGACGCGACCCGCGCACCCTGCTGGCGCGCTTGCGCAACTTTGCCGGTGTGCCCGGACGCATGGAGCGCATCGAGGAAGGACAGCCCTTCAACGTGCTGGTGGACTATGCGCACACGGATGACGCCCTCAGTAATGCGCTTGGAATGTTGCGCACGATCACGCCCGGGCGCCTGCTGGTGGTGTTCGGTTGCGGCGGGAACCGGGACCGCGCTAAACGTCCCCTGATGGTCAAGGCCGTCCAAGAGTACGCCGACTTTGCCCTCGCCACGGCCGACAACCCGCGGGGCGAACCGCTCAGCCAGATTTTTAATGATATGCAGGGAGGGGTGACGGCACCGCTGAAAATGACTTGGATCGAGGATCGCCGTCGAGCCATCAGCCTGGCACTCGACATGGCCAAACCGGGGGATTGCTTGCTCATCGCCGGTAAGGGGCACGAAACGTATCAGGAGTTTGCGGATACCGTGAGCCCGTTCGACGACCGCCAAGTGGTTCGCGAACTCATCGAGATAAAGAAAATAAAGCGTCCGGCGTAATTCACTATGCCTGTTTTTTCTCCCGATCAACTTGCTGCTTGGGCCTCCGGCAAATGGACGCGTCCGCCGGCGGCAGCGTTGACCAGTTTTACCACCGACACGCGGCAACTGCGCACGGGACAAGTGTTCGTCGCGCTGCGTACCGACAAACGCGACGGGCATGATTTTTTGGTGGCCGCGCAGGCGGCGGGCGCCAGCGCGGCGATTGTCAGCCGGCCGGAGCCGAATTTGGCCTTGGCGCAACTGGTCGTGAAGGAGCCCTTGGTGGCGTTTCAGTGCATTGCTCGCGAGCATCGGCGCAGCTTTCGTGGCCCGGTGATTGGTGTTTCCGGTAGCGCGGGAAAGACCTCCACCAAAAACCTCCTGGCCCTGCTTTTGGGCGGGGAGTCCGCCGGCGTGCTGGCGACCGAAGGCAATCTCAATAACCACCTCGGTGTTCCGTTGACGCTGACGCGACTTGAACCCGAAAGGCATAAATTTGCCGTAATCGAGGCCGGAATCAGTGGTCCCGGCGAGATGGAGGTTCTTGCCGCCATGATCGACCCGGATTTCGCTATTATCACCTTGGTCGGTCCGGCTCATTTGCAGGAGTTGGGGGGGCTGGAGGGTGTGGCCAACGCCAAAGCGGCGCTGCCGAGGGCGGTGCGCACGGGCGGCTCAGCGTTGTTTCCGCAATACTGCTGCCAATTTGCCGCCTTCCGCGACCTCCGGGTTAACGCCTGGCGTTTGGGCCGCGCGGATTTGCCAATCGTCGCTGATCAGCCGCTCTCGAATACTTTTTTCACATTGATTCAATGTGCGGAGGAAACGCTCATTGCCATGCGAGATTCGGTCTCGGGCAAAGCCCTTAACTTTGCTTTGCGTCGGGTCTCGGATGGCATGGCCCAAAACGCCGCGTTGGCCATTCGGGCTGCTATTCTGCTCGGGGTCCGGGCCGAAACGATCCGGGGGCGTTTGGCAGCGTGGCAGCCGGCTGCGCTGCGCGGGGAGTTGCGCCGCACCGAGGGCCGCCTGCTGTATATCGATTGCTACAATGCCAATCCTGCGGCGATGGGGGATGCTTTGGATGCTTTTTATGCGCTGGCCCCCGAGGACGAACCGCGCCTGCTGGTGATTGGCTGCATGGAGGAGCTCGGGGTGGAGTCGCCGATGTATCATCGTGCCCTTGGTCGATCAATCCGGCTGCGCCCGCAAGACCAGCTGATCATCATAGGCGATGCCGCCGAGTCGGTTCGGGAGGGCGTTCTCGGCCATCTCGACCAGCCTGGCCAAGTAGAAGTGGTGACCTCGCTGGAGGTGGCCCGGTCGCGCCTGGCTGGGTTTCGTGGGGCGGTTTTCATCAAAGGCAGTCGCCGTTATCGGCTGGAAACTATTTTAAGTGAAGCGGAGGGTGCTGGGGCACATTGATAAACCTATGTTTAGTTATTTAGCCGACTTCGAACAGGTCTGGGGCCCGCTGCGTGTGCTGCGGTTCCTCACCTTTCGCACGCTCATGGCTGCAGGCACCGCGACGCTGATCGGCTTTATTATTGGCCCGTGGCTCATCACCAAGCTGCGCGCGCTTAAATTTGGCCAGCATTACGACGACGACCGCACCGGTGAACTCGCCCAGAAGTTTGATAAAAAGAATACGCCGACGATGGGCGGGCTTTTGATCTTTTTAGCCGTTTTCTTCAGTACCGCTTTATGGGCGCAACCCAATATCTGGGTGGTGGTTGCGCTCTTCGTATACACCGCGCTGACCGCGGTCGGCTTTCGCGACGATTATCTTAAGGTGGTTAAAAAAAACCGGGATGGTATTTCCTCCCGCGAAAAAATGGGGTGGCAAACAATCATCACCGCGGTCGCTTTAACGGCGTTGGTATTACATCCGTTGAGCGCGACGAAAATCCGAGAGTTGTGGTTACCCTTTCTTAAGTATCCGGTGCTGACCGCCATGCCGGTGGCGATGCTATTTGTTTTAGTGTTTTTTTGGGTGGTCGGCTTTAGTAATGCGATCAATCTGACGGATGGCTTGGATGGCCTTGCGATCGGCTGTACCATCACGGTCGCTTTGGTTTACGGGATTATGGCGTATGCAGCGGGTAATATTAAAATCGCCGAGTACCTGCTGATTAGCTATGTGCCCGGTACTGGCGAACTCGCGGTGATCTGTGGCGCGTTGGTCGGTGCCGGGATGGCCTTTCTCTGGTATAATTCTTATCCTGCTGAACTGTTCATGGGGGACACCGGTTCCTTGGCATTGGGGGGGCTGATCGGCCTGATCGCCTTTATGGTCCAACAGCCGTTGACCCTGGTGATTGTCGGTGGCGTGTTCGTGGTGGAGGCGATCTCGGTGATGATCCAAGTCGGATTTTTTAAATATACGCGTCGTCGTTACGGTGAGGGGCGTCGATTCTTTCGTATGGCCCCCATCCATCATCATTTCCAAAAAGCAGGGTGGCCGGAGACAAAGGTAGTACTGCGTTTTTGGGTTATCTCACTGATGTGCGCCCTTGTGGGTCTTGGTACGTTAAAAATCCGCTGATGTCCCTCGTCGCGCCTGAATTTATTAAGCCTCTCTTGGCCCACCCGGTCGCCGTTTTTGGTGGCGGGGTCAGCGGTCGTGCCGTTGCCGATCTCATTAAGGAACTAAACGGGACGGCCGTCATCTTTGATCAAAGTGGCCGGGACGGGGCGCTGAGCGAGTTTCGAGGCACGGCCGCCTGCAACCACCCTATGGTGATTTATTCGCCCGGCTTTCCCCCGACCCACCCTTGGATTACGGAGGCGCGGGCGGCGGGTGCGGTGTGTTTGGCGGAACTGGATTTCGCCTCCTTGTTTTGGCAGGGATCGTTGATTTCGATCACGGGAACTAACGGAAAAACCACGCTGACCGAATTCCTCACCCATGCGCTGCGTTCGGTTGGGCGGGACGCTCATGCGACCGGAAATATCGGGTTTTCGTTTTCCCAACTCATCGTGGAGCAAGACGGAGGAGCGCCCGATGCGATCGCGGTGTGTGAGGTCAGTTCGTTCCAAGCGGAAACCCTGCGTCATTTTCGGGCCGATGCGGCCCTATGGACCAATTTTGCCGAGGATCATTTGGAGCGTCACGGCACCCTGGAATCGTATTTCCATTCCAAGTGGCGCTTATTTGAGCGAACCGTCGGCGGGTATGTTTTCGCCGGTACCAGCGTGCAAAGGTACGCGGAAAAATTTGGCCAGACGCTGCCCGTCGAAGCCCGGGTGGACACCGAGAAACAGGCCGGCGATGTGTTGTTGCGCGGAACGGTTTTCGCCCATTACCCGCAACGGGAAAACTTCATCCTCGCCGCCGCCTGGTGGCGCAGTCAGGGGCTGCCCGAAACGAGTCTTTATGCTGCGGCGGAGACCTTTAGCCTGGGTGCGCATCGGTTGGCGCGGGTGGGGGGCAAGCGGGGCGTGGTGTGGTGGAATGATTCCAAGGCGACCAATTTTCACGCCGTCGAGGCGGCGGTCGCCGGCTTTGGTGCCCCCGTTATTTTGATCGCCGGCGGAAAATCCAAGGGCGGCGACGTGGCCGCCTTTGTCCAGCGGCTTGTCCCCCGGGTGAAACACGCGTTCTTAATTGGCGAAACCCGCAACGTGCTCGCCACGTTTGCTGCGGTAAACGGCTTAAGCCACACGGTTTGCGGTGATCTATCCGAAGCCGTCCGGCTTGCCGACGAGTTGGCCGCCGCCGGCGATAATGTTTTGCTCAGCCCCGGTTTTGCTAGTTTTGATCAATTCAAAAATTATGAGGACCGGGGATGGCAGTTTGTCGCTTTAGTAAACACCTTGGGCGCGCAGCAGAGCTGATTCCTGACTTAATAAAACCTTTTCCAACCTACCATCATCCTATGAAACTTGTTAAAATATTCGGTATAGTCATGGCCGTCCATGCTGCCGTGTTTGTGTTTATCTTCGCTATTCCCGGTTGTCGCTCGACCGCCAAGAAGCCGGTCCCGGCCAGCCCTGTGGTAGGTGATGCCGGAGCTTCACCGCTGGCTTCAGCCGAGGCCACCGCTCCCGCCGCCACCGCGCCCTCAACGGGTACCGCCGAAATCGCGGCGGTTCGCTTCAGCCCAACGCGTCCGGGCTCCGCAGGCGCTACGGAGGCAACCGCCCCGCTTGCCACCGCTCCCGCGACCTATGCGGTGGCCAAAGGCGACAACCTTTGGAGCATCGCCAAGAAAAACGGCGTCACGGTGAAGCAACTCCTCGCTGCCAACAACCTGCGCGCCGACTCCCGCTTGAGTCTAGGCCAGAAGCTGGTGATTCCCGGTAAAACCGTTACCCCGTCGGTCGCCCCCGCCGCAGGTGCGGCACCCAAGCCCGTAGTTCCCGCCGCTGCAGCTCCCGTGTCTGCACCGAGCGCGGCCACCACCCATGTGGTCAAAGCCGGCGAATCGCTCGGTTCGATTGCGAAAAAATACGCGGTCAAAATCGGCGATATCGCCACGGCAAATAACATCGCCGATCCCACCAAGCTGCGTGTCGGCCAGACATTGAAAATCCCAGCCGGACATAGCAGCGCTAGCAAGTCGTCGGCCCCCGCCGCTAAACCAGCAACGAAACCGGCTGCGCCAGCCCCGATTCAACCCGTCGCTCCGGTGACGCCGCCCCCGGCACCCGCCCCGGTTTTCACCTCGCCGTTGCTCGAGTCGGCACCCGACGCAGCCCCGCAAGCCGCTGAGTCGCCGTTTGCCGCTCCCGCCGCCACGACCACTGACGCTCCCGTAATTCGGGTGGAGGAACCGAGTGCCGCCAAGGCCCCGTAATCCGCGGGGTCGGTAAAGCTTTAGGATCAACCCACGGGATTACAAACAACCCATCCGATGGTTAACCCCGTTACGCCCCCCGATGCACATCGGGGGCGCTTCACGTTAAACGCAGCGGCGATCATTGTCGTTTGCGCCATTGGCTTGGTTTTCCTCGGGCTTTCGATCCTGTTTAGCGCCACGGTGGCTTTTAAAGGCGGACCGTATTCTTATCTCAATAAACAAATTGTGGGTGTTTTGGGGGCGGCCGCGGTCGCCTTTGTAATTAGCCGAATCGACCTGGAGTACGCCCGTCGCCATGTCTGGTTGGTGGGAGGAGTCACCGCGGTTTTGCTTTTGATGGTGGTGATTCCGGGTTTGGGCATCTCAGTCAAAGGCAGCCGCCGGTGGCTGGGTTTTGGCCCGATTCGGTTTCAGGTATCAGAACTCGGGAAAGTCGCTATGGTGTTCTGTCTCGCGCATTATTTGGCGCTTAACCAGACCCGCATCAAAGAATTTAAAAAGGGCTACGTTTATCCCCTGGCTATCATTATGGCGTTTGCCGGCTTGATTATCTTGGAGCCGGATTTTGGGACGTCGGCGCTTGTGGTGGTCGTAGGACTTATTCTGCTGTTTTTGGCCGGCGCTCGGTGGCTCTACATTTTACCGTCCCTCGGATTAGCCGTAGCGGGGTTTTCGGTGCTCGTGGTGAATAATGAGAACCGTCTACGCCGGTTTCTTGCCTTCCTCGATGTTGAGGGCAACAAGCAGGCAGGCACCTATCAGTTGTGGCAATCGCTCCTGGCGTTTGCGGTGGGCGGCACCGATGGTGTGGGCCTGGGGCAGGGCCGCCAGCAGCTCAATTTTCTTCCTGAAGCCCACACCGATTTTATTTTTGCGGTGATCGGGGAGGAGCTCGGACTCCCTTATACACTTGGGGTGGTCGGGGTGTTTTTAATTATTTTTATCGCCGGTTTTTTGCATCTAAGACGCGCCCCCAACTTGTTTCAATACCTGCTGGTTACGGGAACGATTCTGATGATTTGTATGCAGGCAATCATCAACCTTGGAGTTGTCACCGGGCGTCTCCCGACCAAGGGCATGTCGCTGCCCTTTATTAGCGCCGGACTGTCGAACCTCCTTCTTATGGGCTGTTTAATCGGGATTATTTTAAATACTCAGCGCACCTGGTCGCGTACCGGACTCCAACGCGATGGCCGTTCGTTACAAGAAATGGCATGAGTAACTATATTATCTCTTGTGGCGGGACCGGCGGCCACCTTTCACCAGGTATTGCCCTTGCCGAGGGGCTCGCTGAACGCGGTCATGTCGCCACCTTATTGATCAGTCAAAAGCGGGTCGACGCCCGGTTGATCGAAAAGTATCCCCATTTGCGTTTTGTCCCGATTCCCGGGGCGCCCTTCTCCTTTGCCCCGTCTGGTTTGGTTCGCTTTATCATTTCGCAAACCAAGGGGCTTATCGTCAGTATGAAGTTGGTGAAAACGATTCGTCCGGCTGCCATTGTTGGCTTTGGCGGCTTTACGACTGCTGCGATTATCCTCGCGGGTAAATTGCAGGGCGTGCCGGTGGCCTTGCACGAAGCCAACCGCGTCCCCGGGCGGGCCATTCGCACCCTAAGCCGTTTTGCACAGCGGGTGTATTTGCCTCCCGGTATTGATTTGCCGGCTATCAAAAAGAACGCGATCCGCCACGCCGGCTTGCCGGTTCGTCGCGAGATTGCCCGCATACCGCGTGAGCAGGCTTGTCGACAACTCGGACTCGATCCGGCGGGTAAAATCCTGGCGATTTTCGGAGGCAGTCAGGGCGCAACCGCGCTCAATGACTGGGCCCGCCGGGAATTGCCCCAATTGGCCCACGCGGGAATCCAACTTTATTGCGTTACGGGCCTGGGTAAGGGTCTGCCTGAAGTGATTCCTTTAACGGCTGCAGACCGTTCACCGGTCACGGCCGTGTTCGTGCCGTTTTGCGACCAGGTTGCGGCTTTGTTATCGGCTGCCGATCTGGTGATTGGACGGGCAGGGGCCGGCTCAATTGCCGAGCTAATCCGCTGCGAAACCCCGGCGATTATTATCCCTTATCCCCATGCCGCGGATGATCACCAGCGCGCCAACGCTGCTTGGTTTGAGCAACAAGGCGCGGGTTTGGTGATCGAGCAGGGAAAGCAGTCCGAATTAAGCCGTGAAGTGTTTGCCTTGTTCGGCGATGAGTCCCGGCTGCAGCGCATTCGCGACCATCTCCACCGGCTGGATCATGCGGCCACGCTGGACTTTATTCTCAACGATTTGGAATCGTTACCCGCCTAGCCCAGCCCATGAACACTAACTTACCCAAACTTTTTGGCCGCGAGGTGACCGCGGTTCATTGCGCTGGCGTCGCCGGGATGGGATTGGGCCCCTTGGCCATTTATCTGGCTCAACGAGGCTTTCAGGTCAGTGGAGAAGACGACTCCATGGTCGAGTCCATGCGCAGCCAGTTGGTGCGTGCCGGGGTTAAGATCACCGCGCCGGGGGAAATCCCGGCGGATTGCCAGCTGGTGGCGTTTTCCTCGGCGATCTCTCCGCGCCATCCCGCCCGGGTTACGGCGCAGGCTCGCGGGTTGCCGCTGGTGCGGCGCGGCGAATTGCTCGCCGAAGCCACCCGTGACCGCAAACTGGTCGCCGTGTGCGGTTCGCATGGTAAAACCACGACCACCGCGATGCTGGTAACGACCCTACTGGCGGCCGATTTCCCCGCCGGTTATGTGTTGGGCGGGCTTTTTAACGCGGACTCGGTTCCGCCTGCCCGGGCTGGCGACAATGGTTGGGTCGTGGCGGAGATTGATGAAAGCGATGGCACGATCAGCCAGTTTTCGCCTGCCATCACGGTGGCGGTGAATCTCGATTGGGATCACCCGGATCACTATCGGACGGCAGCTGAGTTGGAGGCGACATTCCGCGCCCTGTTCGAGCGCACCGAGCTGGCCGTGTTGATCCACAGCGGGTGTGCGCTTTCTCGGAAAATCGCCGCGACCCTGTCCCGCCCCGCGCTGACTTTTGGCCGGTCGGGTGATTACCGGGGAGAAATCACCCGGGAGGACGGCGGAAGTTCCGAACTCGCTCTCGGTGGTTTGTTTCCCCTGGCGACCGCGCAGGTGCGAGCCAGCGGCGAATTCAACGGCCTTAACGCCATCGCCGCGTTGGCCGGGGCCGTGATGATGGGGGTTTCGACCCTGTCCCCTCAGTCATTGGCGGCTTACCCGGGGGTGCGGCGGCGCCAAGCGGTGTTGCACGCGGCCGGGGGCTTTACCGTGATCGAGGACTATGCGCATCACCCGGCGGAGATCCGGGCTTTGCTTGCCAGTCTTCGCCAACGTGCGCGCGGGCGGCTGATCGCGGTATTTCAACCACACCGATACAGTCGGACTGCTCAGTTTAAAACCGAGTTTGCCGCCGCCTTGGCGCAGGCCGATGCGGTTTATCTGCTCGATGTTTATGGGGCGGGGGAAGTGGTCATTCCGGGCGGAACGACCGCGGATTTAAACGCTGAGTTGGAACGGCAGGCACCGGGATTGCCGCGGGTTTACTGCCCGGGCGCAGCGGAAGCGACTCTGGCGCAAATGTCGGCCGACTTGCGGGCCGATGACTGGGTGGTTTTTGTCGGGGCCGGGGATATTGATGTCATGGCAAGGGTTTGGCTGGATGAATTTAGCGCCCAAAAATGGGATGCGGCTGCCGGGGTTTTGCGCGGCGCCGTTTCAGCGGCGACGCAGGTGAAGCGCGAAGAACCCCTCGCGGCCAAAACCACCCTGCGGTTAGGCGGGGCGGCGCGTCTCTACGCCGAGCCTGCCTCCACTGCCGATTTGCAGGCGCTGGTTAAAAAGGCCAAAGCGGCTCAACTTCCCGTGATTGTCCTCGGCCGCGGATCGAATTTGGTGATCCCGGACGAGGGTGTAAACGGTTTGGTCATCAGCCTGCGCCATCCCGCGTGGGAGACGTTTGAACCCCAGGCCGATGGACGGGTGTGGGCGGGCGCCGGGTTACGGTTAAAAAACCTTTGTGGGCTGGCGGCCAAGGCCGGGCTGGTGGGGTTCGAGTTTTTGGAGGGGATTCCCGGCAACCTCGGTGGAGCGTTGCGCATGAATGCCGGTGCGATGGGCGGGTGGATGTTCGACGTCGTCGAGGAAGTGAAACTGATGACGTTGGACGGAGAGATCCTCACGTTGAAAAAGGGTGAGATGCAGGTGGACTACCGGCATTGCGCGCAGTTGCACGAGGCGATTGCTCTCGGGTCGTTGCTGAAGCCGGCCTTGCAGGCCGACGCGGCGTCCATCGCCTCGCAAATCGAGGCGTATAAAGAAAAGCGCCAGAAATCACAGCCGCGCGAGCCGAGCGCGGGTTGTATTTTTAAAAACCCGCCAAACGACTCGGCTGGGCGCTTGATTGATGCCAGCGGGCTCAAAGGCGAGCGGGTAGGGGATGCCGAAGTGTCGACGGTTCACGCCAATTTTATCGTTAATCGCGGTAACGCCACCTCGGCGGACGTGATCGCGCTGGTTCGCCGGGTACGCGCGCGCGTCGAGCTGCGCCAGGGGGTAAAACTGGAGCCCGAGGTGCTGTTATACGGCCAACAATGGAAAGACGTTTTATGAGCTTAAAAGAACCGATTATTGCCGTCTTGTGCGGGGGGACTTCGTCCGAGCGCGAGGTTTCACTCGGTTCAGGCGTGGCCTCCGCGCTGGCGCTCGCCCGGGTGTTTCCCACCCGCTTGTTCACGGTTGATGCGGACGCGCTTCCGGCGGGGCTGGACCCCCGAAGGCATGTGGTGTTTTCCACCCTGCATGGCACCTTTGGTGAGGATGGCGGCATGCAACGTTTGCTGGATGCGGCCGGCATCACCTATGCAGGGTGTGATGCGGCGGGCAGTGCGCTCACCATGGACAAGGCGGCCACCAAAGCGGCCTCGGCTGCTTGCGGCATCACGGTGGCTGCGGGTTTAGCTTTCGCTGCCGACCAGAAGCCCTCGGCTGACGAAGTCACGGCGGCGCTGGGTCAGGAGGTGGTGGTGAAGCCCAATGACCAAGGGAGCAGCGTGGGTCTGACCATTGCCACGGATCGCACGGTGCTGGCTCAGGCACTGGCTGCGATTCAGGAAGGTAATTGGTTGATTG
Organism: Rariglobus sp.; assembly: GCA_044353465.1. GTDB lineage: Bacteria > Verrucomicrobiota > Verrucomicrobiia > Opitutales > Opitutaceae > Rariglobus. Next base: position 5,569 of record JBILBW010000020.1, on the reverse strand, counting down.
AGCAGCGGTTGGTGGGCCGGGAGCTGTCGGTTGGGGTGGTTCAGGGAAAGGCGATGGGCGTGGTGGAGATCAGGCCGAAGTCGGGGGTTTATGATTTCGCGAGTAAGTACACGAAGGGGGCGACGCAGTATTTTGCCCCCGCGCCGCTGGGCGAAGAGTTGGCGTTCAGGGTACAAAAGGCCGCCGAAATAGCCTACGCGGCCTGTGGTTGCCGGGATTACGCCCGGGTTGACTTCATTTTGTGCGAACAAAACGAGGCGTCCTCCCTTTATTTACTCGAAATAAACACGCTCCCCGGCATGAAAGAAACCAGTCTTTTGCCCATGAGCGCACGCTGCACTGGGTTGGATTTCACCGCGTTGGTTCGCCAATTAGTGAATCCCGCCTTGCAGCGTTTTTGTTTAGGGGCGGCGACTGCCCTCCCTTAAGATGAGTTCGTCCAATCCGCCCAATCTGAGCACGCGCAGCTGGAGAGACATTCCCCAGCAGGTGAAGCCGCGCACGATGGGGCGGGAGGGCAAGAAGCGTTTGGCGATGGCGGTCGGCAACACCGTTGGCGTGGTCTTGCTGCTCGCGCTGTTGGCTTGGGGTGTTTTCGAAGTAGCCAATTTGTGGGAAACGGATCCCAAGCGTATCACTTCTCCGACCAAGGGCGTGCCCCTTAGGGATTTCGCCGTGCGCACCGACGGGGTACTGGATAAGGCCTGGGTTCAACGCACGTTGGCTTTACCCAAGTCGGCCAGTCTCATGGAACTGGATCTGACCAGTCTGAAGTCGCAGTTGGAAGAAAGCGGGCAGGTGACCAAGGCCGTCATCGAACGTCGCTTTCCCGACGTCCTGGTAGTGACGCTTCAGGAGTGCACGCCGGTGGTGCGCGTCATGGCGAGGATTGGCGACGCCAGCCCAGTGGTGTTTGTCGTTTCTCGCGATGGCTTGGTGTATTCGGGCTTTGGTTATAGTGCGGAAATGATTGATGCACTGCCCTTCATCGACGGGGTAAAGCTGTTGAGGGAAGGTACTGGATTTGCGCGCATCGATGGGGTGGATGTGGTGGCTGACCTACTTGGCACAGCCCAGATTTCCGCGCCCGCGTTGTACCGTTCATTCAAGGTCGTTTCGTTGGCCCGCTTTGCGCTCGATCGCACGCTTATAGTCAAGTCGGCTGAGGTCGAGGCGATCACCTTTGGCTCGTCCCAGGATAGCTTTTTCCGGCAGCTGGCCCGATTGGATTACATCCTTGCGGAAACCCGCCGCCAGAACGCCCCGGGGCGGCTCAAAACGGTCAACCTTTCCATTGGCGACAAGCAGGTGCCAATTTCTTTTGAGCCCCCCAAGCCTTCGCTTGAGCCCGCGCGGGCCGTCGGCATTTCCTTTTTCAAGTCCTCATCGTCCATCAGCGCTCCCTCTTTTTTCGCTCCTTCCCGTAATTCTTCTCCCTCGCAACGTGACTTCTAGAACCAAGTTCATTGGTGCCGTTGAAATCGGCACATCCAAAGTCAGTGTATTGATTGGTGAGCTAACCCAAGGCTCCTTGCATATTATTGGCGTTGGTGAGTGCCAATCGCGCGGGGTAATCAAAGGAGCGGTGGTTGATTTCCGGGCCGCGAGTGAGGCGACCCACACCGCATTGATGGCCGCTGAGCAAAGTGCCGGCACCCGGATCGACGAGGTTTATTTGGCCCAGTCCGGCGGTCACCTTGAGGGGTTTTACAACGAAGCCTCCGTTAATGTTTCTTCCGCCGACAACCTCGTCAGCGCACCCGACATCGATACGGTCTGCCGTCTGGCGAAGGCCAAAAAGCTGCCCGAGGGCCGCTTGGTGGTTCACCACCTACGCCGTCCGTTCCGGCTCGATGGCCGCAACGTCCCCGATCCGGAACACCTGGTGGGGCAGCGGCTCGAGGCCGGCTATTGGACAGTGCACGGTGTGGAGAGCCTTATTGCCGCCCATCTGCATGTCATTCGTGGCTTTAACGTGCGGGTCGCTGAGCTGATTCTTTCAAGCCTCGCTTCCGGGGCCATGCTTGCCACTGCTGAGGAAAAGCAGAACGGCGTCCTGGTGATTGATGTCGGCGCGGGCACCACTGATTTCGTGCTGTACCGGGACGGTTGCGCACAGTTCACCGGAGTGGTTCCGGTCGCCGGCAGCCATTTGACCAACGATTTGAGCCTCGGTTTACGGGTCACGGAAGGCCAAGCTGAAAAGCTCAAGCTGCGTTTCGGGCGTGGCACGGTTGCTACCAAGGATCGGACTGAAAAGGTTTGGCTCAACGGCGATTTTGCGATCGGAGACCGGCAGTTCTCGCGCCACTCCATTGAGCAAATCACGGCGGCACGCACCACGGAACTTTTCGAGGTGGTGCGCAAGAAACTGGGTCCTGCTTTTTCCCCGGAAAAAACTGCCGCGGGGATCATTCTTACTGGGGGCACCGCCAAACTGCCCGGTTTGGACGAGGCCGCCGCGCGCGTTTTCGGCGTGCAGGCACGTCAGGGCGAGGCGCCGGGTTGGGTCACAGAAAACCTGCGTGATCCCGCTTTCAGCAGCGTGCTTGGATTGTTGCACTATGGGATCGGTTCACGAACCGACCTGGCTAGCTCCCCCCGCCGCACGCGCACACCTGGATGGGTCCAGAAACTGTTCGCCTCCGCCTAAACCGATCACCCTTGGACCACGCCATGACTCCTTCTGAACTTCCCCTTGCTCACGGTATCCTCACGGATCGTTCGATTGCGATCAAAGTGGTGGGAGTCGGTGGCGCTGGCTCCAACGCGGTGGACCGGCTCAAAATGGAGGACCTCGACCGACTCCAGATGGCGGTAATCAACACCGACCACCAGGCGCTCTCCAACTCGCCGGTGCAGGATAAAATCTTTATCGGTTCAACTGTTACCCGCGGCCTGGGTGCCGGTGGTGATCCCGACCTTGGTCGTGATGCGGCTGAGGCTGACCGCGAAAAAATCGCCGCGGTGGTCAAGGAATGTGACGTCGTGTTTTTGGTTGCTGGCATGGGCGGTGGGACCGGGAGTGGAGCCGCGCCGACCGTGGCGGAGATTGCCGCTGAATCCGGTGCGCTGGTGATCGCTTTTGTCACCTTGCCGTTCACCTTCGAGGGAGGGCGTCGCTCCAAGCAGGCCGAGGAGGGTCTGGCTGCCCTGCGCAAGGTGTGTGACGCCGTTATTCCCTTACCCAATGATATTCTTCTGCAGCAAGCCGAGGAGGGGGAAACCGCACTCGATTCCTTTGCGCGCGCTGATGAATGGATCGGACGCGGGGTGAAGTCGATTTGGTCGATGCTCTTCCGCACCGGGTTGATCAACCTCGATTTTGCCACGTTGCGTCAGGCGTTCCACACACGTGGAGGCAAAACCCTGTTCGGGCTTGGTTCCGGTTCCGGGGAAAACTCGGTCGCCCAAGCCATCGAGGCCGTGAAACTTTGCCCCTTACGCGCTACGCCTGAGTTCGCCCGCAAAGCAGACCGCTTGCTGGTTAACATCATCGGCGGCACCGACCTCACCCTGCCAAAGGTCAATGAGATCATGACTGCGTTAACCGAGGAGTATGGCCGCGATGCCCACGTGATCATGGGGGCGGTGATTGATGAAAATATGCAGGGCAAGGTTGAGATCGTGGTGTTAGGCACCAGTGATATCGGAGGTCGTTCGGGCGGTGTGCGTCGCACGAGCGCGGGGGCACGAGCCGCGCGTGGCACTGTTCATGCCGCACCACGGCAAAGTGATGAATTGTCTTTGGCGGTCGCGGGGCCTGCGGAGGGCCTTCTGCCGTCCTCGGGCGCCGTGCCAGCGCCCAAGAGCGGCACCCCAAAGGCTTCTTCGCCCGCCTCAGTGGCCCCGGTCGCCCAGAGCGTGTTCACCTTTAACGAAGTCGAAAGCCGCGGCCATTTTGAAAAGACCGACCGCAACCTCTTCGAAGGCCAAGATCTCGATGTGCCGACTTATTTGCGCAAGGGAATCCGGCTTGGGTCGTAAACTGAGCCTAGTTTAAGCGGCCCTAAAAAAGGCACCTTACGAAATCACCGCCAAAAACTGATCCAGGGATGCCAGGACGAACAGCGAACGAAGGAAGCGTAGTAAACGGCACAAAAAGAAGCCGCGGAGCTTCTGGAAGTTTATGGCGGCGGCAATGAGCAGGGCATTAATGGCATTGCTTTGGGTGCCATTTAGCCGATTGAGCTCCAATTGGTGTTCGGCCTTGAGGTGCCCGATTGTCGGCTCGATAGAGGCGCGGCGTCTCATCCCTTTTCAAACTCGCTTGGGGATCGTTCCCCGGCGGGGTTTATAAACGCTGATCGTTTCAGGGCCCTGATGATTATTACCCCGTTAGCTCATGTCTACATGGCCTTCTTTTACTGGTTCTTCCGGTTTCTTAGTGGGTAAGCCCGGAAGCGGCTAAAGAAGGAAGAGTCGGTGCGAGGTCGAGTTTGCCGCAGTGAAAGAGGATGCGAGAGCGTTAAGACTTAACGCTGCGGAAGCCCCGGGCGTCGGACTTGATCGACTGTATCTTGGAGTTTTATGCTTCGGAGATGGCGTTGGTGATCGGTTGAATGAAGTAAGTCAGGATGTTGGCGAGATGCCTTTTGATCGTTTTGGCGACAGCCTTAACCTTGGTGAGGGGGGGAGGAAACACTGCGAATTGATTGGGCGAAAAAGTCCGCGCCCCTTCCTGGCGTCAGGTTGGGCCCAAAACTCGGCGAACTTCTCTTTATAGCACCAGGCTTTCGCTGTCTGCAGGTTGATTTCAAGCAACACGGCAATGCCTGCCTTCTGGCGCTCAGGGACTACCCCGTGAAGCCACTGATAACGAGTGCCCTTGAGCGTGTCGTCACCCTTGGCCTGCAAGCGAACGTGCTTGGCTCGGCGGGTTTGATCGACCGCCTCGTTGAACATTTTGGCGATGTTGAACTTATCATGAGCGATGGCCGCTTGCGGGGCCTGGGCGTGGGCCGCGGCGACGTAGCTGCCATGCATGTCCATCGCGGCCGCCTCCACCTTCGAGCGGGTCTCCGCGGGGATCGCCTGCCACAACGCTTCGCCGGCGGCCTGATCGCGCCCTGGCGTGGCCTCCAGCACCCGGCTCCTTTTACAACGGTCATGACCGACACCTAGCTCTGGCCTCGCAAAAAACTCTTCTCGTCGAGACCCACGTAACGGATGTCGGTCAACTCACGCCTAGCCAACCCACGCGCCACCGCGCGATCCACTAGTCGCTGCACCCCGTCCCAGTCCAGTTCCAGCAACTCGGCCACTTGGGTTAGCGAAAGGCAGGCCGCGATCAGCTTTACCGTCAACGCCTCCAAATGCAGCGTGAAATGCGAGCCCGGCTCCGCCTATGGCGTGCGCACCGTTTTGACTCCGTGTGTCACGCACCGGTAGCGCGGCACTCGGGCGCGAATGACCGTGGAAAATTGCATCACATTAGTCGGCCCTGAATAATTCACAAGGCATTGATTGTTATTTACTTGAGATTTTTATTGGGCTCCTGTTTTCTTGGCTAAGTCTAACCACGCCAACAAAAACCGGGAAAATCGATGAAGCCAAAAGCCACCGTCCA
>JBILBW010000113.1:0-9055 GCA_044353465.1 Rariglobus sp. | reverse complement strand
GTCTGCCCCAATTGCTCGTCGAACACGGCCCAGTTCATCTGCCGCCCCAGCTTCACCAGCGCGTGGCTCGCATCCACCAAACCCTCCAACTCGGTTCGGAACAGTTCCCGCTGCGCTTGGTGGACGGTGGCTTTTGGCTTCATCTGTTTTTCCCGGTTTTTGTTGGTTTGGTTAAACTCAGCCAGGAAAATAGGGTCCACTAAAAACCTCAAGTAAATAATAGTAAGGTTGTTATGAATTATTCAGTGCCGACTAACTAACGGCGCAGTCGCTGAACTGGGTTGATGGGCGGCTTCTCGCCGGAAGAATGTGACCTCCCGCGGTGAAAAGCGGTAGCATCAAACGGTGGCCTGTTTTAAGGCATAAAAAAAGGCGGGCCGCTCAGCGGCCCGCCTTGGCTTTGACGAGGGGGACTTGCCAGCGGGCTCAGAGCGACTGGGCGGCCTGGACCACCGCCTCGGTGGTGATGCCGAGCTCTTTGAAGACGGTCGCACCGGGGGCGCTGATACCGAAACGGTCGACACCAATCACTTTACCGTCGAGACCGACATATTGATACCAAAGGCCGGTCACGCCCGCCTCGATGGCGACGCGCTTGCGCACGGCGATCGGTAGCACACTCTCGCGGTACTCGCAGGTCTGGCGGTTGAAGCGCTCGAAGCAGGGCACCGACACCACGCGCACTCCGGCGCCAAGGATCTTGGCGGCGTTGACGGCGTACTGCAGCTCGCTGCCGCTAGCCAACAGGATGTGGGTGAGCTCGGCGGATTCCTTGACCGCAATGTAGGCGCCCTTGGCCACGCCTTCGCGGCGGGTGGCGACGGGGATGTCGTTGAGCAACGGAATCGCCTGGCGGCTGAGCGAGAGCAGCGTGGGGCCGTCAACCCGCTCGAGCGCGGCGGCATAGGCACCTGCGGTTTCCTCGGGATCGCCAGGGCGGATCACGTCGAAGCCGGGGATCACGCGCAGGCCGGAAACCGTTTCAACCGGCTGGTGGGTCGGACCGTCTTCCCCCACGCCGACGGAATCGTGCGTGTAAATGTAGATCACTGGCAGTTTAGCCAAGGCGGCGAGGCGCATGGCGGGACGCGAGTAATCGGCGAACACCAGGAAGGTTGCGACCGACGGACGGAAGATACCGTCATAAGCGACACCGTTGGCGATGGCCGCCATGGCGTGCTCACGAATGCCGAAACGAATGTTGCGGCCGGCTCGGTTGGTCTCGTCGAAGTCTTTGTCCGCGGCGATGTAGTTGAGGGTCGAGCCGTAGAGGTCGGCGCTGCCACCGATGAGCAGCGGCAGTTGGGCGGCGACGGACTGGAGAACCTGCTGACCGGCAGCGCGGGTGGCGAGCTTAGCGTCAGCGGGGAACAGCGGGGTTTTTTCCAGCAACTGGGCGGCCACCGGTGCGACGCCGCGGCTGCTCAGGAGGGCGGCCTTTTCGGGATTGGCGCTCTTCCAGGCCTCGTAGGTTTTCCCCCACTTCTTGTAGGCGCGGATCTGCTTCTTCTTGTGGTCGGCAAAGTAGCCGCGGACCTCATCGCTAACGAAGAAGTGCTGGTCGGCGGGCAGACCGAGACCGGCGCGGGCGGCGTCGGCGAACTTGGCGCCGCCTTCGCCATGGCCCTTGGAGGTGCCAGCAACTTCGGGAATACCCTTACCGATGACCGTCTTAGCGATGATCAACTGCGGTTTGCCGGTGGCCTTTTTGGCCTTGGCGATGGCCTTAGCGATGGCGAGCAGGTCGTGACCGTCGATGAGCTGCACATCCCAACCGATGGCCTTGAAACGCTTCACATCGTCGCCGCTTTGCGACTTGCTAGCCATGGCGTCGAGGGTGACGTCGTTGGAGTCGTAAATGAGGATGAGGTTATCGAGCTTCTGGTGAGCGGCGAAGGAGATGGCCTCCAACGCGACGCCTTCCTGCAAGCAGCCGTCGCCAGCGAGGGCGATCACATGGCTGTCAAAAAGGGTATGCTCCGGGGTATTGAAACGCGCAGCGGCGGCCTGGATCGACAGTGCAAGGCCGGTGGCGTTGGCCACGCCTTGGCCGAGGGGACCGGTGGTGCATTCCACTCCCGGGGTCTCGTGGAACTCGGGATGGCCGGGGGTTTTGCTGTGGAGGGCGCGGAAGTTCTTAACCTCCTCGAGCGAAAGATCAAAACCGGCCAGGTGCAGCCAGCTGTAGATAAACATGGAACCGTGACCGGCGGAGAGCACGAAACGGTCGCGATTGAGCCAACGCGGGGCGTCCGGGTTGCAGGAAAGGGCGCTGCCAAACAGCACTGCACCAATCTCGGCGGCGCCGAGCGGCAGGCCGAGATGGCCGGAAGAGCACTTGTGCACGGCATCAATGGCGAGTCCGCGGGCCTGGTTGGCAGCGTTGGATAAAATGAGGGTTTGGAGTGGCATGATGATGAGAAATATTGCTAAGCAACAAAGAGCCTGAAGCTAGAACTTTTGCCGTGTGCAGGGAAAGCGCAAAGGGCACGAAAAAAGCGAGTCTGGTAGACTCGCTTTGGTGTAGAAACCGGAACCGGTTTTATTTGGCGGCGACTTCTCGCTTCGCGACCTTGACGGCAACAGCGGCTTTGCCGAGACGATCACGCAGGTAATAAAGGCGGGCGCGCATTGGCTCGGAGACTTGCTCGATCTCGATCTTGTCAATGTTCGGGGAGCTGGTGGGAAACACGCGCTCGACACCTTCGCCATAGCTGATCCGGCGAACCGTGAAGGTCTCGTGGATGCCGCTGCCCTTGATGGCGATGACGATGCCAGAGAAAATCTGGATACGCTCTTTATCACCCTCACGCACTTTGGTGTGAACGCGGACGCCGTCGCCGACCTTGAAAGGAGGGAGGTCTTTTTTGACCTGGCTAGCGGTAATATCTCTGATGATCGGGTTGCTCATGACGGTTAAACGTGAAGTTAGTTGAGTAAATCGGGTCGGACTTGTCTGGTTTTCTCGATACGACGAGCGTTTCGCCACTGTTCTATTTTAGCATGGTCGCCGGAAAGAAGGACATCCGGCACGGACATGCCGCGGAATTCGGCGGGACGCGTGTACTGAGGAAAGTCGAGCAACTTGCCGGTGAAGGATTCGTGCGTCAATGACTTTTCTTCACCAAGCACGCCGGGAATAAAACGCGCCAGGGCATCAATGACCACGGCTGCGGGCAGGGTACCGTTGGTCAGCACATAATCACCGATGCTGATTTCCTGATCGATGAGCTTTTCGCGGATGCGCTGGTCGATGCCCTCATAGTGGCCACTGAGCAAAACGAGGTGGGTTGTTTGCGCCAGTTCGCGGGCGAGCTTTTCCGAGTAGGGTGTGCCGTCGGGCGTCAGATAAATGCGCCGGCAGCCGGGGGTCTGCAGTTGCTCAATGGCGGCGAACACGGGTTCGGGCTTCATTACCATACCGGCCCCGCCGCCGAAGGGACGGTCGTCGGCATTCTTGTGTTTGCTCGTCGCCCAATCGCGCACGTCGTGCACGCTCACGCTCAACAGGCCGCTTTCAATGCCCTTGCCCAAAATACTTTCCGAGAGGAAACCCTCGAGCATCCGCGGGAAAAGCGTCAGCACATCAATGTGAAGCGGCATAGGTTGAGAAAATCAGGCAAAAAAAATCGCCCGAGCCGTGAGGCTGGGCGATCTTAGGGGAGTGGCTAAAGCGAGAGCTTAGGCAGCGGCAACCACCAGGGCCTTGCGGGCGCGCTTGATAAGCGAGTTGGCGGTGTCAGTGGGGGTTGCTCCCTTGCTGATCCAGTAATCGCAACGGGCGACATCGAGCTTAACGATGTCGTTCTTGATGCGGGGGTTGTGGGTGCCGAGGGTTTCGACAGCAGCGCCATCACGACGCGAACGGGCTTCGGCGACGACAATGTGATAGATCGGGTTGTGCGTGGAACCGATGCGGGAGAGACGGATTTTAAGGGCCATGAGAATGTGGTTACGGACAGGTGCTTGAAATGAAAAGTTGAGGAATCCACCGAACGGACCAATTGATGTCAAGCTGCCATTTCATCGGATAATCCGGGGGCAAAGCAAGACGGTCCTTGACCACACCTGCGGGGGGACTGAAGGTCCGCTCCTTATGCTCAAAGCTGGCATCGTCGGTCTTCCCAACGTAGGCAAGTCTACGCTCTTCAACGCACTCACCCGCTCCCGCAAGGCCGAGGCGGCCAATTACCCGTTCTGCACCATCGACCCGAACGTGGGCATGGTCGTGGTTCCCGACGAACGCGCTTACGTGCTCAAGGCCATCGCCAAGACTAACGTGGTCGTGCCAGCGGCCATTGAGTTTGTCGACATCGCCGGATTGGTCGCCGGGGCCAGTAAGGGCGAGGGCCTCGGCAACCAGTTTCTTGCGAACATCCGTGAAACCGATGCCATCGTCCAAGTGGTGCGCTGTTTCGTCGACGATGACATCATCCACACCATGGGTGCTGTCGATCCGGTGCGCGACATTGAGGTGATCACCACCGAGCTGGTCCTGGCCGACCTCGAGGCCGTGGAGAAGCGCATGAACAAGACCCAAAAGCTCGCCAAGGCGGGCGACAAAGACGCGGTGGCCGAGTTCGCGCTGCTTGAGCGCCTCCTCCCCCACCTCAACTCCGGCAAACCCGCCAACGTCCTAGAGACCACCGAAGAAGAGAAAAAACTGCTTCAGTTCTTCCAGTTGCTCAGCGCCAAGCCGGTGATTTACGCGTGCAACGTCGCTGAGGGAGACCTGGCCACCGCGGAAGCCAACCCTTTCGTGCAAAAAGTAGCCGAGTTCGTCAAAACCCACCACGACGCGGCCTATGTGCCGATCAGCGCCCGCATCGAAGCCGAGCTGATCGACCTGTCTGCCGCCGAGGCCAAGGAATTCCTCACTGATCTCGGCGTGAGCGACTCCGGCGTTTCCCTGCTCATCAAGGGCACCTATAATTTGCTCGGCCTGCAGACCTATTTCACCGCCGGTGAAAAAGAGGTGCGCTGCTGGACGATCAAAAAGGGCTTTAAGGCACCGCAAGCCGCCGGGGTTATCCACACCGATTTCGAGAAGGGTTTCATCAAAGCGGAAATCGTCAGCTACGACGACCTCACCCGCTTAGGCAGCACCGCCGCTGCACGAGATGCTGGCAAATACCGCCTCGAAGGTAAGGAATACGTCTTTCAAGACGGCGACGTCGCTTTATTCCGTTTCAACAACTGAACCACTCCCAGGCCAAACGCCCGGTTCTGGCAGTGCGAAAAAAAGGCGCGACCTTCAGGGTCGCGCCTTTTTCTTGGGATAATGGCTAAAGGGGGGCGCTTACTTTTTAAACGCCGCGAACACCTTTTGCGCGAGCGGACTGTCTTTGAGTAGCGCGGGGTTGGCGCGCACCGCCGCCTCTTGTTTGGCCAACAGGGCAAAGCTCTGTGCCAGCACCTGGTCGCACAGGTAGTCATCCAGACCGGTGACCGCCTTGTTGCCGGCGAAACCAGCCAATAACGGACCGGCTGCAGCGAGCATTTCTTTGGCCTTGGCCGCAGTATTCGAAGCCGCCGTCGCTTGCTTCACCAGCGGTAGCAATTTCTCCTTCAGCACCGGCCCGTACTTCTGCTGCAAAAATTTCGTGGCCGCATCCGGGCCGCCCGAGAGCACGGCCGGGGCTTCATCGGGCTTGATCGCGGTAAGATCGCTTTTCAACAGACCGGCCACCTGCGGAGAAAGCTGTGCGACCGCCGCTTTCAGCGCTTCCTCAAAACCCGCGCTCGTGGCAGTATTGCCGGTTTTGCTCAACGCCGCCTGGATCTTGGCAAGCGCCGGCGGCGGAGTAACATTGAGCGTTCCGCTACCGAGCGACTGGGAAATCACCGAGCCGAGGCCGGCACGGAGGCCGTCGGCCAATTGCTGAGCGGAAAAACCGCCCGGGACCACCGGAACGGGCGTAACGGGTGCAGCAGGTGCCGCAGGTGCCGCGAACAAGCCCACCGGCGAAACCCAGAGTACCGAACCCACAATCACAAAACGAAGAAGAGATTTCATACGAGGGGTGAAACTACGCCGACCGAACCGCCCCGCAAGATATCTCCCTACAAACACCCGTTGGCCTCACCTCGTGGCAGCACTCAACGCAGCACTTTAGCTCTCCCTCACCAACCAGTGCAATTCCGCCCGGCCGCCCGCATCCTGCGCCAGCACCTCCGCCAACCAGCGCACCGCCGGCGCCAATTCCTGATCCAGTTTCCACGGAGGATTAATCACCACCAACCCAGAGCCCTTCATCTTATGCGGATGGGCCGGCCCAACCACGGTCAATTCCAGCGCGAAAGTCGGCGGCAAGCCGAGCAGCCGCAAATCGTCAAAAAACGCATCGACGCGCGCGCGTTCGGTCAGCGGGTACCAGATCATCAGCGTGGTCGCGGGCGCGCGCCGGAGCGCGTCGCCCACCGCACGCACGACCTGCACAAACTCGTCCTTCGCCTCGAACGGCGGATCGATCAAAACCAGCGCGCGCTTTTCCTTGGCCGGCAGCTGCCCGCGCAGTCCGCTATAGCCATCCTCCTCCTGGATACCGACCGCTCCGAGGCGCAGCATCTCGATGCGTAACGCCTCGGCTTCCTCCGGGTGTTTTTCAAACAGCGAAAGCCGGTCCTGCGGCCGGGCCAACTCCCGCACCAGGCGCGGCGAACCCGGGTAAAACCGCGGCCCCGACTCCAAATTACCCAACTGCTGGTCGTAGGTTTTCACCAACGCCACGTAGTCAGCCAGCAACTCCGGCAAGTCCGCGCGCGTCCAGAGCCGGCCAATACCCGCCGGCCACTCGGGGATGCGCTCCAGGCTGTCACCACGCGCAGCCGTCACTAAGTCGTAGCGGCCGCGCCCAGCATGGGTATCGACATAGAGAAAGCCCCGCTCCTTGCGCTGCATCGCGCGGGCAACACGCACCAGCACCGCATGCTTGACCACGTCGGCAAAATTACCCGCGTGGAAGTGGTGGCGATAGTTCACGCGACAGCGGCGACGGGAACCTTGACGACGGTTTTGCGCACCAGCGCAGCCGGTGATCCCGCCGCCAACGAGGGCTTGTGACCATCGGCCGGGTAAAACACCGCGACTTCGCCCGCGCGCAACCGCAGGACCGAACCTTCCGCGTAGTCGCCAAAAAACAGCAGGTCCTTCGCGGGGGTAAAATCTTCCGTCACATGTAGCCGCGAAACCTCCGTCACCTCCATCAATTCGTCGCCGCTGACAACCACCTGCACGTCGATGTAAAGCTGGTGCGCCTCCCAGCGCCCTTCTGCGCGCGGCTTGGCCACGTAGGCCTGCTCAAGAGCAAACACCCCGTCGCCCAGCTCGACGCGCACGGTGTCGCCCGTCGCCACACCCTGCAGCCGCACGTGCGACGGCGAACCCGGCCGGAGGATTTCCTCGACGTAGGCCAGGGCTTTTTGGAACGCAGGACGTTCACAGAGTTGGGTGCGGACGGTGGCAAGGGATCCGAAGAGGGCCATAGTGGGCCGACTCCAACGTGCCCCCCCACGCCCTGGCAAGAGCCGAAAAGCAAACCAGCTCCTCAGCTCAGGTGGACTTCCCTCCGGAACTTGCCCGCGCATCCGCAGACTGAGCACGCCCCGAGGCCAGCTTAGGGCGCCGGAGCCGGCCCCGGGGCGAAAACCTGGGCAGGGATTTCAGGATTAGGTTCCATACGCTCGATCACGGTTTCTCGTAGGAGCTTGCCGTCCTGCAAAACCACCCAGCGATGCGGCAAAACCACCCCCTGCACGGCACGAAAATCACTGTAATCGGTCCGCAACACCACCTCCTTGCCCTGGGTCCGCCGCACCACGTCCCGCCGCATAATCAGGTAGGTCGAGGGGTCCAAATAAACAAACGAGGTCGAAGTGAAATTCTGCGTCACCACCAACTTCAACCACTCGACGTCACCAACCGTGACCACGCCCACATAGTCGAGCGCCACTTTGCGCTTCGAGCCCCCCACCAACGGATCGTCGAACTCGGCCTCGGCTTTGAACGCCTCGGCCGCGTCCCCTCGAAGCAGAGTGACTTGCCCCGAGGCAGAATCCCGCATCCAAGGCGCACCCGCCCCGTCCCAGCCTTGGGAGATGGTGCGGCCGGCCGCGGTCACTTCAACACAAACACGGTTGGGCCGCTCCGCCCGCAGCACGAAGGCCCGCTCGCCGTTGCCACCCCGGGTGAACCCACGAGCCATCAGCCCGTGCAGCGCATCCAATTGGGCCCGGCCACCGCTGGCCTCGACATGAATACGCGCAAGATCGGTCGCAAAATCAGCCCGGACCAGCGTGGCCAGCAGGCTCAACAAAAACAGGCAACGCAGGGGCAAAATCATCCAGTCATCCCAACCGGGCTTTTCGGCTATCTCAAGCCCGCAGGCGTTTCCGCTGGCGCGCGGGCGCGACGTGCCGTTAATCATGCGGCTATGGCAATGGAGTTTGGCTGGTGGGACAAAAGCCCCGAAGAGGGTAAATTTCAGGTCTTGGTGCGAATCCACGGCGGCAAAGCCGAGTGGACGCGTCATCAGGGCCACAACACGGGCTGGGATCCGCATCAACCCGATGAAACCGACTGGGACCGCCTCATCGGCGAGGCCAACCGCCGCGTCCCCCGCCGCCTCATCTCGCCCAAACAGTTCGCCGAGATCGAGGCGATGCGCACCAAAGCCCTGCGCTGAGGCCCGACCGTTTTCCGCGCCCGCCCTGGGTCACCCCACCTCCTCAAAGCCCCGCCCCGATCCGAGATGCGCGACCAACACGTACTCATCACCGGCGGTTCTAGCGGCATCGGGCTGGCCTTGGCTCGCCAAGCCGCCGCAGCCGGGGCCCGCCTCAGCCTGATAGGTCGCGACCCCGACAAACTCGCCGCCGCCTCGCTGTCCGTACGTGAGGCCGCACCAGCGACCGCGCGCATCGTCACCGTCACCACCGACGTCGCCCACGATGCGGACCTCGTCGCCGCAATCCGCTCCGCCGAAGCTGTGCACGGGCCGGTCGACGTGCTGATCACCTCGGCGGGAGTCGCCCACCCGGGGTATTTTGAAGACCT
>JBILBW010000112.1:0-9061 GCA_044353465.1 Rariglobus sp. | reverse complement strand
GGGCGGCTAGGGCGACGAAGTCAAAGGTGCCGGTTTTCGCAAATAGCGCGGCGAAGGCCAGCAGCATGAAGGCGCTGCCGCCGATCGTGTAGACCACGAACTGGTAGGCCGCCCGCGACGCGCCGGGCCCGCCCCAGAGTTTGATTAAAAAGAACGCTGGCACCAGGCTCAGCTCCCAGAACAGAAACCAGGGGAAAAAATCCAGCGCGAGGAACACGCCGAGGGCCGCGCCCTGCAGCAGGAGGAACAACAGGCCGAACAGGCGCGGGTCGCGGTCGATTTTCCACGAGGCGAGCAGCGCGGTCGGGGCAATCACCCCGGTGAGCGCCACCAACGACAGGCTCATGCCGTCGAGCCCGAGGTGGTAGCTGACGTTGAGCCAGGCGATCCACGCGTGTTGCTCGACCAGCTGGTAGCCCGTAACCGAGGGTTGAAAGCGGGTCCAAGCCATGGCGGCCAGCCCGAGCGTGGAGAGACTAAACCCGAGCGCGAGCCAGCGGCTAAAGCGGGGGCTGAGACGCGGATTGCACGCCAGCACGAGCGCGCCGAACCACGGCGTCAGGATGAGGGTGGTCAGCAGGCCGTTCATCGGGCACCTCCCAGCGACAGCGATAACACCAAAACCAGGACGATAAAGGCCACCGCGATGACACGCAGGTAGCCGTGGGTTTCCCCGGTTTGGGCTTTGGCATACACGCGGCCGACGCCCCTGATTCCCGCGCTGGCCGCATCGAAACCGCCGTTGAGGTTGTCCTCATCGAACTGGCGATTCACCGAGCCGGAGAAAAGCCCGAGCAGGCCGAGAAAGTTAACCAACCCGCCGATGACGTGGCGGTCGAGTTTGTCGGCCAGGGCAGCGAGCAGGTCGTTTAAGCGGCCGAGGGTGGCCGCGTAGAATTCGTCGAAGCCGAGGCGGTTGGCCAACGCCGCCATGAACGAGGGCGCAGTGGGGGTGAGCGGGTCGTGGGCTTCGGCGGTTTGCCGCAGCTTTTTACCGTAGAGCCACCAACCGAGGCCGAGGCCGGAACCGACCAGGCCGATGGAGAGGACCATCAAGCCGCCGCCTTCAAACAGGTGGCCGAAATCGGCGTGAACCGACTCACCGGCGAGGGTCGCTTGCAGCCAGGGATAGGCCGGCGTGCCGAGGAAACCGAGCAACACCGCGCACACCGCCAAAAGGACGAGCGGCACGGTCATGACTACGGAATTTTCGTGGGCGTGGTCGGCGGCGTGCGAGCGGGGTTTACCAAAAAAAGTCTCGGCGACGAGGCGGGTCATGTAAAAAGCGGTGAGCACCACGGCGGCCAGCGCGGCGTAGAGCGGGAGCTGGGAAACATGCCAGCCGTGGGCGGCGTGGAGGATGCCCTCCTTGCTCCAGAACCCGGAAAACAGGAACGGCACTCCGGAGAGCGCCATCATGCCGATGGCGAAGGTGGCGAAGGTGATTTTCAGGCGCGTGCGCAGCCCGCCCAGGTGGCGAATGTCCTGCTCGTGGTGGGCGGCGTGAATGACCGAGCCGGCGCCGAGGAACAGTAGCGCCTTAAAAAAGGCGTGGGTGAGCAGGTGGAAAATCGCCGCGGTCCACGAACCGACGCCGAGCGCCAGCATCATGTAGCCGAGTTGCGAAACGGTGGAGAAGGCGAGAACGCGCTTGATGTCGTTTTGGGCGCAGGCGATCAGCGCACCCATCAGCGCGGTGATCGCGCCGATAAAGGCGACGACGGTGAGCGCATGCACCGGCACGGCGGCCAACAGGGCGTCGGCCGACATCAGCGGATAGACCCGGGCGACCAGAAACACCCCGGCGGCGACCATGGTGGCGGCGTGGATCAGGGCGCTGACGGGCGTGGGGCCCTCCATCGCGTCGGGCAGCCAAACGTGGAGGGGAAACTGGCCGGATTTGCCGACCGCGCCGCAGAAGATGAGCAAGCCAATGGCGGTCGACACGGCCAGGCCGCAGCAGGCGAGGGTTTGGCCGGAGAGCGCGGCGAGGGTGGCGGTTTCCAACACGCCCTGGCCGTTGTCGAAAAACAGCAGCGAGCCGCCGGACTCGGAAAGCCAGAGCAGGCCGAGCAGGAGCCCAAGATCGCCGATGCGGGTGGTGAGGAAGGCCTTTTTGGCGGCGGCCGCCGCAGTGGGTTTATGGAACCAGAAGCCGATCAGCAAATACGAGGCGAGGCCGACCAACTCCCAGCAGATGAACAGCAGCAACAGGCTGTTGGCGATCAGCAGTCCGAGCATGGCGGCGGCGAAAAAGCTCAGGAAACAGAAGAAGCGGGAGAAGTTTTTATCCGCCTTCATGTAGCCGAGGCTGAAGGTGAAAATCAGCGTGCCGACGAAGGTGACCATCACGGCCATGAGGGCGGTGAGCGGATCGAGGAGGAAACCCAGGCGAAGCGAACCGGTGCCGAGGTCGAACCAGGGGAAGTTAAACACCGCGTGGGCGGCGGGGTTTTGCAACGCGCCGGCGAGGGCGAGGCACGAGAGCACGCAGGATCCGGCCATGGCGAGGATGGCGGCCAGCGCGATGCCGCGGTGCCGGGAAAACCCGCCGACGGCGGCGACCACGAGCGGCAGGGCGGGGATGAGCCAAAGGTGTTGGGCGGTAAGGATCATGGCTCAGCCTTTCAGGCAGGTGGCGTCTTGCAGCCGGACGGACTTCTGGTGGCGGTACACCGCGAGAATCAGGGCCAGCCCGACCGCAGCTTCGGCGGCGGCGACGGCGATCGAGAACAGCACGAACACCACCCCGCTGGCCGGGGCCGGCGACGGGCCAAAGCGCCAAAAGGCGATGAAGTTGAGGTTGGCGGCGTTGAGCATCAGTTCGATGCCGAGCAGCACGAGGATGGTGTTGCTGCGGGCGAGCGCGCCCATGAGGCCGATGCAAAACAGGCCGCTCGAAATGAGCAGGCAAAGGTGCAGCGGGCTCATTCAACGTCCTCCGGAGCGGCGGGTTTATCGGTGGCGGCCACCACGGTGGCCCCGAGCAGGGCGACGGTCAGGATCACCCCGACGACGAGCAGGGCAGCCCCCTGTTGCCCCATCAGCTCCAAGCCGATGGCTTTGACCGAAAGCGCAGGCGCGGTTGGCGGGGCGGCGGGCAACCGGGTCGACAGGACCGCCGAGCCGAGCACGGCGGCCAGACAGGCCCCGACGGTGATGGCCGAAAACGCCCGCCACCTCGTGGCCGGGTCGGGCGGGCGGGAAATTTCCGCGCCCTGACGGGTGAGGAGCACCGCGAACAGCACCACCATCGAGATGGCGCCGACGTAAACGAGGATTTGCGCGAAGGCCACAAACTCGGCGCCGGCCCAGAGGTAAAAGGCGGCAACCCCGGCCCAGCTGATGACGAGCAGCAGGGCGCTGTGGATCAAATTGCGCAACACCAGGGCGGCGGCGGCGGAACCGAGCATCAGCCCGGCGATGAGGAAAAGGGCGACAGTCATGAGGCGTAACGGTAGGTGCGCGGCGCGAAGCCGGCGGAGAGCGAGCGGCCGAGGAGGAGGAACGGAATCACCACGAGGGCAATCGAGAGGGCCCAGCGCAGCGCGTAAAGCGGACCCGACCAGTGGGCGGTGAGCACCCAAAACGCGGCGTTACCGACGTTGAGCAAGGCCAGCGGCACCAGGAACTGCCACGACAGGCGGGTCAATTGGTCGATGCGCAAGCGGAGCAGCGTGCCGCGAATCCAAATGAAGAACACGAGGATGCCGACCAGTTTGGCCATAAACCACAGGTAGGACGGGATAAACTCGAGGCAGGGCGCCGGCGCCTGCCAGCCCCCGAGAAAGAGGGTGACGCCCAGACCGCTCAGCGCAGTCAGCCCGAAATACTCGGCCATAAAGAACAGCGCGTATTTGAAACCCGAGTATTCGGTGAGGTGGCCGGCGATCAGTTCGCTCTCCGCCTCCGGCAAGTCGAAGGGCGAGCGGTTGGTTTCCGCCAAGGTGGCGATGAGGAAAATAATGAACCCGGTAAAACCCCAGGGGGTGAAAACGAACCAGTGCGGCCAGAGGCCAAACGACCACGCGCCCTGGCTGGCCACGATGACCACGGTGGAGAGCGAGCCGGTGGCCAGCACGACGGGCACCACCGAGAGGATCAGCGGCAGTTCGTAGCTGATCAGTTGCGCGAGGGCACGCATGGCGGCCAGGAGTGCATATTTGTTCCGGCTCGACCACCCGGCCATAAAGATGGCCAGCTCGGAACCCGCCCCGGCGGCGAAAAAATAGAGGAGCGCGGCGTCGAGCTCGACGGGGATGAGAAGCCGGCCGAAAGGCAGCACGGCGAAGGTCATCAGCGCAAACGCCACCACCACCACCGGGGCGAGAAAATGGAGGGTTTTGTCGGCGGCGGCGGGCACGATGTCCTCTTTGGTCAGCGATTTGATCGCGTCGGCAAACGGTTGGGTCAGCCCGAAGAGTTTGTGGCGGATGTGGAAAGGCAGGATCGAGAGCTGGGGCAGGCCGGCGCGATTGGGACCGAGCCGGTTTTGCAGGCGACCGAGCAGTTTGCGCTCGGCCACGGTGGTGAAGGCAAAAAACAGGCCGAAAACCGCGAGCACGGCCACGATCGTGAGGATGTGATGGCCCAGCCACTGAAGCGGCGCCGGCAGGAGGTGCACCAGGGTGTCGCGCAGCTCCAGCGGGGCGCGCTCCAGAAAGGCTTCGTTGGCAAGGGCGGCGCTCATGGGGTCGCGGGGGGCGTTTGCGGCTCAGCCGCCGCTGCCGGGGTGGCGCCGGGCGGGGAAACCGGCGGTTTCGCGACGGCGGCGGCTTTGGCGGCAGCCGCCGCCTTGGCTTTTTCTTCCACCGCCAGGCGTTCGGCAGCGAGGCGGGCGTCCACCTCGGCCGCTTCCACCGGGTGGATCTGGTGGTAATAGGCGTTGGATTTGGACAACTGGTCGCGATTGAGGAGCAGTTCGGTGAAGCGGTTGGTCGCGGTGATCGCGAACACCTTGTCCATCTTGATCGCCTCGAACGGGCAGACCTCCACACAGATCTGGCAGCTCATGCACACTGAGGTGTCGATGTTGAAGGTGGTCGGGTAAAACTGGGCCTTGCCGGTCGCGTCCGGCTTCTTGTCCTTGCTGCGGACGATGACGATGCACTGCGGCGGGCACTCCTTTTCGCACGTCAGGCAGGACACGCAGCGCAGCGTGCCCAGCGGATCGTCGGCGCTTTCGCTCACCAGGAAGGGGAAATTCCGGTAGGCCTCGGGCACCGGGGTGTGTTGCTCGGGGTATTCGACGGTGACGAGTCGCGCCGGGTCGTGAAAACTACCGAGGAAGTTTTTGGCGGTCACCGCGAGGCCGTTGAGGATGCCGGAGCCGAGCATGGTTTTGTTGGGTGGGGGGTTAACGGTCCACTTCGCCAAGCACGATATCGATGCTCCCGAGAATCACGACCGTGTCGGCCAAGGTGTGGCCCAGGCACATGTCCTCGAGCAGGGTCAGATTGATTAGGGATGGCGGGCGCACCCGGTAGCGGTAGGGGTTGGGGCTGCCGTCGCTGATCAGGTGGAAGCCGATCTCGCCCTTGGGGCCCTCGATGCGGCCGTAGGCCTCGCCGGGTTTGGGGCGGTGGCCGCGCTGTTTGGCCTTGGGATCGAGGATCGGGCCGGCGGGTAAATCGCGGAAGGCCTGCGCAAGGATCTTCACCGACTCGCGCATTTCCAGAATGCGCAACATGTAGCGATCATAGGTGTCGCCGTGGTCGCCGAGCGGCACGCGGAAATCCAACCGCCCGTAAAAGCCGTAGGCGTCGACCTTGCGCAGGTCGTAATCCACCCCGCAGGCGCGCAGGACCGGGCCGGTGAGCCCGGCGTTGATCGCCTGCTCCCGGGTGACCCGGCCGATGCCCTGGGTGCGGGCCAGCATGATCTCGTTGCCGGTGAGCATACGCTCGTACTCGTCGAGGAAACGCGGGAAGTTTTCCACCAGCTTGCGGGCGGTTTCGAGCCACTCCGGCGTCGGATCGACCCGGCACCCCCCAAAACGCTGGTAGTTGCACATCATGCGCGAACCGGTGAGCGACTCGAACAGGTCGATGATCTTTTCCCGTTCGCGGAAGGCATAGAGCAGAGGGGTAAACGAGGTGCCGAGGTCGTTGAACAGAAAGCCGACCAAACACGAGTGGTTCACCAGGCGGGTCATCTCCGCCAGGATGATGCGCAAGTATTGGGCCCGGTCGGGCACGGGCTGGCCGAGGAGTTTTTCGACCGCGAAGGCATAGGCCCAGTTGGTCGAGAGCGAGCACAGGTAGTCGAGCCGGTCGGTGTAGGGCATCGACGCGAGGTAACTGGTGTTTTCGGCGATCTTCTCGTGGTTGCGGTGCAGGTAGCCGAAGACCGGCTTGAGCTTAACAATCTGCTCGCCGTCAAGGGTGGCCACCATGCGGAAAACCCCGTGGGTCGACGGGTGCTGCGGCCCGAGGGAGACCTCCAGCAAATCGCCGTGAAACGGGTCGCGCACCGCCCGCACCATCGGCCCGGCGATCGGGGCAAACGGCGAGCTCGCCGAGGCGGCGGGGCTGGCGGGAGGGCCGAAGGGGTTCATGGGGTGGAGGGCGGGGGGTTGACCGCAGCGCCGGCGGCCTGGTGGGCTTGGGCGCGGGCCAGCACCTCGCCGTGGGCGGTCGGCTCCCACTCGTAATCGTCGGGCTCGACGTAGTCTTTACGCATCGGGTGGTCGACGTACTCGTCCCAGAGCAACAGGCGGCGCAGGTCGGGATGCCCGGCGAACACGATGCCGTAGAGGTCAAAAATCTCCCGCTCCTGGAAATCGCACGAGCGCCACACTGGGGTGAGCGATGGCAGGGTAACCGCGTCGGTGCGGTTGGCCGTGCGCAGGCGAAGGATCACCGGACCGCTTTTTTGGGCCATCGAATAGAGGAAATACACCGCCTCAAGGTAACCGGGCTCGACCCGCACGGTTTTGGTTTCCCCCACCTGGGCCGGGCCGCCGGCGGGATCGGCCACCGTGGTCTTGACCGTGTCGGTGATCTCTTTGTCCGGCCAGTCGATGCCGGTGACGTTGGAGCAATAATCCAGGCGCAACACCGGGTCGTCGCGGAGGAATTCAGCGATCTCGCGGGCCTGGGCGGCGCCAAGCAACAGCGCGTGTTCGGGGGCGGCGCCCGGGTTGCTGACGACAGTGACGGCGGCCGCCGGGAATCGGGCGAGAAGGCGGTCGCGGAGCTGTTCGACGGTTTCCATATCAGGGGGTCGGGGCGGCGGGCGGCGACCAAAGGGCGTCGTTTTTGGGCGGGATCAGGTCGTGGGGGCCGTATTCGGGGATTGGAAATTCGGCGGGCGCCGCCGCCCGGGTATGGCGGGCGGAATCAGGCCCGGTGAGCTTCTCGCCCTTGATCTTCTCCTGCAGCTGGATCAGCCCATTGAGCAAGGCCTCGGGGCGCGGCGGGCAACCGGGGATGTAGATGTCCACCGGTAAAAACCGGTCGATCCCCTTGAGCACGTTGTAACCCTGCTTGAACGGCCCGCCGGAAATGGCACACGCCCCCATGGCGATGCAGTATTTGGGCTCGGGCATCTGGTTCCACAGGCGCACCACCAGCGGGGCCATTTTTTTGGTCACCGTGCCGGAGACGATCATCAGATCGGCCTGACGCGGCGAAGGGCGGAAAATCTCCGCGCCAAAGCGCGCGATATCGAAGCGGGCGGTGGCGGCCGCGATCATCTCGATGGCGCAACAAGCCAGCCCGAACTGAATCGGCCAGATCGAATTGCTCCGCCCCCAGTTGTAGAGCTCCTCGAGGCTGGTTAACAAAATGCCGTGGCGGCGCAGCTCCTCCCGCTCGGCCGCGGTCATATCGCCGGCGGCGGGGAAAGGCGTGCGGTTGATGTCGGCGGCGTTCATTTCCAGGCGAGGTAACCGCGGTGCCAGAACCAGACGAGGCCCTCGGCGAGCAGCAGGACAAAGGCCGACAGGGCCACCAGCGCCCCGGTGGACAGGCCGGTCAAGGCCACCGCGCAAGGCAAGAGGAAGAGCACCTCGACGTCGAAAATCAGAAACAGAATGGCGTAGAGGTAGTAGTGGGCCTTGAACTGGATCCAAGGGTCGCCGCTACCGGCGAGGCCGCACTCGTAGGTCGAGTTTTTGAGCGGACCGGGTTTGGCCGGCTGGAAGCAGCGCACCCACAATCGCGCCACCCCGAGTAGCCCGAGCGGGAAGGCCACCGCACACCCCAGCATCAGCGCGAGAAAGGCGTAAGGGTGGTCGTTCATCGAAGGGGGGCTTTAACGTTAACGTTCCCAGGACGGCTGCCAACTAACGCACGCCAAGATGGCCGGTTTTTGGTAAAAACCGAGTCTTAATTGCAGAACGAGCCCAAGCCGCGGCCGACAACCTGCCCTTGACCGTAATGTCAGCACCCCTACGCGCGGCGGCGGGCGATGAAGGACTGGTGGCCGTTTTCGGCGCGCGCCTGGAAAACCGTGGCCAGCTCAAAAGGCCAGGGCTCTTCGGCCACCTGCCAGTCCGGGTGGGCAAGGGCGATTTTCTGCGCGAAGTCAAAATACTCCGCGTGGTCGGTGCGGAAGCAGAAGCGGGCGCCCGCCTCGGCACGGCTCGCCAGCAGGGTTAAAAACTCGGGCTGAACCACCCGGTTTTTCCAGTGGCGGCGCTTCGGCCAGGGGTCGGAAAACAGCAGAAAAACCTCGGCCAGGCGCGTGTCGGCGGGCAGCGCTTCGAGGAAAA
The DNA here is from genome assembly GCA_044353465.1 of Rariglobus sp. Classification (GTDB taxonomy): domain Bacteria; phylum Verrucomicrobiota; class Verrucomicrobiia; order Opitutales; family Opitutaceae; genus Rariglobus. The sequence continues at coordinate 345 of JBILBW010000112.1, read as the reverse complement.
GCGTCACCTCGGCGTGGAGCCAGGCGATGTTGCTCAGGGCGGCGCGGGTGGATTTACGCGCCGAGCGGTCGAGCCGGTCGCCGATCAGGTCGATGCCGATGCAGAACTTTGCGGGGTGCTTTTCCGCGTAGGCGGTCAGGTAATGTCCATGGCCGCTGCCAATTTCCAGGGTGAGCGGCAGCCGGGTTTGCACCAGCGGGGCGAGCCGGGCGCGCAGTTCGGTGAGGCGTGAGGCGGTGATGGCTTGGGCGATTTCCAGCGGCATGAAGTAGAGGGGTGTTAGCCGGAGCAACCCAGGCGCTCAATCCCGAACATGGAGCAATGGGCCTTCCGCAGCGGCCTGCC
>JBILBW010000231.1:0-2810 GCA_044353465.1 Rariglobus sp. | reverse complement strand
TTGCGCAGCAGAATAAAAAGAAAGCTTACGCTTATTTCCCTTCAGATTCAAATCATTGCTGGCAAGCGCTGCCCCAGAGGCATCTTTTGCGGTTAGTGCGCCTAGAAAGCTGGCCGTTACCACCTTGTTATCTGTGCCGATCAACGGGTAGTAACCATAATCGCTCTTAAACAATTCCATGGCCAGCGACCACTGGCTGAACATCGCCTTGGTTTTGGCTTTGTTGGCAGCCGTTTTCACCCCGCCCGCTGAGGGGATGATGATCGCGGCTAAAATGCCGATGATCGCAATCACCGTTAATAACTCGATCAGGGTAAAGCCCTTCCGGCCAGTATTCAGCTTCAAATTAGTGGTTTGCATAAATATTATCCAAGTTACTCGTATTCATCGTATTAGTGTCGTAATTGACCACACCTGTAACGGGGATGTCAGCGGCAGCATACAACCCATCAGGTCCAATCGAAAACAAAACATAACTTGGAGAAGTCCAAGCCGCCTCATTCCCCACCGTTTTATAATTGTAGATATACGTTCTCCCCCAGGGATCGAGGAAAGCGTTGGTGACGGGATTACCGGCTGCGGTTGGCATCCCAGCGGCCGTTGGGACGATGAGTGTGAAGCGCGCGAGATCAACAAAGCATTTGCTACCGGTTAGCTCATTTATCTTCGGCCCGTACTTACCCGCCAGCGCATTAAAAAACCGATATTGAACGTTTGCGGGAGCAGGCGAGGTCGCCGTCGTCGAATCCGCAGTCCTACCGGTCTGCGGATAATCCCCGTACTGGAGTTTATACATTTCCAGCGCTTGGGAAAGAGCGGCGAGTTCGGCTTTGGCCTGGCCGACGGCGGCTCGCTCATTGACGCCCTTAATCACGTTGAGACTGATCGCCGATAAAATCGCGATGATCGAGATTACCGTCAGTAACTCAATTAGGGTAAACGCTCGCGCAGAGGCCTGAAAAAACAGGCGATCCGCACGCAGAGGGGTTCGCGCTCGGGTAAACATAGGGTAAACATATCCTTATGGGCGAGCCCCCGGCCGCTTCAACGTAAAACTGTACCGCGCCCGGCGAAAACGCGCCCACCCCCGCAGGAATCCGCCAACGCTCGTCGTGGCATCGCCCCGCCAGCGTAATAAAAGAGGCGCGACCGGTTAGGTCGCGCCTCGGGCGGGATCGGTGGCTTGCGCCGCCTTCCCCGCTTGTCTGCACCTCGGTTTCCCGGGGGTGTTGTTAGTTTTTCTTAAACCCGTTCGGATGTTCTGAATGCCACTTCCAGGCGGAGGCGACGATCGGTTCGATCGTGGTGTACTTGGGCTCCCAGCCGAGTTCGGTCTTGGCCTTGGTGGAATCGGCATAGAGCGCGGGCGGGTCGCCGGCGCGGCGGGGGGAGGTCACGTAGGCGACCTTTTTGCCGGTGACCTTTTCGACCGCGTGGATCACTTCCAGCACCGAGGTCGGCGTACCCGTGCCCAGGTTGTAGAAGAGCGCGGTGCCGGGGGTTTGCAGCTTGTCGAACACGGCGATGTGGGCGCGGCTGAGGTCGTCCACGTGCACGTAGTCGCGCAGGCAGGTGCCGTCGGGGGTCGGGTAATCGGTGCCGAAAACCTGCACGTTCTCGCGCTTGCCCAGGGCCACATCGATCACCAGCGGGATCAGGTGGGTCTCGGGGTTGTGCTGCTCACCGATCCGGCCGTCCTCGGCGGCACCGGCCGCGTTGAAGTAACGGAAGGCGGCGAAACTCAGGCCATAGGCGGAGGCGAAGGACTTGAGCGCGTTCTCCATGTCCAGCTTGGTCTGGCCGTAGGGGTTGATCGGCGCCTGGGGCATGGTTTCCACCAGGGGCATTTTGTCGGGAATGCCGTAGGTTGCGCAGGTCGAGGAGAAGACGAACTTCTTGACCCCCGAGCCAATCATGCAGCGCAGCAGGTGGAGGGTCGCGGCGACGTTGTTAAAGTAGTATTTGAGCGGATCGGTGACGCTCTCGCCCACGTAGGCGTAGGCGGCGAAATGCATCACGAGGTCGATCTTCTCCTTGCGGAGAATTTTCCCCACTTCGCTCTCGTTGCCGAGATTGACCGAGTAGAAGGGCACATCGGCGTCCACGGCGGCACGGTGGCCGAAGACGAGATTGTCCAACACCACGGGGCGATGCCCGGCGGCGATCAGTTGACGAACACAATGGCTACCGATGTAGCCTGCACCTCCGACGACAAGTACGTTCATATTTGGAGCCTAGGCTTGTATTACGTTTAAGGTCGGGTTGGCTAGCGATTTTCCTTCATGTCGTTTAAAACCCCTCGCATCGTCATCACCGGAGTTGGCCTGACCGCTCCCAATGGCAACACGTTGACCGAATTCCGCCAAAACCTGCTCGCCGGGGTGGGCGGAATCGAGAAAAAGGAGATTCGCTACATGGGCGAGTTGCTCGCGGGCGTCTGCCATTACGACGCGCTCAAATACCAGACGAAAAAGGAACTGCGCGTGGGCACGCGGGCCGGCTCGATCTCGATTTACTGCGCCCGTGAGGCCGTGGCCAACAGCGGCATTGATTTCGCCGCGTTCCCCAAGGACCGGATCGGGGTGTACCTCGGCACCACGGAGCACGGCAACGTCGAAACCGAGAACGAAATCTACGCGATTTCGAAGTTTAACTACGACACCAAGTACTGGTCGCACTACCACAACCCGCGCACCGTTTCCAACAACCCGGCGGGCGAGATCTCGCTCAACCTCGGCATCACCGGCCCGGCCTACACGATCGGCGCAGCCTGCGCCGCCGGCAACATGGGCCTGATCCACGCCACCCAG
>JBILBW010000230.1:0-2811 GCA_044353465.1 Rariglobus sp. | reverse complement strand
TGTCCAACTTGTCGGACTGGCCGTTCACCACCGCCTGCATTTCGGCGTGAATGGAGATCATCGCCTCGCAGAAGCGGTCCAGCTCGACCTTGGTTTCGCTCTCGGTCGGCTCGATCATAAAGGTGCCGGGCACGGGGAATGACAGGGTCGGCGCGTGGTAACCATAGTCCATCAAGCGCTTGGCGGCGTCCTCGGCCTCAATACCGTGTTTTTTCCAGCCGCGCAGGTCGACGATGCATTCGTGGGCAACCAGGCCGGTGGCGCCGCGGTAAAGCACCGGGAAATACTTTTCCAGGCGGGCGGCGACGTAGTTGGCGTTGAGGATCGCGATCCGGGTGGCCTCGGTCAGGCCGTCCGGCCCCATCATCCGGATGTACATCCAGGAAATGACCAGGATCGACGCGCTGCCGAACGGCGCGGCGGAGACCGCGCCGATTTGAGATTTGAGTGTTGAAATTTGAGATTCCGGTCGTGTCTGCACGACCGGATGGCCGGGTAGGAACGGCGCCAGGTGCGCGGCCACCCCGATTGGGCCCATCCCGGGGCCGCCACCGCCATGGGGAATGCAGAAGGTCTTGTGGAGGTTGAGGTGGCAGACGTCGGCGCCGATGTGGCCGGGTGAGGTCAGCCCGACCTGGGCGTTCATGTTGGCCCCGTCCATGTAAACCTGGCCGCCGGCGGCGTGGACGGCGGCGCAGATGTCTTTGATCGCGGTCTCAAACACGCCGTGGGTCGAGGGATAGGTGATCATCACCGCGGCGAGGGACTGGGCGTGGGCGGCGATCTTGGCGTGGAGGTCGGCCACGTCGATGTTGCCGGAGGCGTCGCAGGCCACCGGGACGACTTGGTAACCGCACATGGCGGCGCTGGCCGGGTTGGTGCCGTGGGCGCTGGTCGGGATCAGGCAGATGTGGCGGTGACTCTCGCCGCGCGACTCGTGGTAGGCGCGGATCACCAGCAAGCCGGCGTATTCGCCCTGGGAGCCGGCGTTGGGCTGGAGCGAGACAGCGGCAAACCCGGTGATCTCGGTCAGCCAGGCCTCGAGGTTGGCAAACAACTGGGCGTAACCCTTGGTCTGGTCGGCCGGGGCGAAGGGGTGCAGTTGGCCAAACTCCGGCCAGGAGACGGGAAACATCTCGCTGGTGGCGTTGAGCTTCATGGTGCAGGAGCCGAGCGAGATCATCGAGTGAACCAGAGACAAGTCCTTGGCCTCAAGGCGCTTGATGTAGCGCAGCATCTCGTGCTCGGTGTGGTAACGGCTGAACACCGGGGCGGTCAGGACGGGAGTGGTGCGGGCGTGGGGGGCGGCGAACCCGGCGCGTGCCAAGTCAGCAGCGTGCGCGGCGCGGTTCGGGCCGAACAGGGCTATCAGCGTCTCGACCTGCGCGAGGGTGGTGGTTTCGTCGAGCGAGATGCCGAGGGTGGTTTCGTCGAGCGGGCGCAGGTTGATCTTCTGGGCGAGGGCGGCGGCGTGGATTTTGGCGGCGGCGATGTTGCCCACCGTGAGGGTGTCGAAGACCGGCTCGGCGTTGACGGTGGCCCCGGCGGCGCGCAGGCCGGCGGCGAGCAGTTCAGTTAACGCGTGGACGCGGCGGGCGATTTTCTTGAGGCCTTCGGGGCCGTGGTAAACGGCGTACATCGAGGCCATGACCGCGAGCAGCACCTGGGCGGTGCAGATGTTGGAGGTGGCCTTGTCGCGGCGGATGTGTTGCTCGCGGGTGCCGAGGGCCAGGCGCATGGCCGGGTCGCCGTTGGCGTCCTTGGACACGCCGACCAGCCGGCCGGGCATCTGGCGCTTGAACGCGTCCTGGGTGGCCAAAAAGGCGGCGTGCGGCCCGCCGAAACCCATGGGCACGCCAAAGCGCTGGGCCGAACCGACCGCAACGTCGGCGCCGAACTCGCCCGGGGCGCGCAGGAGGGTCAGGGCGAGCAGGTCGGTGGCGACGATCGTGAAGGCGCCGACGGCGTGGGCGGCGGCGAAGAAGGTCTCGAAGTCGTGGATGCTGCCGGTGGTGTCCGGGTATTGCACGAGCACGCCGAAGGTGGCGGCGGTGGGGGCGAAGCTGCGGTGGTCGCCGACGAGCACCTCGATACCGAGGGGGATGGCGCGGGTTTTAACGATGTCGATGGTCTGCGGGTGGCACTTTTCGGAGACGAAAAAGGCGCGGTGGGCGGCGGCGTCGCCCTCCTTGAGGCGGTGGCACATCATCATGGCCTCGGCGGCGGCGGTGCCCTCGTCGAGCATGGAGGCGTTGGCGATTTGCATCCCGGTCAGGTCGGTGACCAGCGTCTGGTAATTGAGCAGGGCCTCGAGGCGGCCCTGGGCGATTTCGGCCTGGTAGGGGGTGTAGGCGGTGTACCAGCTCGGGTTTTCCAGAATGGTGCGTTGAATCACCCCGGGGGTGTGGGTGTTGTAGTAACCCATGCCAATGTGGCTGCGGTAGATCTGGTTCTGGCTGGCCAGGCCGCGCAGTTCGGTGAGGGCGGCGGCTTCGCCGAGGGCGGCCGGCAGATCCATAGCGGTGCGGCGGATGTGCGGGGGCACGGTGGCGTCGACCAAGGCGGCAAGCGAGGGTTGGCCGAGCACTTGGAGCATGGCTGCCTGGTCAGCGGCATTGGGGCCGTTGTGGCGGCGGGCAAAGGAGTCGGTCGGGGCGAGCAACTCGGAGAGCAGGGAGGCGGACGAAGCAGCGGCGGAGGCGGGCATAAAAAAAGGACGGTAGGCAGGGGCTACCGTCCGGCAACTGGTTTTTAACGGGGCGACGCGCTGCTCGCCTGACCCTCCCCGCGCTCACGGGCGGAGCCACCTTC
>JBILBW010000111.1:0-9098 GCA_044353465.1 Rariglobus sp. | reverse complement strand
GTGTGGGCATCAACAAAAACTAGCGGTGGCTCGGCAAAAAAAACCTTGTATCCCCTCAATGTTGGTCTGCGTGCGTCAACCCTTATTTAGATTTCGCCAACGGATTAACCAGGCCAAACGAAACGACTCCGTGGTTCCGCTACGTGCTCCGGTCTTTGAGCTTAACGAGATCGCGAAGCGATTTTGCACCGAGATCGGAAAGTCTAAAAGTATCCAGCTGTTGGCTTAAGCCGCAGGGAAAGCTGACTTGGCCGAAGCGCCGGCCAGCGGGCGGCGAGCTTTACCGCAATCCAAAGCAAGGTAACCGCTTAAGAATTTTACTTAACCGGAAAGCCGTGCGTTTTAAACAAATAGATGACACCTAAATTCTGCCAGGGACTTCAGTTTGTGTGGTTAAATCCGATTTAGATGCAGTCACACCTACCAATCAGATCCCATCCCCGCTCGCATGAAACGTCTCGTCATCATTGAAGATCAAACTGCTATCCGTGAGATGCTGGTGGAGATTCTCCGCCTTGATCCCAACTACAAACTGGTGGGTGAAAGTGGTGAGGGTCAAAACGCACTCAACCTTTGCATGGAAGTGAAACCCGACCTGCTCGTGTTGGACGCCAAATTGCCTGGCCTCAACGGCGTGGACCTACTCCGCCGGCTGTCCAAACAGCTGAAAAACGTCCGTGTCCTGGTCTTTTCCGGGCATGAGAACCCGGTCCTCGTTCGCGAGATGCTGGAGGCGGGCGCGCATGGCTTCGTTGAGAAAACCGCCGGCCTCCTGGAGTTCAAAAAAGGCCTCGAAACGGTCGCCAACGGCGGCACCTATTTCGGCCCGGCGGTCGCCTCGCTGTTACGCAACGTGGTCGCCAACCCGGCTTCCAGCGCCACCTCCGACTTCCTCACCGACCGCGAACGCGAGATCCTGCAACTGGTCGCCGAGAGCAACAGCACCAAGGAAATCGCGAGCAAACTCGATATCAGCGTCAAAACCGTGGACAACCACCGGACCAACCTGATGCGTAAGCTCAACCTGCATGACGTAGCCAGCCTGACCCGCTACGCGCTGGATGTGGGCCTGATTGAGCCGAACAAGCCCAAGGGGTTTTGAGTTTTGATTCCGGGTGAAAGCCCGCGATCTGTTGGCGTGCGGTCAAAATCAGGGCCTACGGACTTGCACTCGGGCCGTTGGCGCCCTCCACCCGCTGGGGAATGAATCCGGGCAACAGGCCAAGCGGACGTTTTTTCTGCTTTTCGTCCCATTTTCGCAGGATCGCCGCAGCCACCGGCACGGCGTAACGACCGCCGGCAGTCTCCTCGCCCGGCGTATCGCCCTCCATCACCACCGCAATCGCGATCTGCGGCTTTTCGATCGGCGCAAAGCAGATAAACCAGGCAAAATTAATCGCCCCTTTGGGCGTCTGTTTCTGCGCCGTCCCGGTTTTGCCCGCGATACTGAGACCGGGGATTTTCATGAAGGTCGACTGCAGCACCTTGGCGGTCCCGGTTTGGGCGCAAGCCTCCATGCCGGCGACGAGAGCCGCGTACTGTTCGCTCGTCAGGCCGCTCGGCGGGCTATGTTGGGGGGGACGATTATCCTCGTGGAGAAGGGTCGGGGTTGTGGTGCGCTCGTCGCGCGCCACCGAGGCGATGAAGGCCGCCATCTGCATCGGGGTTACCAGCAAATCGCCTTGCCCGATGGAGAGATTGGCCGTGTCCCCCGGAAACCAGCGTTCGGCGCGGCGCGCCATTTTCCAGTCCGGATCTGGCACGAGGGTGCCGCGGGTTTCCGAGACTTCGATCCCCGAGAACCGGCCGAAACCATGGCCCCGCGCCTCCGCCGCGAGTGCCTTCACCCCCATATCAAGGCCGTGCTTATAGAAATAGACATTGCAGCTTTTCTCGATCGCCGTGGCCATGTTGATTTCCCCGTGGGCATGGCCGTCATGGCAGGGAAACTTGCGGCCGCCGACCTGATAGAAGCCGGGGCAGTTGACCAGCGCCGCCGGGTCAATGGTTCCGGCGCGCAGACCGGCGATGGCGGTGAGGATTTTAAAAGAGGATCCGGGCGGATAAAGACCGTGGGTTGCCCGATTCAGCCAAGCTCCGCGCTCCTCAATGTCACGGCGAGCGGCGTGTCCGAGGCGGGGGACGAAATCCAACAGGTTATAATCGGGCTTGCTCGCCAAAACCAGCACCTCGCCGGTGCGCACATCCAAAGCCACCGCCGCCCCGGCCATTTCGGTTTCCGCCATGGACTTCTCGGCGGCCGTTTGCAGGTCCGCGTCGAGCGACGTTGGCAGGTTGTGACCGTGCACCGGCTGGCGTTTGGATAAAGGCGGATTGACCCGGTACCCAGCCGGGTCGACCCGGTAGATCGCCCCGCCGGTCTCGCCCTGGAGCCGCTTGTCGAAGCTCTTCTCCAGCCCTACGCGGCCAACCGTCCCCTTCATCTTAAAGGTGGTGAGTTCGGCCCCGGGAAAATCCTCGGCGGCATCCAACGCATCGTTGGTGGTGACATAGCCAAGCGTGTGGGCGCCGATGGAGCCCCGCGGGTAATCACGAATGCTCGAGGTGTAAACTTGGAGCGGCGAGGTGACCGGCAAATGCTCGATCAACCGCGCGTACTCGGAGGTCTTCAGATCGTCCACGAGCAGGTAGGGCAACAGCAGCTGCTGATGAAAGTGTTTATCCAGATCGTCCGCGTCCAAGGTAGCCGCGCGGGAGAGGGTGCGGTTAACTTGGTCGAGGTAGCGCTGCACCACGGTGAAGCGGGCAATGCGCTCCATTTGTGAGCCGGTGGGGACGTCCTTGTCGCCGGCGGCCCGGTAGGCTTTGCGGATGCGAATATACTCGGCCCGAAAGTCTTTGCGCAACTCGCCCAGGTAAAGGGTGACGGCGAAGCGCGGCCGATTGGCCACCAGCGGGCGGCCCTCTCGATCATAAATATTACCGCGTGGACCAGGCACGAGGATACGCCGCTGACTTTGCTTACGTTCACTCTCGTGAAAACGATCGGTGAGCCAGAGCTGTTGGTAGGCCAGACCGCCGGCGAGGATCAGCAAGAGCGCGCCAATGAAGGGATAAAACAAAATCACCCGCGGATCGTAGCCCTTGTGGGACTCGACCAGACCGCCGCGCTCTTTACCCGATGTAGCCATGGTTCAACGCGAACGGCTGGCGAACGGGCGGGTCGTGCCGGCGGCACGCTCCAGCAGGCGCTGCTGGATGGCGAAAAACCAGGGCGCGATCAACGCCAGCACGACTTGCGAAACCAACAGGTCGGCGAAGCTGCGCATCCACCCGCGGGCCGAGTCCGCCCCGGCCTCGATCCGCAGGAAACCCAGAGCAAGAAACAACCCCAGGTTGGCCAACAGAGCGACCAAGACCCCAACGGCGACCTCATCGCGTGGGGCCCGGGCCCGGATGTTGAAGACAACCGCATGGGCGGCCAGGAAGAGAAATCCCTGGGTGCCAAAGGGAACGGGGGCCGTGGAGTCGAGCATCAGGCCGGCAAGAAAGGCCGCGCTCGCCCCCACTCCATAGGCAACGCGCAGGCCGGCAAACGCCACAAACAACCCCCCGCACCACACATGCAACTGCCAGGCGGCCAGGTGATGGTTGAGCTGACCGAGCAGTAGCAGCAGCAAGAGCGAAGCGGCGAAGAGCAGGAGCACCCTGTTTTTCATCAGGCTAATCGACACTCGCCGGCGAATCCGGCACCAGCACGGTCACCTCGGTTAAATCCGACAAGGACCGGTCAAGCCTGACCTCGCCTGATTTAAACAAGCCATCGGTGCTCGGCTCGACACGCGTAAGGTAACCGATCGTAAGGTTGGGAGGAAAGACCCCGCCCAACCCGGAGGTGACTAAACGGCGGGGACTGGCGGGGGTGACAAAGACGTCCAGCGGCACGTACTCAACGGTTCCACTCGCCGGAGCGTTCGTGGGATTGAGCCCCCCCTGGTAACTCACCGGGCGGGTATCGCCCTCGGCGGCGGCGGCAATGCGCACCCCCGGGCTACTGATCAATTCCACCACCGCCGTGTAGGCATAGACCTCTCGGATGCGGCCGACCACGCCGCCGGCGTAAATCACGGGAGCGCCTTCCACAATGCCGTAGTTACGGCCCTTCCGGATGGTCAATTGCTGCCACCAGGACGAGAAATCACGCCGGACCACCCGCCCCGTTTCGGAACGAAAACCGGGGGCCGGCGGCAACTTCAAGACGCGCTCCAACCGCTCCAGTTCAGCACGCAAAGCGGAATCCCGCTGAAGCCGGACCTCATAGGCGGCGTTAAGTCGCGCAATGTCCCGCCCGGCCTCAATGAGTTCGTTTTGGGGCCGGCTCTTCAGCGCCCAGAAATCCTGAATATCGCGAACGTAGGAAGCCGAGCATTCAAAGGGGGCCTGCAACTCAAAAAAACTCACGCGCGCCATGCGTTTGAACGCAGTCGGCAGCAGCAGCCATGCGAGCAGGACAAGCCCAAGCGTGACAAACGGTTTGGCCTGATCGAAACGCTGAGGGGGCACGGGACGGCGAGAAACGCAAAAAAACCAACTGCTCCAGCTTACACGTTCTGCAGCACCCAGTTGAGGTCGTTGAGAACCGCGCCCGTACCATTGGCGACCGCGGAGAGCGGATCATCGGCGACGATCACCGGCAGGCCGGTCTTGTCGCTCAACAACCGATCGATCCCGCGAATCAGCGCGCCGCCGCCGGCCATCACAAAACCGCGATCCACCAAGTCGGCGGAAAGCTCAGGCGGGCAACGCTCCAGGGTGGAACGAACTGCGTCGACGATGGCGGAAATAGGGTCGTTCAAGGCTTCCCGGATTTCTTGGGAGGTAATGTGAATGGTTTTGGGCAAACCGGCCACGGAATCCCGGCCCTTGACCTCCATGGTGAGCTCCTCGTCCAACGGGTAAGCCGAACCAATCCGGACCTTGATCTCCTCGGCGGTGCGTTCACCGATAAGCAGGTTATAGGCGCGCTTCATGTAGTTAACGATGGCGCTGTCCAATTCGTCACCAGCGACCCGAATGGACTTTGAGAAAACGATGCCGGACAGGGAAATGATCGCAATCTCGGTGGTGCCACCGCCGATATCGACGATCATGTTGGCGGCGGGTTCATCGATCGGCAGGCCCACCCCGATCGCAGCAGCCATGGGCTCAGGGATCGTGATCACGTCGCGAGCGCCGGCATGGGTGGCGGAATCCTTGACGGCTCGTTTCTCCACCTCGGTGATACCGGACGGAATGGCGATGACCACACGGGGGGCAACCCGCAGGGCGTTGTTGTGCACCTTGCGAATGAAGTAGCGCAGCATCTCCTCGGTCACATCGAAGTCGGCAATCACGCCGTCTTTCATCGGCCGAATCGCGGTGATGTTGCCGGGGGTGCGCCCCAGCATCTTTTTGGCTTCCTCGCCGACCGCGCGGACCTTGCGCGTGACCGTGTCCAGAGCGACTACGCTGGGCTCGCGCAGGACGATACCCTTGTCTTTAACGTAAACGAGGGTGTTTGCAGTGCCGAGATCGATGCCGATGTCGTTGGAGAAGTAGCCGAAGAGATTCGATGCCATGTGCGTGAGAATGTGGCGACGCCAGCGCCCTAGAGACTACAAACGAATGAAGCGTAAAACTGTCAAAGGGGAAAACTAGGGCGCCAGCAGGGCGGGCGCATCCCCTGATATGATGAAGCCCCAAACCAAGTGGGGATTCACTGCGTGGTTACGCCAGATCAGTCCTACGCTGCTGGTGGCCAGCCCACCGACTGCAGCCATGCGCCGGGTGCTCCACTGTGTCGCCATGGGAGGGGTTTCCTCCAGCGTGCAACGAATAAGCTCCGCCTTATCCTCAGGCTTGATCTTGGCTGTCCTCGCCCGGGGATGCCCCAGCCGTCATTAAAAGATCTGGATGGTTGAGGTTCTTCGACACTTTCAGTGGGTAATTTTAATGAAACCCGGAAAATCACAGCCAATATGCCCCCCGTACGACTCTGGCACGAATTACTGGAACTGGGGAAGCAGTGGCGCGTGGTGTGCGCTGCGAGTAGGAGACGCAGGACGATGAGGGAACCCAGACTGCGGGAGGGGTGGTTCGGCTGGGGGTGGAGGAAATCCCGGCGCGATGGGCCGAGGAGAGTGCCAGCGCAAAGCAAGCGGTGTGCTGTTATGGTCACTTGCGACTCTGAATCGGCAGGTCGATCGGGATCTCCCCAGGTCCAGTTGATTCTAAAGGTCCAGGGACAGGATGATCACTGGAGCGCGCCAAGCCACGAATATCTCGGTCAATACGTAATGGTGATCCATCGGGCAGCACGAACGGCAGTCCTGAAACCCGAGTCCGGCCCAACAACTCGCTGTGCACCAGCCGTGTCCCCAGCCCCAGGCAGTCCTGTGGCAGTTGCAGGAGCAGACGGTTGGTCTTGGTATCGACTCTAAATGTAGGCAGGGGGCCATTGGATACGCGGGCTCCGGTTTCCTGACGGCCGGGCCGAGCGGTGCCGAAATAGACATTGCCTTCGGCCAGAATGGGTGTGGCCAGTTCATCATAGCCAGTTAAGCCAGGGAATTGCCGCCCCGTGTACGGGATATCGGGGCTTGAGGTGGGTGTCGGAGCCTTGGTGCCGACGAACACGTTATTGAAGAACCGATTGTCGCCACCTGAGATGGACGCCATGCCGGCGATTTCAGTCCCATGGGCCGCGTGCCACGGAGTCCGGCGGTGCTCGCTGCGCTGTGCCAGTACCCCCGCGAAGATATTGTGGACGAAAGCGCCACCTTGGGACCAGTCCACCAGACTCAGTGGGGACAATAGGAGATTATTCGCCACGAGGAACGGCCCGTGGTTGACCTCCAAAAAGATATCCATCTCCAGGTTGTCGTGAATGATGTTCCCAGTGACTTGGGTGCCCTGAGTCATCCAGTCCAGCCAGATGCCGCGATGGGAACGATAGATGTGATTACCACTGATCACAGTATCAAGAGCGGCATGAAACTTGAGCGCGGCCTGCTCCGCCCCGGAAAACCGGCGGCGGACATGGATATCGTGGACCACATTATCGCTGATCGTACTGAAAATCGCGCCGAGGCTGCCGACGATGCCCGCCTGCTCACAATACGCTACCGTGTTACGACGGACCACATGGCCGCCAATGCGCTCCCGCGTCCACGGGATGGGGTGCGCCAGGGCCCGTTTGATGGTGCCGACATAACCCTCGGCGGTGCCGGCGGCATTGTCGTAGGCATCACCGTATTTTCCCAAGGTAATGCCCGTGCACATCGAATGAGTCACCGTGTTGTTCTCGATAATCCAGCCGCGGCTCCAATGGGTGCCAAGCAGGCCGATCTGTTCGGCGGTGGGCGGAGCCCAGGGTGTGGCGGCGTGGCGCAGGCGAAAGCCCCGCACGGTGATCCAGTCCCGCCCCGGCTGGCTGGGATAAAAAACGCTCTGGCGTACGTTGATCTCAGTTAACCGGCGGTTGGGGTCCAGTCCGGGAAAACGGGCATAGATCACCGTCTCCTGTGGTCCCGCCTCAGCCCACCAGCCCTCCTTTGCGTCCTTTTTTAAGACGTCCAGGCTGTCCACCTCCCCCAGCCAGCGGCCATCGCAATAGACGGCGCCGGTATGGTGGACGCGCCCCTGTGGTCGGAACCAGTCGCCCTTTAAAACATCGGCAAAAGGGTTGAACGTGCCGAAACGCGAAGCCGGTACGGCGACCTGCCAAACATCACCTTCGGTCTGGGTCCAGCCGGTGACCACTTCAGAACCTCGAATCTCTACCACTTCGCCGGGGGCCGCTTGGTAGGTGATTCGACGATCATCGGCCAAACCGCCTCGGGGTGGATCAACCCGCTCCCGGTAGATCCCGGCATGGACGGTAATGGTGTCACCGGGCTGGGCGGCTTCGGCGGCTCGCTGAATGGTGCGAAAGGGCCGCGGGCTGTCGCCGGGGCCGGTATCGTTGCCCGCTGGCGAGACGTGGAATTCGGCGGCCAGAGCGCATCCGGTCGCAAAGAGCAGAAAGAATGGGGTGAGCAAGGGGTGTTTCATACTTAATCAATCTATCAAATAGCGGCGGACTTTTGAATGGATATTCCACTCGAAAACATGGATAAAAATCCAGATCATGATCATCGATCTTAGCCGCTGCTCACCGAAAATCCGGCACGAAGGCATTGCCACCTATCCTAGGGGCAGCGGCTACGGACCGCGACTCGTGTATAATTTTGAATTTGTGTGGATGCTTGCCGGCACGGCCCTCTGGCAGGTGGAGGGACAGGAGATTATGGCGAAGCCGGGAACGGTCCTGCTGGCTCGTCCCGGTATGCGAGATTCGTTTCGCTGGGATGAACGCCGCTCCACGTGCCACGGCTACATTCATTTCGATCTGGTCGGTGAGGTGCCGGATCACACGGCCTGGCCTTTAATTCGTACCCTTCCTGACGAGGATATCGTGCGTCCGCTGTTGCGCCACGTGGGGTGGCTACTGGGACAAAAAGAGGGGGCGCTCCAGGCGGAATCGGCACTGCGCTTGGTCCTGGAAGCATTTCTCAACAGTCAATTAGTCAGTGCCAGCGAACCCGCCAGCGACCTGCCCCCGGCGGTTCAACGGATGCTGGACGCGATCTCCCTGGCGATCACGGAGCGTGCAAGTCCCTCCTTGGACGATCTGGTGCGGATATCTGGGGTCTCGCGCAGTTCCCTAGCGGTCCAGGTGAAGGCAGCCTTGGACTGCACTCCGATGGAAGTGCTCCGCTTGTTACGTCTAGACCGGGCTGCCCAGCTGCTCACCCGCACCGATCTAGCCGTTCACGAGGTCGCCGATCTGGTCGGATTCGACGATGCGTTCCATTTCTCACGGCTTTTTCGCGCTGAATTTGGGCATAGCCCACGGGACTTCCGCCAAGGATCGCTGCTCGGCCAAATTTGCCCCGAAGCCCGCGGCATGGCCCGTAAGGTCCGAGCGCTGCCCCGGCTTTAGGCCCGGCTTCCTCGCCTCCTGTTTGCATTAGTGGGCTTGCAACAAAATGAGGTGCTGTCGACTCACTCGCGCCCGAACTGCTCCGCGAACTTCTCGATCGAAACCAAAAAAGATA
>JBILBW010000229.1:0-2835 GCA_044353465.1 Rariglobus sp. | reverse complement strand
CTTCCAGAAGCTCCTCGGCTTCTTTTTGTGCCGTTTACTCCACCTGCTGCGTTCCTTGTTCGTCCCGGCATCCCGGGATCAGTTTTTGGCGGTGATGCCGTAGGGTGCCTTTTTCAGGGCCGACTAACGTAGCGGGAGCGCGTAGCGGTTTCGCTGCGCGGCGCGCCTTCGTGCCGAACGTGAAGCGTTCCGTCTCCCTCCTGCATGCGCCAGACTCCGAGCTGAACGAGATTACGGAGTGATTTTGCGCAGCGATCGGAAAGCCTCAAAATGTCCAACTGTAGGGATTATAGGGCGAGTACGGCCATCAACTTGACCGCGTGGTTCCAGGTGGGGTTGGGGGCCAGACACCGCGGACTGCGCGTATTTGCCCTAAAACCGGCCCCTTAAGGGAGTCGCTTGCCTGGGGTGGAACCCAGACCGGTTTAACCGTGGGGCACCGCCGTATGTGTGCCGTGAGCGCAGGCCGCCACCGCCGCCCAAAAACGAGCCGCCTGATCCGCGTGGCCCAGCAGAGGACCGGCCGTCAAGCTCGAGCGCAATCCGTGGGCGAGGTGCGTCAGTCCTTCCGGGTTGCGCGCTAAACCGGCGGCGATCTCCACGTAATCCGCCTCGGTGGCCGCAATCCACTCGGGATGCCCGCAGGCGTTTAGCAGGGAGACTCCCACCCGGCTGCGGTGCTCGTCGCCCGCCAACGTGACGAGCGGGCGTCCCATCCAGAGGGCTTCGCAGGTGGTGGTGGTGCCGTGATAGGGATAGGGATCCAGCGCCACGTCCACCTGAGCATACAACTCCAGATGCGCCAGCGACGAACGGGTGCGATCCATCATCTCGAGGCGGGAGCGCTCCACCCCGACAGCGGCAAAGCGGGCGGCCAGTTGCTCACGTAAGCCGGCGCCGTCAAAACCATGGCCCTTGAGCAGGAGGCGCGAGCCGGGAACGGCCTTCAATACGCGGGCCCAGAGCCGCAGGGTTTGGCCGTTGAGCTTGGCCGGATTGTTAAACGAGCCAAACGTCACCGGGGCACCGCTTGCACAGGGCGGCAACGCCGGTGCCGGCGCATCGGCGGGCGGTTGATAAGCCCAGGCGCACGGCGCGTAGCGGACCAGCTGCTCGGTATAAAAGGCGTCGGTCTGGCCCACCGGGTCGGCAAACGCATCGGTAAAGCGGTAATCCATCGCCGCCAGACCAGTGGTGTTGGGGTAGCCAAGATAAGCGATTTGTACCGGTGCCACCCGGCGTGCGTATAATGGCAGCCGGTTGAGTCCGGTGTGGCCTGCCAGGTCGATCAGCACATCAGGGGCATCGCTGCGCAACAAGGCCTCGACCGCTCCATTGGCCAGCCCGCCAATGTGCCGCCACTGGCTGGCCAACCCCTGCAGGCGCCGGCTGACCTCATCGACCACCGCATGATCGTGGTACAGCCACACCTCGATGCCCGCGGGACGTGGATGCGCCAGGAGCGGCTCGAAAAACGACGCCACCGCATGGCGACGAAAATCCCCCGACACCACCGCCACGCGCAAGGGGCGCCCGTCCGCCAGCACCGTTGCGCGTACCGCAGGGGGCAGCGTCAAGCCGGCCACCTGCGCCCGGCCGTAGCCAAAATGAGCGTCGCGCAGAACCTCGGCGGTAACCGTGTCCAGATAGTTCAAACACAGGAGCCGCGCGCTCCCCGCTTCGGGATGGGCCGGCTCGGCGCGCAAAACCTCCTCGTACTCGGCGACCGCCTCGGGGATGCAAAACGACTCCTGCAAGGCCAACGCCCGCCCGAGCCGCGCGGCGGTAAAGCCCGGCTCGAGGGCAAGCGCGCGATCCAGGGACACCAACGCGGCCTCCGCCTCATGCAAACAGGCCTGAACGGTGCCGAGGTCCTTCCATGTATCGGCCACCCGGGGCCAACGCACCACCGCCTCCTGCAACAGAGGCAACGCGGTGGCCCAACCTTGCATACGGCCGAGCAACTGGGCCACCCGGCTGAAGGCCGCCTGATCGTCGGGTTTAAGCCGGGCGGCTGCCTGGGCCGCCTCCAGCGCTTGGGGCAAACGCCCGCTCAAGTCATACACCACCGCCAGGTGCTCCCAAGACTCCGGTAGGCGCGGGTCCAGTTCGGCGGCCCGGCGCAACACCTGTTCGGCTTGGGCGAGTTCGCCGCGCATCCGCCGCGCCACCCCCAGGCGCATGTGGCACACCGCCGATTTGGGCTGCAAAACCCGGGCCCGCTCCAAGTGGCTGACGGATTCCTCCAGGCGCCCGAGTTGCAAGGCGGCCAGGCCGCCCAAGTGCCAGCCGTCAAACAACGCCGGGCCCTTACGCTGCACCTGCTGGTAAAGCGCATAAGCGGCGGCAAAACGCCCGGCCTGGTGGTGGGCGATCGCCTGTTGCAGTGCCAGCTGAAGAGGGGTGGGACGCATCAAAAATAGAAAAGTGAACCGGACGACGTTGCCTTAAAAAAACACGCTTACCGCGGACAAGCACAGTCTTAAAATTGATTTCGCCCGTCCGGGGCAGCCCCGGCGTGTGCGCCCATCTCTGGAATTGGCAGGGGCCTCCGCCTCTGCCTGCCTGAGCCGATGACACTCGATCGCCTTCTCCAGGAAGCCAACCGCCTGCGTGACGAAGGTCAGCTGGCCGAGGCCCTCGTGCCCCTGGAGCAAGCCGCCGCCCTCGCTCCCAACCACCCCGCCGCCGCTCTTACCCTCGGTGTCACCCTGCTCGATTTAAAACGCGCCACCGCCGCCCTCGCTCCGCTCGAACGCCTCGTCGCGCTCCTGCCCCAGGTGGCCGAGGCGCGCAACATCCTCGTGTCCGCCTTGCTGGCGGCCGGCCAACCCA
>JBILBW010000110.1:0-9208 GCA_044353465.1 Rariglobus sp. | reverse complement strand
ACGAACTCGCCCGCCTGCCCTACCGCCAACGCTGGGACCGCGACTTCCTCGCCCACCTGCGCGCCCTGGAAAAAACCAAACCGGTGATCGTCTGCGGCGACCTCAACGTCGCCCACGAGCCGATCGATCTCGCCCGCCCCAAGGAAAACGTCGGCAACCCCGGCTTCAGCGACGAGGAACGCGCCGGATTTCGCGCCTGCCTGAAGGCCGGTTTCATCGACACCTTCCGCCACTTTGAAAAAGGCCCCGGCCACTACTCCTGGTGGACGTACCGCGCCGGGGCCCGCCCGCGCAACATCGGCTGGCGCATCGACTACTTCCTCGCCTCCGCCGCGCTGCAACCCCGGCTCAAACGAGCCTGGATTTCCCCCGAGGTCATGGGCAGCGACCACTGTCCGGTGGGCTTGGAACTGCAGGCATGAGCAAAGCCAAACCCGCTCCCCGCGGCACCGCCGCAAAGACCCGCACCGCCGCCCCAAAACCCGCGCCGGCCCGGGCGGCCACCACCTCGGAATGGGCCGAGGTCTGGCAGTCGACGATCCACGGGCGGGGCATCCGCGCCAGCCGCGCGATTCCGGCCGGCACGCGGATCATCGAATACGAGGGCGAGCGCATCACCAAGGCCGAGTCGGAGCGGCGCGATGCCGCACGGGCCGCCCGCGAGGCCGCCGGCGGCGACGGCTGCGTGTACATTTTCGAAATCAACCAGCGCCACGACCTCGACGGCCACATGGACTGGAACACCGCGCGCTTGATCAACCACTCGTGCGAGCCGAACTGCCAAAGCGAAAAAGTCCGCGGCCACATCTGGATCACCGCACGCCGGGACATTGCCGCCGGCGAGGAGCTTTCCTTCGACTACGGCTTCGACGTTGCCAACTGGCAGCAGCACCCCTGCCGCTGCGGTTCGCCCAAGTGCGTGGGTTACATCGTCGCCAAAAGCCACCGCTGGCGCCTGCGCAAACGCCTGGCGAAACTGCGCCGCGCCACCAAGTCGAAGTAACCCGTCGCCCCCCGCACCCATGTCCACCCGTCTCGCCCGCGAACTCCAAACCCTCTGTTTAAACCACTCGCCCGCGCTGAGCCTGGCGGTGGCCGAAAGCCTGACGGGCGGCCAGGTGCAGGCGGCGATCACCGCGGTCCCGGGGGCCTCGGGGTTTTTCCGCGGCGGCCTCACCGCCTACACGATCGAGCAAAAGGTAAACCTTCTCGGGGTGAACCGGGGCGTGGCCCAGCGGGTGAACGCGGTCTCGGCAGCTGTGGCCACGCAAATGGCGCGCGGGGCGGCGACGTTATTTGGCGCCGACCTGGCGGTGGCCACCACCGGTTACGCCGAGCCGGCGGCGGCGCTGGGGGTGGCGGACCCGTTTGCTTACTGGGCCATCGCGCATCGGCTGGGCCCGCGGCGCTGGCAGGGGTTGACCGGCCGGGTGGTCTGCCCCGGGCAGAAGCGCACCGAGGTGCAAGCCGCCGTCACCGAAGCCGTGCTGGCCGAACTGCTCGCCTACCTCAAAACCATCGCCACGTAAGCCGTTGCCCAAACTAGTTTAACCCCGTGTATTCCACCGAAAGCGCGTTGCAGTTGGCCTCGTTGCGGACGCACCCCCTCGGTCGTTGCGCTCCGCCGAACCGGACCGCAGCGCAATCGCGGGGGGATTTCGCTGCGCGATCCGCAAGCCGGACACCGTTCAGCCCCGGGTTTTAAGCTTTACCATCTGCCCCGCCCAGTTGCCGCGCCCGACCGCCCCAGCATTCCTTCCCCGTTCATGGCCAAACCCCCTCCCACCCATCCGCTCGCCTGGTTTCTCCTGCGCCGCCTCGTCGGGCTAAAACGCGCCGCGGTCCGCCTGTGCCCCCTGCTATGGCTGCGCCTGGTCTTCACCCTGGTTGGCTTTCTCGGTCACCTCACGCCGTGGCTGGTGATCCGCACCGTAACCCTGTGGATTCCCGCCCCCGGGGACTTTTCCCCCGCAGTCAATCGGCTGCTGTGGGGCCTGCCGGTTTATGGTTTTTGGTGCGGGCTGTCCGCGTTTTGGGTGCGCGAGTTTTGCCTGGTCTGGGGGGTGGTCGTCTGGCTCGCCCTGCTGCTGCTCGGCGGTCTGCTGGCCTTGGGCCAGACCCAGCTGTGGCAGCAACTGCGGGTACGGTATCATTTGCCGCCCGCGCTGGCCCTGACCTTGGGCACGGCCAGCTTGCTGGTGGGGGCGAGCTGCGCGGGGGCGCTCCTTTACGTTTCCCCGATCGAGTTGTTGCGCGGTAACGCTCCCGATTTTTCCCAACTGGAAGCCGCCGCCTTGGATGAACGCTTAAGCGCCGACGAACACACGCTGGCGGCGGTCCTCGCCGAACTCGCGGGCGAGACCGCGCCGCGTGCTGAGGCCCAGTCCGAGCCCGCGGCCGAGTGGGAAACCCCGGCGTTCCAAGCCCGCCAGGCGCGGCTTTTGCGCTACCACACCACCTTGCGGCGACTGGCCTGGACCCACCAAAACCAGGCCCGCCTTGGCGACGAGAACGGCCGCCGCCGGGCCGCAAAGCTGCAACGCTCCGCCGCAACCGCCGCCCGCGACCTCGCCCACCGTTGGCACCCGCTGTTCGACCCCGCCGGTCAGGCGGACCTCGGCACGCCCTTGGCGCCCCGGGAACCTCGCCACGGCGAGGCGCTGCTCACCCCGGAATGGATGGAAAAACTCCGGCCGTTTCTGCAACCCGGCGACATCGTCTTAACCCAGGCCAACCCTTACCTCGCCACCGGCCTGCTGCCGGGCAAGTGGTCGCAACTGGGCCTCTACGTCGGCACCAGCGAGCAGTTGCAGGCGGCCGGGCTCGACCAGGACCTCAGCATCCAGCAGCGGCTGGAAACGTTCGCCCTGCCCAACGCCAGCGGCCAGCGCCAGGCCCTCATCCAGGCCGCCGGCCAAGGCGTCGCCATGGCCTCGCTCGAACAGACCCTGGGCGCCGCCGATTCAGTGGCGGTCTTGCGGCCCAAACTGAGCCCGGTCCAACGCCAGGCGGTCATCGCCCGGGCTTTTGCGTGGCTCGGCACACCCTACGACTATGACTTCGATTTTGCCCACGAGGATAAACTCTTCTGCAGCGAGCTGGTGGCGCGCGCCCTCGCCGGCTTCATGGATTTCCCCCTGGATACGGTTGCCGGCCGGCCGGTGCTCACCGGCGATGGGCTGGTCCGGTTCTGGGCCGCAGGCGAAGGCGGGCCGCAGCTGCAGTTTGTGGCCTATGTCGCAGGCGATGAAGCCAACGGGGCGTGCAACTGGGCGAGTCCGGGGGAATTGGCGGAAGGGGCGCGGGTGGGGGCGCGCTGAGCCTCCTGCCCGGTCGTCTAGGGTCGAAGGCTGACGGCGAGCCTGGGCGTGAGCCGAGCGTGGCGCTTCGCCCCACACGCTTAAGCGACCGCCAGACGGCGCTCCATCGCTGCCTCAATACCGCACGCTTTTGCCGAAATAGCTGAGCAGCCAGTATTCTTTCCACACCCGATAGCGGCCCTCGTGGCTGATTTTGCCAAACTCCTCGCGGTCGGCCTGGGGAAACAGGAAACCCAGCGCGGTGTTAATCTTCTCCAATTCGCGCTGTTGGCCGTTCAGATCGTCGAGCGGCTCGCTGGTCCACGGCACGATTTGTTCATTGGCGACGGCCAAGCGGTTTTCGTGGAGGGTCACCAAACCAGCCAAGGAGCGCCGCCAAGGATGACGGGACAACAGCCAGTTCTCCGGATAAAAACCCCCAAACGGCAGGTGCAGGTTATCGGTCACATAACGGCTTCCACCCACCGTGTTGGTCGAAAGGCTGTAATAAGCCGCCAACGCCCCGCTGCCCTGGGGAAGAAAGGTGACCTGCAGGCGGACCCCGGCGCTGGCGTTCTGATACACGCAAACCCGCAAAAACAGGTTGGGACCCACTTCTGCCTTGAGCGCTTGGACTTGTTTAAAGCCCTTGCCACGCAACCAATCGCGCAATTTTAAAAACCGGGGGGAAGTGGGCCATTCTTCGCCGTTTTGGTTGACGCTGTAGCGCGGAAACAGCGGCAGCGAGCTGACACTCAAGGCATGGATCGCCAGCCAGTTATAGATCGTTTCGAACAAAAACCAGACGAGAAAAAACGCCCCCACCAACACCGGGTAAGACCGGTCCGACCAGCCAAAGTCTTCCACGATGGCGGCGGCGCCAAAGGCAAAAATGAACCACCGCAGCCAGCGGTTGATAATCGTCAAAGCAGGCAAACCCTGGCGCTGGTTTAGTTGTAACAGAACCAGCGAAAGGATAATGGCCGTTAGCAGGGCATAATCAGCAATCATGGAAGAAATAATAGAACCGGCTCAAAAAAAGGGACCCCGGGCCCTGACCCTCGCCACCGAAAAAAAACGGTAACTGCAAAGGCAACTAAGACAAAGAAAGCCCGACTACAGCGTCGGGCCTCTAGGAACCGTAGGTGGATAGCTGCCGGTTTATAACCGCACCGGCATGATCACGCAGATGAAGTTTTCCAGGGTTTTGAACACCCCCGGGCTCACCTCATCCTTCAACTCAAAGAAAACCTCGTCCTTGGTCAGCGCCTTGAGCGGATCGATCACAAAGGCAGGATTGAAAGCAACTTGCAGGTCGGGTCCGCTGTAGGCGATGGCCATCGACTCGTGGGCCTCGCCGAAGTCGGGGCTTTGGGCGGTGATTTCCAAGAGGTTGCTGCTCAACTTGATCTTAACCGAGTTGGACTTTTCCGAGGTGACCAGGGCGGCGCGGTGCACGCATTCGAGGAACAGCTCGCGCTCCAACTTGATGCGCTGGTGGGTTTCCTTGGGGATGACCTGCTGATAATTCGGGTAATTGCCTTCGACGACCTTGGAATAAAGGTAAATCGAGTCGACTAGGCCACTGGAGTCCTTGTCGGTGTTGATCTGGAAGGAGGCGCGGCGCTCGTTAAAGGCGATTTTAAGCTTCTCCCCCTTGTCCAGCATGCGGGTGAGCTCGGAAACCGTCTTGGCGGGCAGGATGATGCTTCCAGCGTTCTCG
The DNA here is from genome assembly GCA_044353465.1 of Rariglobus sp. Classification (GTDB taxonomy): domain Bacteria; phylum Verrucomicrobiota; class Verrucomicrobiia; order Opitutales; family Opitutaceae; genus Rariglobus. The sequence goes on along the minus strand of JBILBW010000110.1, from coordinate 4,186 downwards.
GGCGGGACCTCGATATCCTTGGAAATGAGGGCGAGACGGCGGCCGTCGGTGGCCACCAGGTTCAATTTGCCGTCTTTGAAGTTAAAATAGACGCCGTTGAGGATGTAACGGGTTTCGTCGCTCGATTGGGCGTAGGCGACGCTTTTGAGCATCGAGGTGAGTTCGGCCTGTTCGAGGGTGAAGGTCTTTTCGTCGCCAAACTCGGGCAGCGGGGGGAATTCCTCCTTGCCGATGCCGACGATCTTGAAGGTGGAACCGCCTGAGCTGAGTTTAACCTGATGATTCGGGGTGGCGTCGAAGGTCACGTCGACGTTGGGCAGTTCGCGCACGATGGTGGCGAGGCGCTTGACCGGTAAGGTCACCGCACCGGGCTCCTTAACCTCGGCCTTGATCTTGCAGCGGATGCCCAGGTCGAGGTTGGTGGTGGTCAGGCAGATGTAGTCCTTTTCCGCCTCGATCAACACATTGCTCAGAATGGGCATGGTCGCCTTGGAGCCAACGACGTTGAGAACTTGGGCGAGGCCATTGCTGAAGTGATCGCGGTTGATCTTGAATTTCATGGAAAGGAAGGGCGTGGTAACGCGAAAGAGGGGGAAGTTAACAAAGGATAAAAGAAATCTAGTTCAATGATATATCTTATCCCTCTTATTATGGTCTGGGAATAACTGGAATAACCGGGCGGTTTTCGCTGCTAAAACCCTGCTCGGGGGACCGTGAAAAACTTTGGGCGATCCCGCCAATAAACCCGCGGTTATCCACAGCGACGAAGTTATTGGTCAGTTATTGGGGGGTTGATCGCAAAACTACTCACACCAGCGGGGCCTGCTTGATTACCCCGTGTCGACGCCAGTGGCGGGCCAGCCCGAAAAAAATGTAGCCGAGGCAGACGAAGAACATCCCGTATTCCTTAAAGCGCACCACGGCAGCACCTACGGCAATGTAGATAACCAGGGTGGTCAGCTTGGTCTTGGTCCGCAGATCGATCTGTTTACCGCTGGGGTAACGCACCGTGCTGACCATGAGCATGGCCACCAGAAGAAGCAGGAGGGGCAAACTCAAGGCCATCGATTGCAGGGATTTGTCGTGTTCGATCAGGTTGAGCAAAAAGAGCATGAGGGCGGCCACGGTGCCGGCGGCTGCCGGCACGGGCAGGCCGACAAAGTCCTTACTACTGGCTTTCAGCCCCGGGCGTTGTAACAACGGGTGGGTGATGACGTTAAAGCGGGCCAGGCGCATCGCCGCGCAGAGCAGGTAGATGAACCCGATCAGACCACCCGCGCTGAGCAGGGTTTGGTCTCCGCCTGCCGGGCGGATAATCAGGAAAAACACCATCAAGGCTGGGGCCAAGCCGAAGGAAACGATGTCGGCCAGCGAATCGAATTCGGCCCCAAACAGGGACTCGCGTCCCCCCATCCGAGCCAGGCGCCCATCCAAGGCGTCAAAGGCCATGGCGCCGAAGATGTACCAGACGGCTTCCCGGTAGTGGGCGATGGCCTCGGGCGGAATGTCAGTCGCCAAATCGGCGGCCTTGCGGGTGATAAAGTTGGCTTCAATGCAACGCAGGCAGGCGGCAAACCCGCAAAACAGGTTCCCTGCGGTCATCAGGTTGGGCAGGAAGTAAATCCGGCTGGCCTTTTCGATGGAGAGGGTCTGCTCAGCGTCGGCTACCGAAAGGTGGGGAAGGGGTGCGGCCATTGGGGGCGAAGGCTTACTTTTTGGTGAGCGACTCGAGGTATTTCCAAAATTTGGAATCCTGTTCGACCAACTGGTGCTCGCTCACGGGCAACTTGTTGCGCAGAAGAAAATCCTCCAAGGAATTGCTGTGCAGGATGTAGAGGACGTGAATGGTGTCGTTTGGTTTGAGGTCGAAATAGAACCGGTGGTCGCCCGAACGTAGGCGGAAAAGGGAGTGGCCGGCGCGCGTAAAGCGCCCCAGCGGTTCGCGGGGATGCTCAAAATCGGCGGCTTTAAGTGAGCTGATCGGTTCGATGGCTTCGAGCTGCTGGAGTTTATCGAGCTTTTTCAGCTCCAGCATGCTCTGTTCGGAAAAGGTGACCTGATACATGGTGGAAGTGCCCTGCTTCATAGGGGGGGCGACGGGCGCGGCAACGCAATTTGTTGCCTGGTCTTTTCGCGGGCAAATGGCGGGAGGGAGGGGGCGATCCCACGCGTTCGACTCGTACGCTTGATTCTTACCCGTTCTCGTTCTTCAGCCGACCGGAGGGCGCGACAACCCGGGCTGGGGGTCGGGTTCGGCGGAGGCGAAAGAAAACTGAGATCGGAAATCGTGGGGCCGGGAGATCCTGGGCTTTCGAATCGCCGGTTTTTAATTCGGGAAACCAAATTCGATATCCCCGATCTCAAATTTTTAGATTTTAGGTTTCAAATCCGCCGCCCGCGCGAAGCGGTGGCGTGTTCGTGCTGGATTCTCGTTGGGTCCAAAGCTAGTACTTTCACCTAGTCCCTTATGTCGTCGTCCGAAACGCCCCTATCGTCCGCCGCCAGCCCGCATTTTTCGGCCGATTTTTCGGTGCCCAGCTGGTTGAGTCGGGGCCCGGATGCGATCCAACAACTACTGTTGTTTTTCGATCATGCCCCGATCGGCTTGAGCTGGCGGGAGATTGATGAGCACGGGGTGCTGGGGCGCAACGTGGTCAATCGCCGGTATTGCGAACTCGTTGGCCTCAATCCCGAGGAGGCCGGCAGCATTGATAACATTCGCCAAATCACCCATCCGGAGGATTGGATTCGGCAGCAGGAGTTGACCGCGGAAATTTACGCGGGACAGCGCAACGGCTTCGTGATGGAAAAGCGCTACTTGCACAAAGACGGCCGCGAGCTGCGCTGCGAGCTTACGGTGGTGGTGGTCCGCGACCCCGCGGGCCGAGTCACCCACCACTTTGCCATGATCGAGGATGTGTCGGCCCGCTACGAGGCCGAGCAAGAGGTGCGCCGCAGCGAAGCGCGCTGGCGCACTTACCTGAAAATCGCCAGCGAGATCCTTTACGCCATCACCCCCGATGGACTCTACAAATTCGTCTCCGACGCCTGGACCCCGAAGCTCGGTCACGAAATCGACGACATCATCGGCCGGCCCTACACCCAGTTTGTCCATGCCGAGGACATCCCCTTGCTGCGGGATTTTATCGGCGAAACCCTGCAACTCGGGGTCAATCCCCGGGGGATCGAATACCGGGTGCTCCACAAGGACGGCAGTTGGGTCTGGCACGCCACCACCGGCTCGGCCTACACCGACCGCGATGGTCGCCGGGCTTTTTTCGGGGTCGGTCGCGACATCACCGTGCGCCGCCAAGCCCAGGATGAACTCAAGCTCGCCCTGGCCCGTCGCGAGGAACTCGAGCAGATCGTCAATCGCTCGCCGTCGATCGTGGTGCTCTGGCTGGCCGAGGAAAACTGGCCGGTCGCCTACGTTTCCCATAGCATCACTCAGTTCGGCTACCTGCCCGAGGATTTCACCGGCCGGCGCCTGAGTTTCCGTGGCATCACCCACCCCGACGACCGGGAACGGGTCGGCTCCGAGGTGGAGGCCCATGCCAACGCCCGCCACCACGAATACAGTCAGGAATACCGGATTGTCTGCGCCGACGGCTCCGTCCGCTGGGTCGACGACCACACGGTGGTCCGCTTCGATCCGGCCGGTAACGTGACGCACCACGAGGGCCTGATCACCGACATCACCCTGCGCAAAGCGGCCGACGACCGGGACCGCGCCTTGCGGGAACGCGATTTGCGCCTGGCAGGCGAGGTTCAGCACCAGTTGCGCCCCCACCTGTTCCCCGACATCGGCGAGGTCGAAATCGAGGCGCTTTCCCAGGCCTCGCTGCACATTGGCGGGGATTATTACGACGTGCTCCCGGTCGATGGGCGCCGCTGGGGCTTTGTGATCGCCGATGTGGCGGGCAAAGGTCCGGCGGCCGCACTGATGATGGCTTCGTGCCGGGCCACGCTGCGCCTGTGCGCGGCGGGAGAGCGCAGCGCGGCCACGGTGGTCAAACGAGTCAATCGCGCCGTGCACAACGACATGCCGCGCGGCATGTTCATTTCGTTGTTCTACGGCATCCTCGACCTCGACACCAACCGCCTCACCTACGTGCGCGCCGGCCACGAGCCGGCCCTGCTGATCCGGGCTGGCAAGACCGAGCCCGAACTGCTCCAGGCGGGCGGG
>JBILBW010000109.1:0-9217 GCA_044353465.1 Rariglobus sp. | reverse complement strand
CCGCGCTCCGGAGTGACCTTGACCTCAATAACCGCTCGCACCGCGACGCCGGCGCCCTCGCGGGACAAGTCGAGCACCGGACGCCAGCCGAGGAAGATTTTATCTTTTTTCAGCTGCTCGAGGTGCTGCTGAACTTCGATTTCAGACAGGCCGATGACTTGGGCCATCTGGGCCGTGGAAAGGTGACCACCTTCGAGTAACAGCTTGAAAACAGGGTTCATGGTTAGAGTCATCCCACAAGGCCGCCGGTGCCAACGCCACCTCTTTTTTCAAGCTTCGTGGGGTAATGCCACGAAGCTTACCCCCAACATTTTTAGAGAAAGCCGTGCGCATGGCCGGTCGTCCGTCGGATAGCCCCGGGCCCTCACAAGCACAACGAATACAAGCACACTGCCAAGCACCCCATCAGTTACGGGCGGCCAACAAGGCAGCCAGAGCCGCCGCGTCGACTTCACCCTGGACGGCATGCAGGTGGTGCAAAACTCCCATGCGGTCGTCCTCACCGCAGGTGGAAATGTCGAGCATCCAGTCAGCGGTCTTGGCTTCGGCGACGATCACCTCGTCGGCCCATTTGATCACCTCGGCTGCGGTGACGAAGCCTTCGGTGAGGCCACGGATGTAAAATTCGGCAAGGGTGCGGTAGTTGGTAGGAATTGACATAAACGGAAATGAAAGGACGCACCGTGGCTGTAACCCGCCCGACGGCGAGCCGGAATTTCCAGAAAACAGGGAGCTCGCTCCCGTTTGGCGATTAGGGACGGCGCAACGAATTCAGGTTGGGGGCGCACGCTCCAAGGACCCGGTGGACGATTATGCACCGAAATGACTGCGGAAGGCACTCCGGCCGGACTCAACGCGCCATCAAGTGTTTATTGGCAAGCCCACCCAACCGGTATCAGCGGGAGGGGCCTGCACTTTTCCCAAATATCTCCTTGCATGAGCTTGGCCAAAACCTCTTAGTTCGCCGTTTTATTTATGAAAGCGACTATCAAAACCCAAGGCCAGCAGTTCGCTGTTTCCGAAGGAGACATTCTCATCGTCAACCGGTACCCCAACACGGAAGCCGGCTCCACCGTCGAAATCACCGACGTCCTCTCCTTCGGTGAAGGCGCTGATTTCAAGATCGGCTCACCCACCCTTGCCGGTGCCAGCGTTACCGCCAAGGTGTTAGAAAACAAGCGCGGCAAAAAGGTCATCGTCTTCAAAAAGAAGAAGCGTAAGGGCCACGAAAAGAAGCGCGGCCACCGCCAAGAGCTTTCGGTCATTAAGATCGAAACCATTAAGGCCTAATCATTTAACACTTTTAAAGGAGAAACTATTCCATGGCGCATAAAAAAGGTGCAGGCTCAACGTCCAACGGTCGCGAAAGCCACTCGAAACGTCTCGGTGTAAAGAAATTCGGCGGCCAAGCCGTCATCGCCGGTAACATCATCGTTCGCCAGCGCGGCAGCAAATTGCACGCCGGCAAGAACGTAGGTATTGGCCGTGATTGGACCCTGTTCGCCCTAACCGATGGCAAAGTCGAGTTCGACAAGATCCACCGCAAGGTGAACATCGTCTAAGGTTCACTCGATTTACTATCATTGAGCGCCGCGGCTTTATTGCCCGGCGCTTTTTTTTGCTCTTCCGTCGACCAAGGACGGCGATAAAACAAAAAATCATGAGCGAGCGCCTTCGCCAGCTGCAACGCCAACAAGCCATCCTGCTCGAACACTTGGCTTGGATTGAAGCGCAAATCGCTTTGGAAGCCATACCCAAGGAATTGAGCCCGCCGCGCCCCCTCACTTGGCAACCGGAAAAGCTCGAAGATGCACAACCGATCGATGCCGATGCGCTAATCGAGCGCTACGCCGAAAAGGAGCGCCAACACCCCGCCGACATTCGCCGCGGCTGCCTCCTGTTTTTCATCGGTACCATGGCGCTATTCGCCCTCACGATCACGGCAGTTTGGTGGTTGCGCTATCGTTAAAGCCGCAACGGCTCGGGGCTCACAATCTCAAGCGGCCCCTGCCACCAAAACCATTACGCACAGAAAAGCCCTGAGTCGGCCCAGGAACCTGCAAAACCAACGAAAGCGCCTGACTTCGCCCGATCTTAAAAAACGAGCAAATTGCCTCTTGCGCCTACGGGCCAAAGCCCGAACATCTTCCCCTTTTCGCCGTACGCCGATGCGGACGGCAGACTCAGGCAGACACACCACTACGCATGCATAGCTTTTCCGAGCAATGTCTCGACATGGCCAGATCGATTCTTGGCCACAACTTGGATTCGATCCAACCCGATGGCAGCATTCTGCCCGCTCCCGGCGAGGAGCCCCGTGCCGATGAACCCGGTCACGTTGCCTACACCTTGGGTGAATATTACCGCGCCACCGGCGAAACCACCCTCAAGGGCTATGACTTGGTGGACCTGACCGCCCGGTGTGTAACCGCGCAAATGTTCACCGAACCGGCCACCGAGAACGGTCTCGCTTATGCCGCCCTCGGACTTCTTTGCTTTGGCCCTTCCAAGGAGCGCAACCCCGTTTGGGAGCGTCTTGTCGAAGAGACCCAGGTCAAGATCGACAAACAACTCCTCCACCGCAGCGATCACGACAACCACTGGCAGGCGTTTAATGTGGCCAAGGCCGTCGCCCGCTACTCCTTTGGCCTTTCAAAAAAGGACGAGACCTCCCGCCTCATCGAGCGCATGGTTGACCGCATCAACCAGACCAGCTCCACCGGTTTCTTCGATGACTCCACCGAAGGCCTGGGTGGCAATTTCAACCTCTACGGGGTGATGACCTTTGTCTTCGTCCGCTCCGCTCTGCAGCTCCACGCCAACAGCGGTGTGCGCGACCGCAAGCTACCGACCCTACGCACCTACGCGGAGAAATACCTGAAGATTATGCCCGACCTCGTCCGCCAGGACGGTCTGGGCTGGGCCTTCGGCAGGGCCGCCGGGGCCTATGGCCAAATGCATTGCATCAGCCTAGTTCTTCAGGGCCTGCGAGACGGCTGGATTCTCGAGGATCAAAAGCAGAAGTACTTCGACCTGCTCCGCCGTCTGTTCGTGTTCTTCTACCAAACCTACCTCGACCAAGAACACGGTTTTGTGGATATCCGCGACGACGAACGCACAGCCTATGGTCACCACACGACCCGCATGGCCAACTTCGATGCCGCCCGCTACCTCTGCCAGTGGGCCCGTCTCGCCAAGACCGTGCAAATGCCCTCCGGCGGTCCCAAAATCGACACCGCCCGTACCGTCGGTCGCTTTGTCATCTTCGACAAATCGAACCGCAAAGAGCAGGGCCTGTTCCTCTACCGGGACGCCGAGAGCGGCCTGCATGCCCAAATCCCCCTGATCAGCTCTGGCACCAGCCTGACGAGCGACTCGCTGCCCTTCCCCCATTGCCCCGGGGTATTCGACTGGCCCAACAACGTCTACCTCCCGGTGATGCTTCCCGAGCTCACTTTCAATGTGGGCGGAGTCGAGCAGGTCACCCTGCCGGCGTTCTACGGCAAGAACTGTGTCACCGGCCTCGGCCTTCGCAACAGCTTCTACTTCCGCTACGAGCAACCCGAACTCATCAACACCAAGGAGGAGATCCTCAAGGGCCTCGGCGCCGTGAAGGTCCAGTGGAACTTCTCGGGCGGCAAGATCAGCGCCGAGTTCACCTACACGGTGAAACAGCAGGTCGAACTGACCAAGTTCCGCTACCTGCTCACGATCGCCGCGCCCCACTCCAAATACCACGTCGGCAGCGCCATCTCGCTGGGCGCAGAGGGCCACCGCTGCACCGTGCAGAAGGACGACTTCCAAGGCGTATGGCAGGACACCGAGGTCGTGACCAACGACCCAACCTACCGCACCAACTACGGGAAGATCCACTACCTGCAGCACCTCGTGCGCGACCACCCCTTGGTCATGCGCCCGGGACAGAGTTACCGGTTGGTGGTCAACTTCGACCCCGACATTAGCCACACGGCCTAAACGACCGCAACTCGCCGTGGGGCGGGTGTCGCCCTCGGGCAAACGCCCCAATCGACACCCGCCCACGCCTCTTCCACAGCCATGCTCTCCCGCCGAATCATACCCTGTCTCGACGTTACCAACGGGCGAGTCGTCAAGGGCGTGAAATTCCAGGAACTACGGGATGCCGGTGATCCCGTCGAGTCGGCCAAGGCCTACGATGCACAGGGTGCGGACGAACTGGTCTTTTTGGACATCACCGCCTCCAGTGATGGCCGCGGCATCATGCACGACGTCGTGGCCCGCACCGCCGCCCAATGCTTCATGCCGCTTACCGTCGGAGGCGGCTTGCGCTCACTTGAGGATATCGAGCGCATGCTCAAAGCCGGAGCCGACAAGGTCTCGCTCAACACCTCGGCGATCAAAGATCCACAACTGATCGCCGCCGCCTCGAACCGCTTCGGCGCCCAGTGCATCGTTGTCGCCGTGGATGCCCGCCGCGAACCGGATGGGAAATCATGGCGGGTGTTCACTCACGGCGGTCGTAACCCGACCGAGCTCAACGCCATCAGTTGGGCCCGCCAAGCAGTGGAACTCGGCGCGGGCGAAATCCTGCTCACCAGCATGGACCGCGACGGCACCAAGGTCGGTTACGACTGCGAATTGACCCGCGGGGTCAGCGAAGCGGTCAGTGTCCCTGTAATCGCCAGCGGCGGTGCCGGAGAACTTTCCCATTTTGCCGATGCCATAATCGAGGGTCACGCCAGTGCCGTGCTGGCCGCCAGCCTGTTCCACTTTGGCACCCTGACGATGTCGCAGGTCAAGGACCACCTCGCCGCACGTAACATTGCGGTGCGCCGCTAAAGCCGACCCGCACCGTCGGGCACTCGGTGCGGGTTACGCAAAAACCCACCCAGAGGTTATTCCGCGTCGTAGATCTGCACGCGGGTCCAATACCCCTTGAAGCGGGCCAAAAAGGCCAAGTGCAGGGGATCGGTCTGGTAGGCGTTGTGGCCCGCCACATCGGCAAACAGCACCGTGATCGCGAAGCTGAAACTCAGATCCACCACCGGGCGCGGCGGAATGGCGGCGGGAGCACCCACGTAAAGGTGCTGCACCGACTGGATCGGCCGAAGCGACTCCAGGCCTTCGTTACGAAACTCCTGTTTTTGCGCCTCGGAAAGATCCGCACGCAGGTAAAAAATGACGGTGTGGACGAACATGATTCGGCCAAGCCACGCTTTACGGGCGATCAGGGCGAGCAAAAATTGATTTACCCCGCCGCAACCGGCCGGCAAGTTGACCCTTCGCACCGTGAAATCTCCCGCCAACATCCAACTCATCGGCCACGAGGTCGCCATTCTCTGGGCCGACCAAACCGAGTCCTATTATCCGATGGAGGCCCTGCGGGCGGCCTCGCCGAGCGCCCAGAACATCGGCGAGCGCGACATCCTCGGCAACCACTACGGCGGCGATGGCCCCAAGCAGTTTCCCGGAGTGGTCGTCACCGGCTGGGAGCAGGTCGGCAACTACGCCCTCCGCTTCGATTTCAGCGACGGGCACCGCACCGGACTCTACAGCTACGACTACCTCCAAAAACTGACCGAACGACATTGAGCGGCATCGAGCCCCGCCCGCACCGTTTCGCTCGACTGCCTTCGCCGCCCGATAAGTAACAGCCAACGCCTTTTTTAAAACACCATGTCACTGCCCGCCCGCACCACCACCGCCGAGATCGAACTCGGCGCCACCCTCCAGCCCAAATTCGGCTCCGACGGACTCATTCCCTGCATCACCCAGGATATCAGCACCGGCCAGGTGTTGATGTTTGCGTTCATGAACGCCGAGTCGTTTGCCCACACCCTCACCACCAAAAAGGCCACCTATTGGAGCCGCTCCCGCAACAAGCTTTGGTGCAAAGGCGAGGAGTCAGGCAACGTCCAGTGGGTCAAAGAACTCTACACCGACTGCGACCAAGACGTGGTCTTGATTAAAGTGGAGCAAAGCGGAGCAGCCAACGCCTCCTGCCACAACGGCTACAAGAGCTGCTTTTACCGCAAGCTCGACTGTCTCGATGCGGCGGCCACCGGCACCAGCTTCAAGCTCACTTTCAACTCTGAGCCGCTCTTTGACCCGGCGGTGGTTTACAAAAAGAAGTAAGCCCGGGCAGCGGGATGTGGTTGGCCGCCCCATCGAGCGAATCGAGCCGGGTCGTCCCGCTAGGGTTCAGCTACGCCCAGCTTAGCGAAGGGGAGCGACGGGAGCGCTTGGATGACGCCCGCCGCTTACACCGCCCCCGGGACGATGCCGCGCTCACTCTTGGCGGCGAACTCCAGTAGCAGCTTGAACTCCGCGCTCTCGGCGTTGGCGTGTGCGCGCAGTTTCTCCAAGGCCTGACTGCGATTGAGTCCGTCGCGGTAAAGCACGCGATAGATCTGTTTCACCCGCTCGAGCTGCTCGGCCGTATAGCCACGCCGCTCCAGCCCGACCTTGTTAAAGGCGCGCGCCACCGCCGGGGTGCCGTCGGCGATAAAAAACGGGGGCAGGTCCTGCACCAGCTTGGCCGTGGCCGAAAGCATCGCGTGGGCGCCGATGCGGCAGAACTGGTGGACGCCACCATAGCCGCCGATCACCACGTGGTCCTCGATCACCACATGGCCGGCCAGCATCATGCCGTTGCTGGCAACGATGTGGTTGCCCACTACGCAGTCGTGAGCGATGTGCCCGTAAGCCAGAAAGGTGTTGTCATTGCCCACCGTGGTGAAGTCGCCGTCGTTGGTGGCGGCATGCACGGTGAAGTATTCGCGAAAAACGTTGCGCGAGCCGATGCGCACACCCGGGTTGCCGCCCTTGTACTTCAAATCCTGGGTTTTACCGCCGAGATTAGCGAAAGGGAAAACCTCACAGCCCTCCCCGAGGTGGGTGTTGCCCTCGACCGAGGCATGGTGGTGCAAGCGGGTGCCCGCTCCGAGCCGGACGCCCGCCCCGACGTAGGCGAAGGGGCCGATCTCAACCCCGGCACCGAGTTCGGCCGAGGATTCAACGAGGGCGGAAGGATGGATTTTCGACGACATGGGGAAAACGCAACGAGGGTCGGTCTGGCGGGCGGGCGCTGGGAGGGAAAGGCGATCGGGTCGAAGTTAGTCGACCTCGCTCGAATCGAGGATCGCAAACAGCAGCTCGGCCGAGGAAACCACCGTGCCGTTGACGGTGCAGTTGCACTCGGCTTGGGCGAGCTTGGCACCGCGCGACTTGGTCAGCTTGGCGTTGATGATGATCTGGTCGCCAGGGCGCACCGGTTTGCGGAACTTTACGCGGTCGGCGCTCATGAACAGCGAGGTCTTCCCCTCGCTGCTGCCGCGGCGCAGCATGAGAATACCGGCGGCCTGAGCCATGGACTCGAGTTGCAACACCCCGGGCATGACGGGGTTGCCAGGGAAGTGCCCCTGAAAAAACGGCTCGTTGATGGTCACGTTCTTGATCGCCACCAACTCATCCTCGCCGATGAACTCGACCACCCGGTCGATCATCACAAACGGATAGCGGTGCGGCAGCGTGTCGAGGATGCGGCGGATATCCAACTCGGTCTCGGAGGGCAGCACCTTGGAAGGGCGCGGCTTTTTCTTAGGGCCCTTGCGCTTTTCTTCGAGCTTGGCGAAGAGCAGCTTGGTCAGCTCCGCGTTGATCGCGTGGCCCGGGCGGGTGGCGATGATGTGCGCCTTGAGCGGCATGCCCAACAGCACGATGTCGCCAATGATATCGAGAATCTTGTGGCGCACGAACTCATCCTTAAAGCGCAGGCCCTCCTTGGAGAGGATCTTGTCGCCCTTGATGACCACCGCGCAGTCCAGCGAGCCGCCCTTGATTTTGCCCAGCTTGAGCAACTCCTCAATGTCCTCGTAAACGACGAACGTGCGCGAGGCGGCCACCTGCGTCAGGTAAACATCCGGGTCGATCGTGAGGGTGAGGTGCTGGGTGTGAATACCGCGGTCGTCGGCCGAGGTGCAAGTGATCTTTAGCTCATCGCAGGGCAGCGCGATTACCGAGGAGTTGCCGCGGGTAACCGAAACAGCCTCCTCCAACTGGAAGTACTCGCGGTCTTTGTCCTGCTCGACCGGCTCGCCCTCGAGGATGAGGTTAACAAACGGCTTGGCCGAGCCGTCCATGATCGGCGGCTCTGCCGAATCGATTTCGACCAGCACATTGTCGATGCCGCAGCCGCTCAGCGCGCTGAGCACGTGCTCGACGAGGTGGATTTTGGTGTGCCCGTCTTGCACGGTGGTGTTGCGGACGAGATCGCCGATCAGGTCGATGCGCGGCTTGATCTCGGGCTGACCGCTCAGGTCCATGCGCTTGAACACGATGCCATGGCCCACGGGGGCGGGCTTGAGGGTAAGGGTGACGGGGCTGCCGGTATGCAGGCCATTGCCTTGGATGGACACGGCGCGCGCGAGCGTACGTTGTTTCATAAAGAGTAAACGACACCTTGCCAAAACCGAGCTGGCCAGTGCAAGCGTCGAGTCAGGCCGGGAGCGCCCGCTACCCCGGGGTCTATTTTTGGCGGGGAGGGTTTGGGGCAAGCGCGAGGCATCGAGAGGAATTTGAATCGAGCATTCCAATAATAGACGGGGTCGAGGAGCCAGGAAAAGGGGTGGAGAACAAGCGCAGGCCGGCAGTGCAAGGCCGCGCCCAATTGGCCAGGGTAGTGACGTTGCGGGTGTGAGAGCAGCGGGCCGAACCGGAGCGATGTGTTGCACCCGCGCGGAGCGGGCACCGTGCGCCAGCGCTCCAGCAGGCGGCCCCTTTACACCACAAGCAGCGGTATCGTTCCCATGGAGGTCGCCCACAGCCAGGCCCAGTGATCATCGACCAAACCCGGCCCGCGTAAGCAGCCGCGCGCACCTGGCTATGCGCACTTCGTTGCGTTGGGTTCAGCGTTCATCCCCTCCGAGCAGAATCTAAAGTGCCGCTTTGGTTTAGCTAAAATTTATTCCTTTTGGCCCCAATCACTTACACTTACTCAAGTAAAGGTACTAAGGAATATCCGTAGATCAGAATTATCCAATCGCCAAAACACACCCTTAATTTTTAACCAAGAGAAATATGGAAACTTCCGAGAGTCCGCAAAGAAGATGGATAATTGCCTTGGCCCTTATCGTGGCCGTTGCCGGGCTCTTGGGCGTGAGCTTCATTTGGAGGGGCTCCCCGCAGCCGTCCATGGCGGCCAGCCCAGCCGGCACCGACTCGCACGAATCAGCAAAGG
>JBILBW010000228.1:0-2863 GCA_044353465.1 Rariglobus sp. | reverse complement strand
AGAAGGCAAATCCGACCGCTTGGCTTCGGGCTTGCAAGCGGGGCGCGCGCCCCGAGCTTGTTGCCACATGACTAAACCTTTTAAACCCAGCGGGCCGGTGGATGCTTGGACGCTCTCCGCGGAATTGCTGGTGCGCTGGCTCGAAAACAAGGAGCGCGTCGACGCTCTCCTCGATAGCCTGCCGCGCGCCCTAGGCCGCACCGAGCGAGCGCGTTGCCAGCACTTGCTCTTCGGCGCGGTGCGCAACCTCGGCCGGATCGAGGCGATCTTCACGCCTTTGCTGGCTCGTCCGCCGCGACCGATCGTCAAGGCCGTACTGCTACTGGCCGGCTACGAGCTGATTGAGGGCGGCAACGAAGGCCACACCGCACGCGTTGTCCACCACGCGGTCGAGCAGACCAAGTCGATCGCCAGTCAGCCGGAGGCCAAGATGGTCAACGCGATTGTGCGCAAGATCGCCGCCGCCCTCGCCGCCCAGACCGAGCCGGCCAAGTCCGCCGGGGCGATTGAACTGGCCGCCTATTATTCTCACCCCGAGTGGTTGGTTCGCCGCTGGCTGGCCCAGTTCGGCGCCGCCGCCACTCGCACCCTGCTGGAGTGGAATCAGAAGCCCGCTCCCGTTTACGCCCGCTGGCGGATCGCCGGTGGCGCCCCGGCCGAGGCGGATGCAGCGCTTTTTACCGCGACGCCATGGGCCGGCTTTTACGAGGTGAAATCCGGTGCTTGGTCACGCGTCGAAGCATTGATCCATGAGGGCGTGATTTTCCTCCAAGACCCGGCCACCCGCCACGCGGTGGAGTTGCTTGCCCCGAAGGCGGGCGAAACCGTGCTCGACGCCTGCGCCGCGCCCGGCGGCAAGAGCCTGGCGATTTCAGACGCGATGGGCGCGGGTCGGGTGGTGGCGCTCGACCTGGCCGGGCCGCGCATCGAGCGGCTGACGCAAAACCTATCCCGGGCCAAGGGCGACGTGGCCCTGGTTCAGGGCGACTTACTCCAAGTCGAGCGCCTTGGCGTCTTTGAGGAGCACAACTTGCCCAAGGCCTACGCTGCCGTGCTGCTCGACGTGCCCTGCTCGAACACCGGCGTTATGCGCCACCGCGTCGACGTGAAGTGGCGCCTGCAGGCCACCGACTTTTTTAAACACGCCTGCCAACAAGGCGAGATGCTCAGCTCGGCCGCACGTTTGGTCGCTCCGGGCGGACGGTTGGTGTACTCCACCTGCAGCCTCGACTCCGAGGAAAACGACTCGGTGATCAAAGCGTTTTTGGAAAAAACCCGTGGGCGTTTTACTCTCGAAGCCAAACGCATCAGCCAGCCGTGGACGGAAGGTCACGATGGTTCGGCGGCCTTCGTGCTGCGCAAAGCAGTCGGTTAAAAAAGGACCGGACTGCCGATCTCGGCAGTCCGGCTCTGGCCGTTAACGACCGCCACTAACGCTGGGGTCCTAAACCGGCGTGACTCGGTGTATACGGTCCATAATTGGGGCGGCCTATCCGGTTGTTCCTGTTCATCCTGCTGATCATTTGCCTCCCGGGGTTAACAATTCCCGGGCTCACTGAACTCGTTGCCATTGACCTTTGATCGACGGGGGGGAGGGGTTAACTCGAATTACGGCTCGGCTCGAGGCTTCATAGCGTTTCTGCTGCCGGCGTTGGCACTGACCCCGGCGGGTTTGCAAATCGCCTGTGCACGTCGACAGTGGTTTTTTCGAGAATGGGTTACGCTCGTTTTTGGAGCAAAAAAAGCTGCGATCATGTCGTACGCTGAAACTAGCTTTAATCGATTCGGTGGGGTGAACGGCCACGCTGAACCTAGGCGAGAATGACCCAAATGATGGACGTCCCGAGCAGAGGTTTGGGCGAGCGGTTGTGATCGGCCAAGTGAGTGTCTTTTGCGACGAAGAGTTCTTCGAGGCGCTTGACGATGCCGGGGCGGGGGCGATTGCGGTGAGATCGCGAAAAAGACGTTCGCCCCTGATCGGCCAAGAAGCTGGTGGGGGAGTGAATGGTGGACCGGGGTTGCTTGGCCTGCCAGCGGCGGACTTTCTCGTGCTTGTGAGTGGCGTAGTTGTCCGTGGTGGGGTGCGAGGGTTTTTCTTGCGGGGTTCTCGCGTCAACCAGACTCAGGAATTTCAGCTATTCTCGGTTACGGAGGCGATTTTTTACCTGAGCCGATGATCTTGCCGCCGGACCTATACAGGGCGGCTAACCGCATCGTCGCACCAATGCGCCAATAGTCGTGGACTTGGGGGCCACCTTGCCTTTTCGCAAGGGCAGTCTTGGGTGGGGTCGATCTAGCGATTGGATTTGGTCTTCTCTACGAAGGGCAAAGCGAAGGCTTAATCGGGTGTATTCAGATGGAGCCCAACGCTCTCCTTACGCTTCTGCACAAAGGGCATGTCCCTCGATAATTTGAAGCCCCAAACCAACTGCGGCATAATCCCATGGTTGCGCCAGATCAGGCCCGCGCTGCTGGATTAAAATACACTAATCGCTTCCGTGTAATGGTTTATATACTTATACCTGGTTCCTCGACGTTTCCGGTGGGTCGTCGGGATGAAAACCGAACCTCAGCATGTTACACAGAGGCCACGGAGCCCAGCCCACAGAGCTCAGACATGGGAGGCCTCAACGACTTCGATAACTCAAAAACCGCCGAACTACTCGGCTCGGCCTAGCTTGTTAACTCGTTCTATTGAATTGGCTTGTTGCTAGATTTGAAAGGCTTTCCTCCGTGGCCTCTGTGTCTGGGCTCCGGATTTCCTCTGTGACACCACTCTGGATGCCGAATGATTGGGGCCCCTTAATCAACCCACTGGAACTGTCGAAGAACCGGCCAGCGCAAAGCAAGTGGTGTGCTGTTA
>JBILBW010000227.1:0-2868 GCA_044353465.1 Rariglobus sp. | reverse complement strand
GAGGTCGGCGACTACCGGGCGGCGGTCGCCGGCGGGCTGGCGGCGATTGGCACCGGGGCGGTTCATAAAATCGTGCTTGCCCGCGCCCAGGACATGCGCGCCGACGCCCCGCTGCACCCGTTGCGCTTGCTTAACGGTCTGCGCGAGCGCTTCCCCGGTTGCTACAGCTTCTCGGTCGCCAATGGCCGCGGCCAGAGCTTCATCGGCGCAAGCCCCGAGCAGCTCGTACGGGTCAGCCAGGGCGTGCTCGAAACCGAGGCGCTGGCCGGTTCCGCCCGCCGCGGCCTAAGCGCCAGCGAAGACGCCGCCTACGGCGCGGCCCTGCTCGCCAGCGAAAAGGACCGGCGCGAACACCAGCACGTGCTCGCCTCGATGCGCCGCCGGCTCGAGCCGCTCGGCCTCGCGCTGGCGTTCCCGGCTGAACCGGCGCTGCGCAAATTGGCCAATGTCCAGCACCTGCACACCCCGGTGCGAGCCGAGTTGCCGGCCGGCGTGACCTTGCTGGCAGCGTTGGCCCAGTTGCACCCGACCCCGGCGGTGGGCGGCACGCCGCGCGAGGCGGCGGTGGGGCGTATCCGCGCACTCGAGGGGTTTTCCCGCGGGCTGTACGCCGGGGCGATCGGTTGGGTCAACGCCCGTGGCGGCGGCGAGTTTCTGGTGGGCATCCGCTCGGCGCTAATCGCGGGGGCAACGGCGCGGGTTTACGCCGGAGCGGGCATTGTCGCCGGATCCGACGCAGACCGGGAGTTTGCCGAGACCGAGCTGAAGTTCGCCGCCCTCCGCGACGCGTTGCTGGGGTCGCAATCGGCCACCGCATCGGGAGCTGCAACGGCTGGTTAATACCCCTCGCTAAAAGGGTTTGGATTTTAAGCTCAGGTTCTTCGACCCTTTCGCGCTGGTTTTAAGGAAAGCCGACACGCAGCAGCCGAGCTGACACCTGAACGGTTCCTTCACGAATTACAGGGACTGGGGTCGTAGTGGCTGCGGATTTGCGGTGAGTGCCCATCGGGGCCCGGGGTGTTTAACCCGAGCGGCGGTGCGTTCGGCCAAGTCCCAGCGTTGCATTCCGGGGCGACCTGGGTGTGCTTGCGGTGAATGTCCACCACACTGCTGATTTTGGCGGCCGGAATGGGAAGCCGCTACGGCGGCCTCAAACAACTCGACCCGGTTGGGCCCGCCGGGGAAACCCTCCTCGACTACTCGGTTTTCGACGCGATCCGCGCCGGTTTTACCCGGGTGGTTTTTGTGATTCGTCGCGACTTTGACGCCGAGTTCCGCGCCAAGATCGGCAGCCGTTACGACAACCGCATCGCCGTCGATTATGTTTACCAAAGTTTGGACGCGCTGCCGGCGGGTTGCCGTGTGGCGGCGACCCGCACCAAGCCGCTCGGCACCGGCCACGCCATCTGGTGCGCCCGCGACGCCGTGAAAACCCCCTTCGCCGCGATTAACGCCGACGACTTTTACGGGGCGGACGCCTACCGGACGTTGGCCCACTTTTTCGCCCAGTCCGCCCCGAATGCGGGCCCG
This sequence comes from Rariglobus sp., assembly GCA_044353465.1. Classification (GTDB taxonomy): domain Bacteria; phylum Verrucomicrobiota; class Verrucomicrobiia; order Opitutales; family Opitutaceae; genus Rariglobus. The sequence continues at coordinate 1,338 of JBILBW010000227.1, read as the reverse complement.
CAGCGCTTCGCCATGGTCGGCTACCGCCTCGACCGCACCCTGTCCGACCATGGCACGGTGGCCCGCGGGGTGTGCGCCACCGACGGCACTGGTCAACTGCAGTCGATTATCGAATGCGTTGGCATCGAAAAGGCCGCAGGCGGCGCCCGCTATCAAACGGCGACCGGCGAATGGGTGCAGTTCACCGGCGCGGAAACCGTCTCGATGAACTTCTTCGGCTTCACCCCGGCGATTTTCCCCCTGCTGGAGGCCGGGCTGATTGAGTTTTTAAACACCCGCGCCAGCGACGAAAAGGCCGAGTATTACATCCCCTCCGCGGTGGCCGGGATGATGGCGGCGAACTCCGCCGTAGTCCAGGTGCTCACCAGCAGCGGGGCCTGGTTCGGGGTAACTTACCGCGACGACAAGCCGCTGGTGACGGCGGCCATCGCCCGGTTGGTGGCCGCCGGCGAATATCCCGCCAACCTGTCCGCGAAATAACCGGCCGTTTTCATGGAAATCAAGACCCCGCCTCCGCGGTGATCGACTCCAGTTGGGATCCGTCGGTTGAGTTCCATGCCGCGGAATTTAGCCGCTGATTAGCGAAATCGCTGCGCGATCCCGCTCCGCGCGAAGTCCGAAGCGCGACGCCGGAGTCGCTTCGAGTCGGGCAAGTTAACTTCGATTAGCCGTTGGGATAAAGCCACGGCGGGATTGGCCTTACCCGCCGACGCGCTGGATGCGCCCGGTGACATCGGCGCGCAAGCGCTCGACATGGCCTTGCACAAACCCGGCCAGATCGAGGGTCGGCGCGTTCACCAGCGGGGTCAGATCCATCGCCCAGGTGATGCCCGCGGTTTGGTCGGAGGCGTGGGCGGTCTGGTAGGTGGCGTGGGCGGCGCGGCGGCCGAGCGTGGCCAAGTCGTAGCGTTTGCCCCCGCTGACTTGGGAGTCGAAGACTTTTAATAAATCGAGGGCGAGTTCCGGTCGGCGGCCCGAATCGAGGGCGATCTTGTCGCTGTCGACCAGCCAGTCGAGGTCGCGCCAGACCTCGCAGCCGAGCACGCGGCGGGGGCGGCGCTCGGCGGGCAGGGCGCGGATGGCCTCCAGGCAGCGGGCGAGCACGCCGATGTGGGTGTCGTGTTTGTCGGCGGGCTGGTGGAGGTAAACCACCTCGGGCTGGCAGCCGGCGAAAATCGCCTGCAGGTCGGCGGCGACCCCGGGGTGGCCGGGGCGTTTCAGCGCAGAGCTTGGGTGGGCGAGCTGGATCTGGATGGCGTAGCGGCCGAGGTCGGCGGCCTGGCGCTGCTCGCGCCGGCGGACGTCCTGCATCTGTTCGTCGGTGTAGGCGGCGTAGGG
>JBILBW010000108.1:0-9267 GCA_044353465.1 Rariglobus sp. | reverse complement strand
TCCCGCATCGTCCACCTGCCGCTCTCCTGGGAGGACGAATCCACCCTGCTCGCCATCCGCAAGTACATGCAGATCGTGCGCAAGGACGCCCCCTGGTGCCCGAGCAACCTGGAGTTTATCCGCCGCATCAACGACCTGCCGAACCTCGAGGAGGTTTACCGGATCTGTTTCGACGCGAGCTACCTGGTGCTTGCCCTGGGCGACGTTTACCTGGGTGCGCCAGTGGCGACCCCGGTCGATCCGCGTCACCGGCTGGTCACCACCAAATATAACCCCGCCCGCACCTGGACTCCGGAAAACGCAGTCGGCATCGGCGGAGCCTACCTGTGCATCTACGGCATGGAAGGCCCCGGCGGTTATCAGTTCATCGGCCGCACCTGCCAGATGTGGAACCGCTACAAGCAGACCGCCGACTTCGTGGACGGCAAACCGTGGCTGTTACGCTTCTTTGACCAGATCCGCTTTTACCCGGTGTCCAACGCCGAGCTGACGCAGTTCCGCGAGGATTTCCCCCAGGGCAAAGTGAAACTGAAGATCGAGGAAACGACCTTCCGCCTGCGCGACTACCACCAGTTTCTCGCTGACAACGCCGGGGAAATCACCGCGTTCAAAACCAAGCAGCAAGCCGCCTTTGAGGCCGAGCGCCAGCGCTGGGTGGAGAGCGGCCAGCTCAATTTCTCCGCCAGCGACGAATCGGCCGCCGTGGTGGACGAACAGGCGATTCCCGCCGGCTGCGTGGCGACCCCGTCGCATATCCCGGGTAACATCTGGAAAATCCTCGTCGAGTCCGGTTCGACCGTGACCGAAGGCCAGCCGCTGGTGATTCTCGAATCGATGAAGATGGAAGTGACAGTGGTCGCCACCCGCGCCGGCAAGGTGCGCGAAGTGCGCTGCGTGGAAGGCCGCCCGGTCGCCGCGGGTGAAACCCTGATCGTGATCGAAGGCTGATTCCCCCATGAACTCACCCGATCCCGCCATCTGGATTCACCGCCTGAACGAAGCCGAAAAAGACCGGTTCGCCTCCCGCGAAACCATTGGAGCCCTGCACGGGCTGACTTTCGCGATCAAGGACAACATCGACCTAGCCGGCGTGCCCACGACGGCGGCGTGTCCGGGCTTTGCCTACACGCCCGCCGTCTCGGCCCACGTGGTAGAAAAACTGCTTGCCGCCGGGGCGATGCCGGTGGGCAAGACCAACCTGGATCAATTTGCCACCGGGCTGGTCGGGGTGCGTTCGCCCTACGGGGTGCCGCGCAACGTGTTTAACCCCGAGTACATTTCGGGCGGCTCGTCGAGCGGGTCGGCGGTGGCGGTGGCGGCCGGCCTGGTGGATTTTGCCCTAGGTACGGACACGGCGGGTTCCGGCCGGGTGCCGGCGGCCTTCAACGGCCTGGTCGGCATAAAGCCCACCCGGGGCCGGCTCTCGACGCGCGGGGTCGTCCCCGCCTGCCGCAGCCTGGACTGCGTCTCGATTTTCGCCCGCGACCTGGCCACCGCCGCCCGCGTGCTCCGCGCCGCCGAAGGCCTCGACCCCGCCGACCCGTTCTCCCGTCCCAACCCCCAGTGTCACCTATTAGGTGACACTTTTCCGCGCCCCAGCGGGAAAACACCAAACCCTCAGTGTCACCTAATGGGTGACACTGGGGGTTCCGGGCGGCGGCTTGGCGTGCCTCGGGCCGAGCAGCTGGAGTGGTTTGGCAACAGCGAGTCGCCGGGGCTATTTACCGCTGCGCTTGACCGGCTGCGCGGCCTCGGCGTCGAAATCGTGGAGGTCGACTTCGCCCCGTTTCTCGAAGCCGCCCGCCTGCTCTACGAGGGGCCGTGGACCGCCGAGCGTTTTGCCGCCGTCGGCGCCTTCATTGAAGACCACCTGCCCGCCAACGGCGCGCCCGGCCTCACCGCTTCCGCCAACCCCGCGGGCCTCGACCCGACCGTCGCAGGCATCATCCAAAGCGGTAAAACCGCCTCGGCCACCGACGCCTTCCGCGCCTCCTACCGGCTGGCCGAACTGCGCCGTGCCGCCGACACCATACTGGCCTCCGTGGACGCGCTGGTCGCCCCCACCGCCGGCACGATTTACAAGGTTGCCGAAGTGCTGGCAGACCCGGTGCGGCTCAATTCGAATCTCGGTCGGTACACCAACTTCATGAACCTGCTCGACCTGTGCGGCCTGACGGTGCCCGCCGGCCGGTATTCCTTCGGCCCGGGCTTCGGCATCACCTTGATCGCCCCGGCCTGGCACGACGCCCACCTGCTGGCCCTCGGAGGGCGCTTTCTCGGTGAAGCGGCGGCACCAGAGTGTCACCCAATAGGTGACACTCTGATTGGGGCGCCGGCCGAGGAAATGGTTACCCTGGCGGTGTGCGGGGCCCACCTCAAAGGCCAGCCGCTCCACGGGCAACTCACCGGCCTCGGTGCCCGGTTCCTTGCCGCCACCACCACCGCAAACGCCTACCAACTGTTCGCCCTGGCCCACACCAGCCCGCCAAAACCGGGGCTGGTCCGCCTGGCCGACGGGGCGACCGGCGCCCCCATCGCAGTGGAAACCTACGCACTTAGCCCCGAAGCCTTTGGGCGTTTCGTAGCCGCTGTGCCCCCGCCGATGGTCATCGGCACGGTGCAACTGGTCGACGGCACCTGGGTGAAGGGGTTCCTCTGCGAACCGTGCGCGCTTGCAGGCGCGGAAGATATCACCCCCTTGGGCGGTTGGCGGCGCTACCTGGCGACCCGCAGCCCAGCCTAACCGCACGCCAATACCCCATTAACGCAAACGCCGGCGCCAGGGGATTGCAGGGGCGAGGCGGCGATTTGCAGGGCATGACCGAAAGCCGCCCTTGCAGCGCGAACCCACCCCCTAGGGCTCACGCTCATTGCCAACGGGTGCACTCGGCTCGGCTCGGCTCGGCGCCACGCTCTTTAGCGCCGGCCCCACCGGCGTTCGCGTGGCATGCGGCGCTGGTTCAAGGGCTAAAACCACCCCGATTGCGTTACCGCGATACACGCGCCCGTGTGGCGGCCGAACGGAAAAGGATAAGTGCCCATCAGGCCCACCCAGAAGGAAGGGGGCGAAGCCCGATTGGCGTTTGCTGGTTGGCACGGAGCTCGCTTAGGTTGCTCCATGATAGCCCGGTCAACCGATAAGCCGCTCAGCAAAAACCCCCACCTGCTCAAGTGGGTGGCCAAAATGGCGGCGCTCACCCAGCCCGCCGCCATCCACTGGGTGGACGGTTCGGCCGAGGAGAACGCCGCGCTCTGCGCCCAGATGGTCGCCGCCGGTACGTTGACGCAACTCAACGAGGACCTCTGGCCGGGCTGCCACTACGCCCGCTCCGACCCGAACGACGTTGCCCGCGTCGAGGATCGCACTTTTATCTGCTCGCTCTCCAAGGACAACGCCGGCCCGACCAACAACTGGGTCGACCCGTTTGTGATGCGCAAAACCCTTAAGGCGCGCTTCCAGGGCTGCATGGCCGGGCGCACGCTGTATGTGTTGGCCTTTAGCATGGGTCCGCTCGGTTCGCCCCTCGCGCAAATCGGCGTGCAGTTAACCGACTCGCCCTACGTGGTCGTCAACATGCGCATCATGGCGCGGATCGGCTTGCCCGTTTTCCAACAGATCGACCAGGACGGCAAGCGGGTGGTGCCCTGTATGCACTCGGTGGGCGCGCCGCTGGCCCCGGGGCAAACCGACGTGCCGTGGCCCTGCAACCCGGACAAGTACATCGTGCACTTCCCCGAGACCCGCGAGATCTGGTCGTACGGGTCGGGCTACGGCGGCAACGCGTTGCTGGGCAAAAAGTGTTTCGCCCTGCGCATCGCCTCCAACATGGCCCGCGACGAGGGCTGGCTGGCCGAGCACATGCTCATCCTCGGGCTAGAAAACCCCCAAGGAGAAAAGACCTACGTGGCCGCCGCCTTCCCCAGCGCCTGCGGTAAAACCAACTTCGCCATGCTCATCCCGCCCGCGCCGCTGCTGGCCGAGGGCTGGAAGATTTGGACGGTGGGCGACGACATCGCCTGGCTCAAACCCGACGCCAGCGGGCGGCTCCACGCGATCAACCCGGAGGCGGGCTTTTTCGGGGTCGCCCCCGGCACCTCGGTCAAAACCAACCCCAACGCCATGGCGGCGCTGGCCCAAAACACCATTTTCACCAACGTGGCCCTCACTCCCGAAGGCGGCGTGTGGTGGGAAGGCATGACCGAGACCCCGCCGCCCGCACTGACCGACTGGCAGGGCAAACCCTGGACGCCGGCCCTCGCCGCGGCAACCGGGGCGAAGGCGGCCCACCCCAATTCGCGTTTCACCGCGCCGGCCGTGCAGTGCCCGACGATCGATCCGGCTTGGGAATCGCCCACCGGGGTGCCGATCAGCGCGCTCATCTTCGGAGGGCGTCGCGCCACCACCATTCCCCTGGTTTATCAGGCGTTTAATTGGAGCGCCGGCGTCTATGTTGGCGCCACCATGGGTTCGGAAATGACCGCGGCGGCGGCCGGCAAGATTGGCAAGGTCCGCCGCGACCCGTTCGCCATGCTGCCGTTCTGCGGCTACCACATGGGTGACTACTTCCGCCACTGGATCTCCATGCAGAAAAACCTCAGCGAAACCCCCTGTATTTTCAGCGTGAACTGGTTTCGCAAGGGCGCCGACGGCAAGTTCCTCTGGCCCGGGTTCAGCGAAAACATGCGCATCCTCAAGTGGGTGGTCGAGCGCGCCCGCGGCCGGGCCTGCGCCCGCGAGACCCCGATTGGCTGGCAACCGCGCTTCGAGGACATCGACTGGACCGGCAGCGACTTCACCCCGGAGCAGTTTGCGGCCCTCCAGGCCGTCGACCGCGCCGCTTGGCGCGCCGAGGTGATCGGCCACGAGGAGCTGTTCATCGACCTGCACGCGCATTTGCCCAAGGAGATGATTTTCGAGCGCGAACTGCTGATTTGCCGGCTGTGAGCGCGGGGCACGGCGAACGGGATCGTTTCTCCACGGAAACGCCCTGAATTGATCGCGCTAAGGCCAAGAACTGCGGAGTCGTTGGCAAGCCCCGCCGAGCGAAGGTGGGGGAGTTCGGGCAGACTAAGACCCACTTACCATGGCTACATCGATGTCCCCGTTTCCCCGTTACGTGCCGGTGCCCTCCAGTGGAATCGAACTGCTACGCAAATACGCCGGGCCGGTGCCACGCTACACCTCCTACCCCACGGCCAACCACTTCAGCGACGACCTCGCCCGCTTCGGCCCCGAGGCAATGCTAACCGCGGACAACCTGCCCGGCGCCGGCCCCCTGTCTCTCTACATCCACCTGCCGTTTTGCCAAAGCCGCTGCTGGTTCTGCGGCTGCTCCAACCTGGTCACCACCCGGCAGGACTCCGCCGACGCCTACCTCGACGACCTGGCGCGCGAGATCGCCCTGACCACCCCGTTTATCGATCCGGCGCGCGCCGTCACCCAGCTCCACCTCGGCGGGGGCACGCCCACCTTTTTGTCGGCCGCCCAGCTGCGCCGGTTGGGGCAACTGTTCCATGACGCCTTCCACTTCGATCCCGACGCGGAGATTTCGGTGGAAATCGACCCGCGGCACCTCAGTCCCGACCAAATCACCGCTCTCTACGAACTGGGTGCGCGGCGGGCCTCCCTCGGCGTCCAGGACACTGATCCGGCGGTGCAAGTCGCAATCCACCGGTTCCAGCCGCCCACCCTCAACGAACGGGCGGTCATGCTGTTGCGCAACGCGGGCTTTACCTCGATCAACATCGACCTGATCACCGGCCTGCCCCTGCAAACCGTGTCCACCTTTGCCCGCACGATCGACGACGTGCTCGCGCTCGCCCCCAACCGCCTCTCGGTTTTTAGCTACGCCCACCTGCCCAGCCTCAAGCCCGCCCAGCGCATTTTTGACCGGCAAGGCATCCTGCCCGGCGCCAACGAAAAACTGCGCATGCAGGTTCTGGCCAAGGAGCGGCTGCTGGCCGCCGGCTACGTCGAGGTCGGTATGGATCACTACGCGCGCCCCGACGACGAGCTGGCGGTGGCGCTGCGCGAACAGGCGCTGCACCGCAATTTCCAAGGCTACAGCACGCGGGCCGGCGCCTCGCTTTACGGTTTTGGCATCTCGGCGATTTCCACCACCGCCGCCGGCTACCGCCAAAACCACAAGAGCCTGGCCACCTACCGCAGCCTGCTAGCCCAGGGCACCTTGCCGGTCGAACGCGGCTACCGCCTCTCGGCCGAAGACAAACGCCGCAAGAACCTGATCATGAAAATTATGTGCGAGCGGAAGCTCAATTTCGCCGCTCTCTCCGCGGAACTCGGGGTCGATGTAGAATCCGCCTACGCCCAGGAACTGGCCTCGCTGGCCGATTTGGAGGCCGACGGCATCGTCGAACGCACCGCGGCGGGCCTGGCGGTAACGGAAACGGGCCTGCCGTTTGTCCGGGTGGTGGCGGCGCGGTTTGACGCCCACCTCCGCCAAGGCAACGCCGCCCTCCACTCGCGGGCGGTGTGAGCCGGGCGGGGGGCGGGGCGCAACTCGCACCGGCCGCGGGCCGCAGGCCGACTAAAACTGCAAGGGCACGCCCAACTGGCGCAAAGCGTTGAGCGCGAATTGCACCGCCACCGCGGCCAGCAGCAGCCCCATCAGCCGCGCAGTCAGTTTCAGCACCAACGGGTTTAACCACTTCGAGCCGTAGACGGCGAAGCGCAGGGTGAAATAGGCCACCAGGCAGACCAGCCCAATACTGACCAACAGGGCGAAATACTGGGCGCTGCCCTCGGCCTGGGCCCGCAGAATCAACACCGCCGAGATCGCCCCCGGGCCGGCCAGCATCGGCACCCCGAGCGGCGTGACCGCAATGTCGTCCTTGGCCACCCCCGCCTCGACCTCCTCCAAGGTTTCCCGCGAGGCCGTGCGCCGTCCGTACATCATGTCGAGGGCGATGCAGAACAACAGGATGCTGCCCGCGATCTGGAAGGCGGGCAGGGTCACCCCGAGGAGCCGGAACACCCACGGGCCGGTCAACACGAACAAAATCAACACGCTCGCCGCCGCCGCGCAGGCCAGCCGGGCCATGCGGATTTGCGCCGGCCGCGAATCGCGCGCCGTCATGGTCACGAACGCAGGAATCACCGCGAGCGGGTCAACGATCGCCAACAGCGAACTGAAGGCCAACAGGGCGTATTCCAGGAGGCTCATCGTGGCCCTAATTTGACCGCAACTGCCCGCGCTGCCAAGCGTGCACCCGCCATAATCTTCGGCCCCAGCTCGCTATCTCTTTGCCAAGTCGGCCCGGCTCCCGCTGATAGCTCCTTACGTCCGGCGCCGCCCGTCCTGCGCCGTCTCACCCGTCTCTTCACCCGCCACCGCCCGCCCGCTCCTCGACCCATGCCCATTCCCATTCTTGTCATTGATGACTCCAAAGCGGTGCGCCTGATCGCCCAACAAGCCCTGGCGCCCTTCGACTGCGTGGTTCACGAAGCGACCAACGGGTTCACCGGCCTGTTCGCCCTCGAGCGCAACCCGGCCAAGCTGTTGGTCATCGACGTGAGCATGCCGACCATGGACGGGCTGGAAATGCTCACCATGCTCAAGTCCCACCCCGAGCTGAGGCAGATTCCGGTAATCATGCTGGTGGCCACCACCGACCACAAAGTGCTGCCGAAGATCGCCGCGTTGGGGGTCAACGGGATGGTTAAAAAACCGTTCACGCCGGCCGAGCTGGCGACAGCGATTCAGGCCGCGCTACCGCTCAAGCCCGCCAAAGCCGCTCAGCGGTAAATCGGAGGCGGGGCGCCTGCGTGCAGCCGCCGCCACCCCGGCGGGCCCGGCGCAGTTTTTGGCAATTTTCACGCAGGCGGTTTTTTTCGTCGTCCCCCGCCCCCTTGCTGCTGACTAATGGTCACCATGGCTACGCCCGCGTTTACCTACCAAGATCCGTTCCCGCTCGGCCCCGACGACACCGAATATCGCCTCCTGTCCACAGAAGGCGTCTCGACCACGACCTTCGAGGGTCGCGAAATCCTCAAGATTGAGCCGGAGGTTTTGGCCTTTGTCGCTCAGCAGGCCATGCGCGACACCGCGTTTTTACTTCGGCCCAAGCACCTCGCCCAGGTCGCCGCCATTTTGGACGACCCGGAGGCCTCGGCCAACGACCGCTACGTCGCCACCACCTTGCTCAAGAACGCCGAGATCGCCGCCGAGGGCATTTTGCCCTTCTGCCAAGACACCGGCACGGCCACCGTCGTCGCCAAAAAAGGCCAGCAGGTCTGGACCGGGGCCAACGACGCCGAGTTTCTCTCCAAGGGCATCTACGAGTGCTACACCCAGGAGAACCTGCGTTATTCGCAAACCGCCCCGCTCGACATGTTTACCGAGGTCAACACCGGCACCAACCTGCCGGCCCAGATCGACCTCTACGCCTCCGAGGGCGCCGACTACAAATTCCTCTTCGTGGCCAAGGGCGGCGGCTCGGCCAACAAGACCTTCCTCTTTCAGGAAACCAAGGCGCTGCTCAACCCCAAGGGCCTGGAAAAGTTTGTCACCGACAAGCTCGCCTACCTCGGCACCTCGGCCTGCCCGCCCTACCACCTCGCCCTCGTGATCGGCGGCACCAGCGCCGAGACCTGCCTGAAAACGGTCAAGCTCGCCTCCGCCAAGTACCTCGACCACCTGCCCACCACCGGCAACAACCAGGGCCGCGCCTTCCGCTGCCTTGAAACCGAGAAACTCGTCTTAAAAATCGCCCAGCAAAGCGGCATCGGCGCGCAGTTTGGTGGCAAGTATTTCGCCCTCGACGTACGCGTGATCCGCCTGCCCCGCCACGGCGCGAGTTGCCCGGTGGGCCTGGGCGTATCCTGCTCGGCCGACCGCAATATCAAGGCCAAGATCAACAAGGACGGCATCTGGCTGGAAAAGATGGAAACCAACCCCGGCCGCTTCATCCCCGCCGCCCAACGCACCTTGAAGGACGACAAGGCGGTGCGCATCGACCTGAACCAGCCGATGTCCGCCATTCTCGCCGAGTTGGGCAAACACCCGGTGACCACCCGGGTGCTCCTCACCGGCCCGCTGGTGGTGGCCCGCGACATCGCCCACGCCAAGCTCAAGGAGCGCGTCGACGCCGGCCAGGGACTGCCCGATTATTTCAAAAATCACCCGGTGTATTACGCCGGCCCGGCCAAGACGCCCAAGGGCTACGCCAGCGGCAGTTTCGGCCCGACCACGGCCGGGCGCATGGACAGCTATGTTGACCTGTTCCAGTCGCTGGGCGGCTCGATGG
>JBILBW010000226.1:0-2880 GCA_044353465.1 Rariglobus sp. | reverse complement strand
AACACCGATTGGAGCGCAATCGCCTCAAAGGCACGCAGGGCAATGCCATCAATGCCCTGCTCAGTGCCGCCGCCATGAACTTCCAGAAGCTCCTCGGCTTCTTTTTGTGCCGTTTACTCCACTTCCTTCGTTCGTTGTCCGCCCCGGCTTCCCGGGATCAGTTTTTTGCGGTGATGTCGTAAGGTGCCTTTTTCAGGGCCGACACATTAAGGTGCCTCCATTCCCGCTCCGGCGCGTGATCGAGTCGCACCCTTGGCTGCGCCCGCACTCGGGGCATGCCACCGCCGCGCCCTTGCTCCACTCCACCTCAATCTTAACGCGGCGCCGCAGCAGATCGAACTGCGGCGCCTTTACCTACCTCGGCTCCTCCATCCCAAGCAGCTTCCCATAGTGCGCCGCCACCGTTCCAGTGTCTTGGCTTGGTTTCATTCTTCAATGCCTGCCCTTGGCTTTGGCTCTTTTAGCCACCAAGAAACCTAAAGAACATGAAATGGCCGTCGGGTAGATTTGTGAATTCCTTGCTGAAAATAAATAAATATTGACGTGCGCAGTTACCGTCAGGCACTGACTTTTCTCAAAAATTCTTTTACTTTCTTTCTCTTTTGATTCCCACGCCCATGAACACACGTCCGTACCTGCTAAATTTCAGCCTCTTGGTTGGGGCTTGCTCGCTCGCCGCAAGCGCCTCGGCCCAGGACCAGACGGTGAACGGCAATTTATTTGTCAACAACAGTTTGGATGTGAATGGCAACACCGCCAGCTTCGGTGTTAACGGGGCCAATCCCGGCTACAGCCTGATCTACACCAACGGCACCCCGGCCACGGTCGATTTCAGCGCCACCGCTCCCGGCGTGAATTGGATCTGGAGCCAAGCGACCAACCAGCCCCAGCTCAAACTCGGCAACACCAACACCCTCAGCCTTTATGCCCCCGGCTCAGCGCTCGCTGCGATCACCCTCAATCCCGCCGGCACCTCGACCTTCTCCCAGGGCCTGACCGTTACCGGCACCCTCACCGCCAGCGGCGGGCTGGCTTCGCCCAACGGCATCGTCACCGGTGGGGCGACCGGTCTTTCCCTGCAAGCCGGCGGCACGGGCAATCAAAACATCACCCTCGTGCCCACTGGCACTGGCGTGACCACCACCGCTTCGCCGGTGACCGTCACCAATGCCACCGCGAGCACCAGCACCTCGACCGGTGCCCTCGTTGTGACGGGTGGGGTGGGCGTCAACGGTACCCTCACGGCCGGCAACGTGACCACGGGTGGCACCGTTAACGCCGGCACACTCAGGGTCGCCAACGTCGCCACCTCCTTGACCAATCTTGGCCTCGGCACCACCAACATCGCCAATTTCGGCGCCATCAACGCCGCCGATCCGTCCTTTTTCTATCCCGCGCCCGTAGCCAAGGTTTCCCACACCGCAACCACCGGTCCTTTCTTGTCCGTGCCCCAGGTCGTTACTGTGGCCGGCAACTTTGCCTACGTCGGCAGCAGCACGAGCACGTCCTTCCAAATCCTCGATATCACCAACCCGCTGCTCCCGGTAAAACGCGGTTCATTGGTTGGCACAGGTGTGGCCCCGTCCGCCAACCTTGCGTACCCGCGCGGTATCGCGATTTCGGGCAACTATGCCTACGTCACCAGCCAAACCAACAACGCCCTTCAGGTCATCAACATCACCAACCCCGACGCCCCGGTCGCTGCGGGTTCGCTGCTCAACGGCGCTGGCGGGGCCGTCCTCAGTGCGCCCTACGGGATCGCGGTTTCCGGCAGCTACGCCTACATCGCCAGCTCCAGCAGCAACGCCCTGGAGATCGTCAACATCGCCAACCCGGCCGCCCCGGTTCATGCCGGCAAGCTGGTCGATGCCACCGCCCTGCTCGGAGCCCGCGCCGTGGCCGTCTCCGGCAACTACGCCTACGTGGTCAGTAACACCGGCAATCGTTTCGCGGTGGTCAACATCAGCAACCCCGCCGCCCCCGCGCTCGTCACCAGCCTTGCCCATAATGCCGCCGGTCCCCTCCTCTCCGGTGCCACCGCGATCGCGATTTCGGGCAACTATGCCTACGTGACCAGCGGCACGAGCAACGCCTTGCAGATTATTGATATCAGCAACCCGCTCGTTCCGGTCGCCAAAGGCGCGCTCGTCAACGGCACCGCCGGTGCCCAGCTCTCCACCCCGAGCGCCGTCACTGTGGTAGGCACCACCGCTTTTGTCACCGCCAGCGGTACGACCAAGGCCCTCCAAATCGTCGACGTGAGCAACCCGCTCGCCCCCACGCCCAAAGGCCAGCTGCTCGACGGCAGCGGTGGGGCGGCCCTCAACGGCCCGACCGGCATCGCCGTTGCAGGTAACTACGCCTTCGTAGTCGCTTCGTCGAGCCACGCCCTGCAAGTCCTCAGCCTCGCCTCTGGTGGCGGTTTTCAGATTAAGAATGCCACCGTCCTCACGACGGATGCGGCCAACAACCTCCTGCTCGGCTCCGGCCTGCCCACCGGCAAAGTCGCCATCGGAACGACCAACGCCACCTCACGCCTGACCGTAGCCGGCACCGACACCTCGGCGGCCAATTCGGTGGTTAACTTCACCGATTCGGCCAATCAGTCCCTGCTGTTAGTGCGTAATGACGGCAAGGTGGGTATCGGCACCTCCACCCCCACCGCCAAGCTTGACGTCGCAGGTGATGCCAAGGTGTCTGGCACGCTCACCGTCGGTGGCCAATCGGTGGCCACGACCAATCAGCTCGCCAAGTACGCGACCACGGCCCAGGTGAGCACGCAGCTGGCCCCGTACCAGCTCGCCGCCGGCAGCGGTGCCGGCCTGACCGCGCTCAACGCCTCGGCGCTCACCACCGGCACGCTACCCGCCGCCCGTATTG
>JBILBW010000107.1:0-9405 GCA_044353465.1 Rariglobus sp. | reverse complement strand
CCCACATCGTGCTGTGCGTCCAGCCCTTCGGAATCAGGTTACCCGAACCCACCCGTGGCTTTTTGGCCCACCCGGTAGAGATGCCTGCCGGCAGGATGGCGTTGGGGATGCTCATGTCGTCGATGAAGAGTTTCGCGACATCCAATCCTTCTGGAAGTGCCTGCGCGGGTGGGGCGGCGAGGCCGGGCGTCGCACCGATGGCCGTCAAAATGAGGGCCAGCAAAATGCCGCTGGTGTTGCGCTTGATGAGTGAGTTAAGGGGGGCTTCGGCTAATTTCATGGGAGGGGGAAAGTGGCTGGATGTGCAGGGTTAGCGTACGATGGCCGAACGGCCGGTTTTGCCGCTGGGGAGGGTTTCCTCGATCGAGAGTCCACCCACCGTGAAAATTTTGAGCTTGCGGCCGTCCAACAGGGTGACCACGGGCGAACTGCCTGGGATGATGGATTTGATGGGGCTGGTTGCTCCGGGCTTGAGCGGGAGGAGCAGGGTGACGAGTTGTTTTTCGCCGACCCCCTTCACGGTGTGGAGCAGGGTGGTGGCGGGGGTGCGCATGGGGGCCTGGTCCTTGCGGATGTTCCATCCAAGGATTTCGGGTTCCTCTTGGGCGCTGGCCGAGGTGACTTCCAGTCCGGCGGTTTCGAGGGGGATGACTGCAAGGTTGGCCAGGCCGGAGTCGGCGGAGGCGATTTCTTGGGTGGTGCGATTATGCACCGTCCGGGTGCTCATCAGGTGCCAGCGGGCCTGATAGCTGTGTGGCTCGCTGTCGTTGGGGGTGAGCTTGTCCACCACGAGGTAAATATCGGGCTTTAAGAAGAGCACTTGGCGGCGGTGGGTGGCGATTTTTTGGCGGGCAGGGCCTTGTCCGTTCTCGTAGACCGAGGAGGCATAATCGAACCTGTCGTTGCTGATCCAGCCGGCATCGATATCGCCTTGGGAAACGCAGTTGGGGTCCTTGTAGCGCTTGTCGGAGTTGGATTCCATCGGGATGTTCTGGTTCAAGCCATCCACCAACACGGTGTTGTGGGAGGCGGTGCTCAGGGACCAATCGCGCCATTTACTGACTTCGTAGCTGGCTCCGCCGCCGTCGAAGAGGAGTTCGCGCCCGAACGCCCAGAGCACGAGATTGAGTTTATCTTGGTGCACATGGGCGTAACCGAGCGGGCCGACGTCGAAGACGAGGTAGTTCGCAGCCTTATCCCAGCTGGAGCGCATCACGGCGAATCCACTGCGGTTAAGGAGTTTGGAGGTGAATGAGGGGGGCGAGCCCGCCTTGCCGTCGGTGAGCGCCCATTTGAACTCAGGGCGATTTGGATAAAAGCTGACGGCTTTGGTGTAGATGTTGTTCGAGACCAACGGCCAGGAGTCGTTAAAGCAGGGGATGTTGTGATCCGGGGTACGCAGCGCCAAGATGAAGTCGTAGGCTTTTTCGATGCCCGCGAGGTAGCTGGGAGGGAGCTCCTTTTCGAAGCCTCCGCAGCGAGCGGCCTCGATGATGGCGAGAAGGTTATTGATGGCTACAACGTGGTAGCCGCCGGTCAGCTCCACATGTCCGCCGTCGCTCATGAACTGGCGATCCACTTCCGTGGCCAGGAGTTCGGCGGAAAAATCCCGCCATTTTTTGGCGTCCTTAAATTCCGGGAAAATCGCCCCGCAGGTGTACAGACCGGCCATTTCCATAGTCAGCCAATTGGCGTTGGTCTTGAACTGACTCAGGTAGTTGGCGTGATCTTTGATCCCACCCAGGAAGTTGACGAGGTCGGCGTCGGTGAAGGACGGGGAATGGAGGAAAGAGTAAAAGCTGTCCGGCCAGGAATTGGCCATGCGCAGACCGGCTTCTATGGTGCGCCAGGTGGAGGGCGCGTCGTTTTTTGCTGCCGTGGGCATGGGGCAATCGGCGATCCAGTCATTCAGCTGGGAGACGAAGGCTTTGGCGTACTTTTCGTCGCCGGTGGCGCGGTAGGCTTTGCCCATTTCCTGCCAAAAGTTCATGCGGTTGTTCTGCACCTGCCATTCCTTGTTGTAGGCGATTTGGGGGTTGGGGTTGTTTTTGGTGGCATCGAACATCCAGTCGATGTTGCCGTTGGGGAAGGCGTACTCGACCTTGACGAGAGCCCCCTTGATGATGCCCTGGGCAGAGTCGTCGGCGATTTTTCGGTCGAATCTCACGCTGGCATCGCGGTCGGATTTGATGCGCCAGGTGGGGGTTTTCCGTGAGCGGTAGTAGGCCGCCAGTTCGTGGCACGCGCCTCGGTGGTCGCCGGTGGCGAGGGCGGCTTTGACTTTTTCAAGACCGGGAAGGTCGGTGTCGATCGCGGCGAGAACGGCTTGTTCTCGCTCTTTTCCGGTGGGTTGGGGGGGCGAAGGCGGGGCAGGTTGGGCGAGCTCGCGATTAGCGCGTTCCGTGGGCGAGGGTGGGGCGGCGTCCGGCTCCTTCGCTGCCGGGCCTGGGCCGATGCCCTTGCCCTGCTCGCAGCCGGTGAAGGTGAGCGCGCAGAGTAGGGCGAGGCTGGAGAGCCGGAGGACGCAGTCCGGTCGGGGGAACGAGCGGGTGGTGGCAAGCTGGTTGAAAGTCATGGGGGCAAAATAGGGGTTCGCGAAAGGGGCCGTTGTTTGTTGGTCGTAAGAAAATAATCAGGAAGCACTTAAATCAAATAAACGCCTTCGTTTTGACGATTTAAGTGCTTCCGCGGCCTTTAGCATTTCTGGAAATGGGGCAGCCTTTCCAGCGGTGCGGGGACGTCGATTACCGCCGGTCCCGTGTAGGTCTGGCCGTCGTCTGCCCGCCACTGGCCAGGCGGCAGGGTAACTCGACGGGTGGTGGCGCCGGGTGTGATGACGGGAGCCACGAGCAAGTCCTCGCCTAGCAAAAACTGGTCGGTCACCGTTTCGTAGCCTTTGCCAGGGAACACATAATCCATCGCGCGCAGGATCGGCTCGTTGCTCTTCGCACTCTGGCGGCCCAGGGCAAGAATCAGCGGGGCGAACTTCGAGTGCAATTCCACGGCCGCCTTGCAAATGGCGTTGCTGCGCGGTGTGAGCACCCGCCACGGCGCGGCGGAGAACTGCATCATCGGCATGAGTGCGCTGCATTGGCAGAAACGAACGAAGAGTTCCTCGTCGAGTTTGTACGCGGGGTCGTTGAAACACAGGTAGTCGCCGCCGCCGATCAAATCGGGGCAGGTGAAGGCGTGTCCGATGAGTCCTTGGGCGAGGCTGTTTGGAATCAGGCTGAGAATGCCCGCCGCAGTCCAATGCGGGGCGCGGTCATGCAGGCGTTGGACCACCGGCTGGCCACCCATTTTCCAGCACGCCCGGTACTCATTAAAGGGGAATTCCAACGCCAGCTCGGCCCAGGCTTGCGTGAGATCCACCGGCTCGGCGTTCAGCCACGAAGCCGGGCGGTTGAGGTAATGGAGGGTGTCGCCCGCGTCGAATTTGTAGCCATCAATGCCGAAATCCGTTTGCAGCGAGCGCAGGCCCGCCTTGAACCAATTCATGGCTTCCGCATGGGTAAGATCGAGATGCAGACTGTAGCCATCCCACCATTGAAGCACGGCGGGAGCGCCCTGACGGTCGCGGAGGAACCAGCCCGGTTGCGACCTCCAGCGGCGATATTCTGCGCCGTCGGGCACGATGTACGGGCTCACCCACAGCATGACTTTGAAGCCCAGCGCATGGAGTTCCTTCGTCATGGCGGCGGGATCAGGAAAGCGTCCGGCGTGGAACTTGAAACTTCCCCAATACTCGGCCCAACCGGCATCGATCATGAGCACCCCGGGCGGGTAGCCGCCCTCCACCAACCCACGGGCATAGCGCAGCACCCCTGCCTGGGTTTGCGTGTGCTGCATGTCGATCCAGGTGTTGGCGTGCGGCGCCGAAAAGAACAAATCTGGAGGCATTTGGCCGGAGGCGGGAAAATGCAGCGCGGCGGCGGCACGGAAAGCCCCGCGGAGGTCGCCGTGGCCTTCCGAGAGCGTGATGGGGTGCAGGCTGCCGGAGAGATGGATGGCGGCAGCGCTGAATTCGTAGGTGAACGGCCGGTCGCTCCACAGGTAGCGGCCTTTGCTGGAGAGCAAGAACGGCGCGCCTTGGTTCTCGCGCAGGTTCGTGGCCAGGTCCACCCGGTGACGGCTGCCGGCGTGAAAGGGCATGTCGATACCGTCGGCGTTGCGGCCGCCCCACCAAAATTCGTTTTCGAGAAGCGGGATGACTGGGTGCTGGATCATAGGATTGGGAGCAATAAGGTTGGCGGGGCTGTAGGATCGGAGTTGTGGAGATTGGCCGTCCGTCGGGATTACACCAAAGAGTTACTTTCCATAACCTTGGAATACCAGCGGGCACTGAGTTTGGGGGTGCGTTGGAGGGTTTTGTAGTCGCAATAAACCATGCCGAAACGCCGGGCATAGCCATCCTCCCACTCGAAGTTATCCATGAAGCTCCATAGAAAATAGCCTTTCACGTTCACGCCGTCGCTGATGGCGCGATGGAGTTCGCCCAAATAGTTGCGCACCAGGTCGCGTCGATGGAGGTCGAGCACCTCGCCCTTGACCGGCGGGGCATCATTGTAACCGCAACCGTTTTCCGTGATGTAAATCGCCTCAGTTCGGTAGATCTCGGCCGCGAGGCGCGGCCCCCAATAGAGCACTTGCGGCATGATTTTCTGCCAGGTGTTGTCGGCCTGCGGGTAGGAAGGCGGGAAATCCAAGACTTCATACTTAGCACCGTTTTGCGCGGCACGTACGAACAGTCCGCTGTAAAGATTCATGCCCAGATAATCCGTGGGCTGAGAAATCAGCGCAAAATCATCCGCCTCAAAACGCGGGGCGTTGGCTCCGGCACTTTGCAGGTAATCGGGATGATAATGACCGCGGAAGATCGGGTCGAAGGTGCGGCAGTTCGCCTCGATGAAGTAGGCGTGAGCGGCCGCGATGTCCTCGGCGGTTTCGCTCACAGGCACGCCCACCAGCGCGTTGTCGGTGAGGCCCACCCGCGCACCCGCGCCGCCGAATTCGCGCACGGCCCGCACCGCTTCGCCGTGGCTGAGCAGGGCGTGATGGTAGGTTTGATTCACGATCCCCTCCGGCAGCTTGAGGCCCGGGGCTTTGACGCCCGTACCGTAGGCGTAATAAGTAAAACAGGAGATCTCGTTCAGCGTTATCCAGTTTTTAACCCGGTCGCCATAAGCTTTTACGATGGTTTGGGCGTAATTAGCAAACGCACCCACCACCTTGCGGTCTCGCCACCCGCCAAAGCGGTCTTCCAGCACTTGCGGCATATCCCAATGGAACATGGTGACCCAGGGTGTGATTTCGTTTTCGAGCATCGTGTCAAAAAGGCGGTGGTAGAAATCCACGCCCTTTTGATTCACGGCCCCGTCTCCACCGGGCAAAATACGCGGCCAAGCGATGGAAAGACGGTAGTTCTTCACCCCCAGCGAACGCATCAGCGCGATATCTTCCTTGAAATGGTGGTAGTGTTGGCAGGCGACGTCCAAGTTGTCGTTATTGAGGATCGTCCCGGGCTTGCGGGCGAAGCGGTCCCAGACCGACTCACTCTTGCCCTCCTCTTGGCCAGCTCCTTCAATTTGCGGTGCCGCGGTGGCAACACCCCAGACAAAGTTTTTCGGGAATGTCCGTTTGTGATGTGTAATCATGGTTTGATCTCTAGGTAATTGGATTGGTTGTCGCCGCTTCCTTTGCATCGGAGTGGGCGGTGGTCGGATTGGGTTAACGCGGAATGGACTAGGGGCGAATGGCTGGGGCCTTATGTAGAAGTTCGGATCGTGTAACCTCATCTCGGGATATACCCCGAATGTTGAATTTAAACCGGGTGATGCAGCGATGCTTGCAGGCAGCCTTTCCCGCTTTAAGTCGATCATTCAACGGCTGCTTGGGGTGAGTTCGATTCGATTTATCTACGATGAATCAGGATGGGGGCCGGGAACGTGGGACGAATGAGCTAAGGTCAAAAGTGTATGGGGGTTCTAATTATAGCATATCGGCCGGAGCCAAACTGCGGGTAAATGGTTATCGGTGCTCAGATTGCCCCGTTAGTCGAGGCAAGGCGTTCGACTAAAGGAAAGCCTTATGCCAACGGCTGGAAATTTTTAGATTTTCCGATCTCGGGGCAAAATTGCTCCGCGATCTCGTTACGCCTGGATTCCGAATCACGTAGCGGGACGAAGGAGTCGATTCGCTAGGTTAGTCTAATTTATTGAAGCCGTTAGTATTAGCCGGTGCCAGGGCTTTTGTCGGATCGAAAGCGGTTGTCTCTCGAAGGGTGGGAAGGGAGCGAATGAACATGCCCGTACCGCTTTGGGAGGGGCCTTGTTTCGGCTTAGATCCCCTCGCGAGACAACCGGATCGGTCTCAGATAGAGGCAGTGTGGCATTGAGTTTTGGCCCTGTTTTCGCTCCGACAACGCGAAGGTTACTGCCCAGTACTCCGGAAACCGCCGGGCCTTCGCGGGAAAATCGATTTATATCCGCCACCATCCTTATTGATGGTAACCAGTTCGACGTTGGGGTCATGGCTTGGGACGACCGCGCCACAAAATTGGGTTAAGCGATACCGCTCGATGGCGGCGGCTGGTCCTACATCGACTGAACTCCCACGTTGCTGATGTTGCCGCGTTGCACGACGCGCACCCGCATGAACCGCCCCACGCCTGCGGTCAGCAGCGTTTTGTCGTCCTCGGTCACGCGTTCATGCATCGCGTCCAGCCGCGGCACGGCGATTTGCTGCGGATTATCACTGTTGGATACCCAAGTTTTAAGGTCGGCGGACAGTTCAACCGGATAGCCCCAATCGTGGACGTCGTTGCGCCGGGTGGAGTTCAGCGCGAGCGCGCCCGACTGAATGTTCAGGACCGGGGCGGCATTGACGTTCGCCTGGCTGGGTGACTTTCCACGGGTGGATTCGCCCTGATTAGGTAACTCGTCGCCGTCGGGATCCGCGTTCGGCCCGCTGATCGCCGGGTCGTCCAGTGCTTCGGCGGTGAACTGCTGGCTCTGCCAGTCAGTCGTGTTAAACGCATTGACCGTCACGGTGTTGTTATAGAACTTGAGGGGGAGTTTGCCGCCGACAGTGTGCCAATGCCCACCGTGTTCGAATAAGTTCGCGGTAAACTTCCCGCCATGGCGCTGGTCGTTTGGCATGGATCCCCGGTCGGCATGGCTGCTGTGTCGCCGTCATCAAAGTCGGCTGTAGTTCACCTGCAGCCCGGAACTGGCTGGTGCAGTTAGCGGGGTAACCTCATGGCTGCAGAAGCAGTCGCTCTGGCCGGTGAAATCGATGGTTTTGGCAAAATTGCTGATCAATAGCCCATCGAGTAGGGCCAGGCCTCCGCTGCGAATTTCTACTTCGCTGGCGGGCAAATGCTGCGGAATGTCATATGTTTGCGCGGCAAACAGCGCAGACAGGACGTCGGCGCTGCGTGCCGGAAGTTCAGGAGTTCCTCGGCGATTTCAGTGAGTGGCGACGTAGAAAACCAAACCGTCGGCAGGTGTCACCGCGGTCGCGCAGCCCAGCCCGCGGCGCGCTGAAAGGGGGCCTTAACGCTTTCACCGGTTCTAAATCAGGGTTCTCCACCGGTTCGTCTGCGTTGGTAATAATTAGGGTTCAATGCTTAGTAGTCTTTTTAACATAGTGGCCTGGTTCTGTGGCCCTGGGTGTTATAGCGCGGGATCTTCTTTTCTGGTACCACTCCGGATTAGGGCTTTATGGGGTGTCGGTTTATTCACCCGCCAAAAACATTGAGGGCGTTCTTTTATTGATTCATTATAGCGCAATTATGGGTTTTTTGCGGTACTGCGATTTGGGCTTTTGGTTACGCGGTGTCATTAGGGGGACCTCGGCTGCAAGAAGGCACTCCCGCCTCAGTCAATTCCGCAGTGCAATCCTGTTGATGGGCCTTCGTCGAGTCGCTCGGTGTTGTGCCTCGCGCCCTCAGTTTCTCCTTGGTTCGTTTTTTTTCACCCCCGTTCGGCTATAGTTATGTGATTAATTGGATAATAGTTAGCTCAAGTCATGGCGTTTGAGCTTTTAAAATAGGGGTGGAGGAAGCGAAAGCGTGCGGGCGGTTTCTTTGTTTGGATTCGCCTGAAATTCTATAATTAGAACCCGAAGGGCCTTTAGGTCGGAGATGGATCGATCCAAGTTTTGAGACACCCCTCTAACACGAATGACCCCCCCCGCCTTCTTTCACCCCGCCCGTCTCGCCGCTTTCTGCGCGGCCCTTGGTTTCGCCTTTGCCCCCCTCGCCTCAGCCCAAACCACAGTCACGACCGTGCCGGTGGGGGCGGTCACTGTACCCGTGGCAGCTGGGACGGGCGTTTCCCGAACAATTACCGTCTTGTCATGCCCTGTATCGATCACCGCCTCGACGACTGGCCAAGTCACAGGTCAAATTACAGGGATCAAGGCCAATACGATTGTAAATTCGAATGCTGATTGGTCACCAGGGGCATTATCAGTTGCTTCGATACCGTACATTATACGGATTACCAGTGGCACCGCCAAAGGTAGCTCGTTTTTAGTGTCAACGGTCACTCCAAATACAGCGACGACTGTAACTTTGGATTCCGAGGAAGCAGCCCTAGTTAATCTTACGACTAGTGGCCTTGCAGTGGGGGATTCCTATTGTTTGATTCCATGCGAGACTTTGATTTCTCTACTAGGCACCCCATCGACTACGGGAATTTTGGGCGGCACTTCGCCCGCGAGCGCTGACTTGGTTCTGCTAATGGTGGGTACAACCTACCGCCAGTATTACTTTAACACATCTTTTGGTAAGTGGGTGCGAGCGGGCATTAACACCCCTTCCGATGATGTTCCTGTAAGACCCGACGCCGCTTTAATCTATAGCCGATTAGGAGGTGCCGCGCTCTCTTTTGTCTTTACCGGTACTGTGCCAAGTATCCAGCGTCAGGCCATCGTACGCAATGCAGGTGTGTCTACGATAGGCAACTTCTGGCCTGTCGATGTTACGCTTAAAAACACAGGGATTGCATCTATACCTGGATGGAAAACAGTCGCCTCTAGCACCTTTGGTGCTGGCGCTGATATCGTGCAAATTTTGGTGGGAACTACATATAGGCAATATTACAATGATGGGACAAACTGGAGGCGTGTAGGCACTAATACTATCAGTGACACTACCGTATCTATTTCGGCAGGCACTGGATTTTTCATTAATAAGATCGGCGTTACCGCAGGAGCTGCACGCCTTACTCAATTGGTCCCTTATACACTTTAATATTATTAGACAAGTATCATGAAATTAAAATTAATCGCATCTTTTTTTATAGCATCGTTAAGCCTATCGGCTCAGCAAATCACCGGTTTCGGTAATTCATCCGATTTCACACTCACATATAGCACATTTATCGCAAATACCGGTGCGGC
>JBILBW010000106.1:0-9436 GCA_044353465.1 Rariglobus sp. | reverse complement strand
CTCGTCCAGCGCTTCAATGCGGGCGACGAAACCGCGTTTATCGAGATCATGCAGCGCTATCACGCGCGCCTGTTCAGTCTCGCCCACAATCTGTTGCGCAACGCCGCCGACGCCGAGGAAATCGTCCAGGACGCGTTCATCCGCGCCCATCGCGGCCTGGCCCACTTCCGCGGCGATTCCTCCCTGGCGACCTGGCTGTACCGCATCACCCTCAACCTGTCGCGCAACCGCTACTGGTACTTTTTCCGCCGGCGCCGCCAGGACTCGCTCTCGCTGGAGCGCCCACCTTCCGACGACTCCAACGTGACCTTTGCCGACCTGATCGCCTCTGACGATGCCACCCCCGCGCAGGAAACCACCACCCAGGAGTTCGTCACCCTCATCTCCCTTTGCATGGATAAATTGGAACCTTCGCACCGCGAGATTCTGACCATGCGCAACGTCATCGAGTTGCCCTACGAGGACATTGCGGTGGCCCTGCGAATCAACGTCGGTACCGTGAAAAGCCGCATCGCCCGGGCGCGGGAAAACCTCCGTAAATTGCTGGCCGAGTGCGCTCCCGAATTCGGCCCGGAATCCGTGCCCGGAGACTTTTTTGAGTCCGGACGCATCGCCCACGGGCGCAGTGGGATTGTCTGCGCCTGAGCGCGGGATCGCCCCGGTACGGCCCGGATGTCGGTGCGGTGGAGGGCTCGCTTCCGTTGCCAGTCGCATGCCCCCCCGCCACTTCCGGGCGGCCTTCCGCCCCTGCCGCGCCCCACCCACCCCCGCAGGCCTAGCGGAGGGCGGGGACCGTCGCCTTGGGCTCCAGCAAAGGTCCGATGACCTCATTTAACTCCATAATGGAAAAGGGCTTATTCAGGCGAATATAGGACTCTGCGCCCGCCTCGCCGCCGGCCCCGCCATAGCGGTTGTGATCGCCGCTCATAAGGATCACCGGCAGGCCGGGGCGCAGTGCGCGCACGTCACTGATTAATTCCAGGCCGTTGCGCCCGGGCATCGAGAGATCGAAGAGGGCAAAGGAAAAATCGTTGGGCGATGCCGCAAAGAGCGCCGCACCGGTCAGGCCGTTGTTCGCCGTCACCACCTCGAAGCCGGCCATAGTCAGCACCGCGGACATGAACGTGAGCAAGACCTCCTCATCGTCCACCAACAGCACCCGGCGCCCCGCACCGGCCAACGGAGCCGGGGCTGCGCTCGGCGGCGGCACCACCGCCAGCGCGGTCGTCATCACCGGCAAATAGATTTCGAAGCAGGTCCCCTGGCCACGGGCACTGCGCAGGCGGATTGACCCGCCGTGGTCGTGGACGATGCCATGCACGATGGCCAGGCCCAGCCCAGTGCCCTGGCCCTCCGGTTTGGTGGTGAAAAACGGGTCGAAAATGCGGGCCTGGGTCGCCGCGTCCATCCCGCAACCGTCATCAGCCACCGACAAACAGACTTGGTTGGCCGGCGGACCATTCAGGTGGCCCCCCGAAACGGCCTCGACGACGCGCACCTCCAGGGTGATCTGCCCTTGCCGCGCACCGATGGCGTGGGCGGCGTTCAAACACAGATTCATCAACACTTGCTGAAGTTGACCATAATCAGCCAAGACCTCGGGCAGCGCCGGATTTTTCTGGGTGCGAATGACTATCGAGGAGGGCAGACTGGCATTGAGAATCGGCAGGGTCTCGTCGATCAATTGATCGATCTGGATCGACTTGCGCCCGACGCTGGGGGTGCGTCGGGAGAACAGCATCAGGCGCTTGACCAAATCGCGGGCACGAATGCCCGCCCCCCGCGCCCGGCCGAGCCAATCACCCGCCGGGTGCTGCGCCGGCAGCAGCGGCTCGGCCAGCTCCAAACAGCCGATCATGCCGGCAAGCAGGTTGTTAAAATCGTGGGCAATGCCGCCGGCCAGCGTGCCGAGCGTCTCCATTTTCTGGGCCTGCCCGAGCTGGTCCTCCAGCTGCCGGCGCCGCGACTCCGCCTCCTTTTGCTCGGTGATGTCGCGGTTCATGCCCAGCAGCCGCTGCGGGGACCCATCGCCGTCGCGCAACAAATAGGCGTTGCCCTCAATCGTGCGCAGCGCGCCGTCCGAGCGGCGGATGATACGGAACTCGAAGGAGTGAAAAACCCGGCCCCCGCGCATGTCCAGGATCGTTTGGTCCATGCGCGCCAGATCGTCGGGGTGGACGCCGCGACGGAACATTTCAATCGAGCCGCCCGCCTCCTCGCGGCTCACCCCGTAAAGCGCATGCATGGCCTCATCCCAATCGAGCCGCCCGGTTTGCAAATCCAGCTCCCACACCCCGAGGTTCGAGGCCCGCAACACCAAATCGAGCCGGCGGACCAGCGCCTGCTGGGTTTCCTCCCGGCGCTTCTCCTGATCGATGTCGGTGTAGGTGCCGATCATTCGGCGCGGCTTGCCCGGGGTGGCCCATTCGATCACCCGGCCGCGGGCGAGAATCCACTTCCAGGAACCGTCTTTGCACCGCATGCGCTGCTCCACCACGTGGTGCTCGGCCAAGCCGCGGAAATGGTCGGCGGCGGAATCCAGCGCGCGCGGCAAATCGTCCGGATGCACCAGTTGCTCCCACTCCTTGACCATGTTGCTCAACTCGTCCTCGGCGTAGCCAAGCATAGACTTCCAGCGCTTGGAGCAAAACACCCGGCCGGTGTCGATGCGCCAGTCCCACATGCCGTCGCCGGAACCATCCATGGCGAAACGCCAGCGGGCCTCCGACTCGCGCAAGGCGGCCTCCGCCTCCTTGCGTTCGGTGATGTCATACAGGATCACAAAATGCTCCGTGTGGGACGCCGTGGTACTAGGGGAGGCGTTGACCAGCACCGTTTTACTCAGGCCGTTTTTGCAGGTGAGCGTGACCTCCATCGGCTTGAACGGGCTGCCCTCGCGCAGGGAGCGTTCCATCTCCTCCTGCCAGGCCT
Organism: Rariglobus sp.; assembly: GCA_044353465.1. Classification (GTDB taxonomy): domain Bacteria; phylum Verrucomicrobiota; class Verrucomicrobiia; order Opitutales; family Opitutaceae; genus Rariglobus. Next base: position 6,505 of record JBILBW010000106.1, on the reverse strand, counting down.
TAATCACCCCCTGGCGATAGGCCGGATCTGGGTGGGCCTTGATCCACCACTCCGCGAGCGTAGGGATATCCTCGCGGCTGTAACCAAAGGTGCGGGTAAAAGCCGGATTCAAATAGGTGATCCGCCCCTGGTTGTCGTTTAACGCCTTGGGGACCGGCGATGCCTCGATGATCGCGCGGAAACCCATTTCCTCCACCCTAAGCGCGGCTTGCGCCCGCTTGTGCACCGTGACATCGCGGCAGAAAGCCAGCAGGCACATCCGCCCATCCAGCTCCACCCGGCTGCCGGTGATCGCCACCGGAAAGCCCGCGCCGTCCTTGCGCCGATGGTCAACCTCAGCGGTCAAGCTCTCGCCGGCGAGCATAGCCGCCACCATCGCCATCGACTGGGGCGCGGTTTCCGCCGGGTTGAGATCGGTGAACGGCCGGCCGATGAGCTCCTCGCGGGTGTAGCCATAGGCCTGGCAGGCCGCCGTGTTGACGTCCAAAATGCAGGCCGGGGCAGTTACCTCGGTAGCGATTAAAAACACCGGGTCGGGGGCGCACTCAAACAAGGTGCGATACCGCCGCTCGCTGGCCCGCAACTCCGCCTCCACCCGCTTTTGTTCCTCCAGCAGCACCTGCAGGGCTTTGCGTGAAAGGGACGCCTCGCTCAGCTGGTTGGCTAGGTTCATTTTTATGGAGAACTCTTTTGCAGCGGCCTCGAACTCCAAGGCCATGGTCAACTGGGATGGGCTGGCTTGACTTGAGGGCATAATCGGATCGTCGGCCATCGCTGGCAGTCAATAGGTTGGGGAAAAAACCGCCGGATAAAGACCTCCGTCTGCCAGCGCCATCCGATCATCAAGCGCACCAACAGGCACCGCAACGGTAAGGGAAACAGGGGTGGTCATGGAGAAAGTTCAACAAGCCGGTAACTCAGCCAAGCTAGAACCTGCCCCAGCCGGGTCAACCTCAGGCTGAGGCGAGGGACCGCCGTGCCGGAGCCTGGACGCAAGGGTGGTGACAAGGGTCTGGTCGAATCAAAGGCCGGAGCCCGCTTGCTGGCGAAACCCGGGGCTGCGCCCGCATCCCCCCGCTCAAACCACCCGGTCGCGCATCGCCGCACCGCCGGCCTGAAACGCGGCGAAGTTGGCTAGGAAGTGGTCGACTAGCGCCAGATCTTGGTCGCTGCGCCCGCCGGCGGTGTGCGGGGTGATGAAACAATGCGGCGCGGTCCAAAGCGGGCTCGACGGCGGCAGCGGCTCCTCGGCAAACACGTCGAGGTAGGCCCCGCCCAACCGGCCGCTTTCCAGCGCCTGGATCAGCGCACGCTCGTCCACCGTGACGCCACGGCCGATGTTATAAAACCGCGCGCCCGGCTTGCAGGCGCTCAGGCGTCGAGCGTTGACGTAGTTTAAGGTCGCCTCGTTTTCGGGGAGCAAATTCACGATGTGGTCGGCCTCGCCCAACACTGCGGAGACTCGCTCTTCGGCGATGATGTGCACGCCGCGCTCGCTGTGGGTTTTGCGCCGCACCGCGTAGATTTTCATGCCAAAGGGGGCGAGCAGCTCGGTGAGCCGGCGCGCAATCGTACCGTAACCGAGCAGCAGGACGGTCTGGCCGTTGAGCAGAACGGAGGCCGCGCGGCGCTCGAAAAACTGCCAGCGACGCTCCCCGCATTGCTCGGCGTAGGAGGCGAGCAGCTGGCGCCCCAGCGCGAGCATCATCGCCAAAACGTGCTGGGCGCAGGGCTCGGCGAAGACGCTGGAGCTGCTCGTAAAAATCGCCCGGCGGGCGCGGAAGGTTTCCAAAAACTCCGGGGTGTCGTAGCGCCCGTAACCGGCGCTGGTCACCGCCAACCAGCGCAGCTTGGGGCTGCGCCGGCAGTCGCCCGCCTCCGGTTGACCCAAAACCACGTCCGCCTCGAGCAAGCCGGGGTCGGAGGGGCCGGCGGCGAGCACCGAGCGGGGGCGTTGGGCGGCGAAGCGGAGCCGGTGTTCGGCAAGTCCTAAGGCGAGCCGGCGTTCGGCGGGGGCAGAGAGGGCAGCGTTGCACCAAATCGTCAGGGGAGCAGACATGGCAAAAAAAGGTGGCGGGAGGGGACGGTTAATGGGCCCTAACCAAGCAAAGCCAACGCTGCCGGCGCAACCGTAACTCGACATGCGGGCCGGCGTTATTCCCCTGGCGGTTGGTTTTGGGCTTTTCGATTCCCAGTGAAAATCACGCCGTGATCCTGCTACCCGGGGACTGCCGCAAGCGGGGCGGGACGACGGAGTCGAGTCGTCGGAGAACGTCTGGTGTGACGCCCCCGCGCTCCCGTGGATCGTGGAGCGCGGAAGGAATTAACCTGGAGCGAAGGCAGAGGTCGGTTCGATCCGGCAAAATCTCGGTAACGGCCTGCTGGCGCCAACCCCGCAGGCGGCTCGCCATCCGGGAGAGCCGTGGCCGCGACTTAGAGTTGGGCGATGCCCTCACGCAGGGCGATGCGGGTCAGATCGGCCAAAGTCCCGGCGTTGAGCTTGCGCTGCAAGTTGGCCCGGTGAACGTCGACCGTCTTTGAGCTTAGCTTTAGGTTGAATGCGATCTCCTTGGAGGTTGCGCCCTCGGCCAGCATTTGCAGCACCTGGCGCTCGCGCGGCGTGAGCGCACCGGTGATCGCCGGCACGCCCCCCATTTCACCGAGTTGCGGGCTAAAAAAGGGCTCGCGGCGAAGGGCCGCATCGATCGCGCAGTCGATTTGCTCGAAGGCATGGTCCTTGAGCAAATAGGCGTCGGCCCCAGCATCGCGGGCGCCCTGAACGAGGTGGCGCTCGTTGTGCATCGAAATGATCACGATCCCGCCCACGTAACCGCGTTCGCGCAACTGGCGGGTGGCCTCCATGCCGTTGAGCCCCGGCAAACCCATGTCCATCAGCACCACGTCGGGGAGTTGCGCCAACACCAGATCCAATCCGACACGGCCGTCGGCGGCTTCACCTAGCACGGTTAGGTCGGGAGATTGCCTAATCAGCGCGAGGAAGGCGTCGCGGATGATTTTGTGGTCATCGATGATAATAAGCGTCGGCACAGTGAGTAAACACAGTCGCAGCGCCCCCCAAAGGCAAGGTCCGATACAGGCAGGTTCAAACGGCCGCCACCGGACCAGCTCCAGCGCCAAACGACAGCGAATCAAGCCGTTGCCCCCCCCCGGCTCGCCACCCGCGCGCGGCGACCCACCCGGCCAAAGATTTTTCGTAGCCCGTTTGAGTTTAAGCGAAAAGAACCGATAAGCAGAAGGTGAGCATGTCCCCGTTTTTCCCGAACCCGCGCCGCCGCGCCTGACCGCCTCAACCCATGCCCCGTATCCGCGTTCTGGTGGTTGATGATGCTGTGGTCATGCGCAAAATGATCTCCGAGGCCCTGGGCAGCGACGCCCAGCTGGAGGTGGTGGGCACGGCGGCGAATGGCAAAATCGCCCTGCAGAAAATACCCCAGGTTAACCCCGACATCCTCACCCTCGACATCGAGATGCCCGAGATGGACGGCCTGCAGACCGTGCGCGAATTGCGCAAAACTTACCCCAAACTACCCGTGATCATGCTCAGCACCCTGACGATCAAGGGGGCTGAATCCACCTTTGACGCACTCGACGCCGGAGCCACCGATTACGTCACCAAACCCTCCAACGTGGGCAACATCGCCGAGGGGCTGGAGCGGCTGCGCACCGAGCTCATCCCCAAGATCAAGGCGCACTGCCGGCACATTTCCCCCCCGCCCGCAGCTGCCGCCACCCCGGCGGCCCCCTCCAGTGGGGCGACGGCCGCATCGCGCTTTATCGCCAAAACTAGCCCCGCCCCCGCAAGGGCGACCCCGCCGGCGGTGCTCTGCATCGGGTGTTCCACCGGGGGGCCCAACGCCCTGGCCGCAGTGTTCAAGGCCATCACCCGACCGCTGCCCGTGCCGGTGCTCATCGTCCAGCACATGCCGCCGCTGTTCACCCAGATGCTGGCCGAGCGGCTCGGCAAAGACTCGCCCCTGAAGTTTCATGAGGGCGAGGAGGGCCAATCGGTCGAGCCCGGGCATGTCTACATCGCCCCCGGCGGCCGCCACATGGAGGTGCGCCGCGACGGAGCCGCAGTCCGCCTGCACCTGCACGACGGCCCGCCGGAAAACTCGTGCCGGCCGGCCGTCGACGTGCTTTTCCGCAGCGTGGCCGACGTTTATGGCGGCGCCACCGTGGCCCTGATCATGACCGGCATGGGCCAGGACGGCCTGCACGGCTGCACGGTCCTGCGCGAACGCGGCGCCACCATCCTCGATCAGGACGAGGCCACCAGCGTGGTCTGGGGCATGCCCGGCTATGTCGCCGAGGCCGGCCTAGCCCACCAAATCCTTTCCCTGCCCGATATCCCCGACGCCCTTCTGCGCCTGCTCCCGGCCACACTTCGTCCCTAACTATAAATCCTTCATCCCTCGTGGCCCTTCTCTTAGCCGATTTCGAATTCGTTACCAGTTTCGCCCGCCGCTCCGCCGCGATCATCATCGAGCCGGGCAAGGATTACTTTGTGGAGTCGCGCCTGAGTGAACTGGCCTTCAGCCACGCCCGTGGCAGTGTCCCCGATCTGATCACCTTGCTGCGCACCACGCCGATAAGCAATCCGCTGCACGGCAAGGTCCTCGATGCCCTCACCACCAACGAGACGTTTTTTTTCCGCGACATCGCCCCATTCGACGCTCTGCGGGCCACCATCATTCCCACCCTGATCAGCCAACGTGCCGCCCAGCGCAGTTTGTCCTTCTGGTCGGCCGCCAGCTCCACCGGCCAGGAGGCCTACAGCCTGGCGATCCTGATTCGGGAAAGCTTCCCCCAGCTCGCCGACTGGAGCATCCAGATCCTCGGCACCGACCTGTCCGGCACCGTGCTCGCCCAAGCGCGGGCCGGCCGCTACAACGAATTCGAGATCAACCGCGGCCTGAGCCCCGAGTTGATCAACAAATATTTCACCCAAGAGGGGAGCGCCTGGATCGCCAACGCCGAGCTGCGCCGCATGGTGGAATTCCGTCCGATGAACCTGATCGAGCCCTGGCCGTTCATGCCAAAGTTTGACGTGGTGCTGATGCGTAACGTGATGATCTATTTCGACCTTCCCACCAAACAAACGATTCTGCGCAAAGTCCGCGACAACCTGCATGGGCACGGCTTGCTGATGCTCGGTTCAGCCGAGACCACCATGAGCATCGACGCCGGCTGGCAACCGGTGGGGCTGGGCCGGGCGACCGTTTATCAACCGATAGGACGAACATGAAACCGCCCTCCCTTTGGCCGCGCTGGGTGGCCGGCTTGCGCAACCTGCACCCCGGGATCCGCCGCCGCAACCGCCTGGCGCCCCACTTGGCCCAGGTCACTGCCGCCGCCACCGAGCTAGACCGGGCAATGCAGGGAATCGAGGCGAGTTTTTTGCAGATCGGCGCCAGCCTGGAAACCACCATCCAAATCGAGCAGAAACTCGTCGCTCACAGCCGCAGCTTGCTCGGCCAAGCCGAGGGTCCCGCGGGCGGCACCGCGATCATCGCGCAGGCCGCCGCGCACATTTGGCACGGCATTGAGTTCGCCGAAAGCAATGACCAGCAAGTGGTGAAGTTCATCGAGCGTCTCGCCGAGACCAGCCGCAAAATCCAGATCACCCTGCCCGCCCAACAGGCCCTGACCGAGGCGCTGACCCCGCTCAAATACGTCCAAATTCTTTTCCGCGTCGAGTCGGCCACCCTGCCCACCGAGGTACAAAGCACCTTTCTCGCCCTCAATTCCGAAATCACGCGGATTTGCGAGCGGGTCGAAACCGGCTTCAACGAAAAGTTTGCGCTCATCGCCAATATTAGCACGCGCCTCAATGAGGCCCAAACCAGCCTGAGTCAGCGCCAAAGCGCCACCCGCCGTCAACTCGACGCCCTTCGCCACCAACTAGAAACCTCCCTGAACTCGGTCCAAGCCGACCACGACAAAAACCAGGCCCGCGACCTGCGCATGGAAGCGATCGTCCCCCAGGTTAAACGCGAGACCGGGACGGTTGTGATGTCCCTGCAGGCCCAGGACATGCTCAACCAAAAGCTGCAACACCTGCACACCGTTCTCGGCGAAATGGCCTCCGCCCAGCGCACCCTGCCCCATGAACGGTTGGCCGGCGGGCGCACCCTGCGCTTCCTCGAACAGGCCGGACGTTTAGTAAGCGCCCAGCTCGACGTCATGAAAGGCGAACTGGCCGCCGCTGACTCCCAGGTCGGCGGCGGCTTGACCAAAATCATCGGAGCGATGGCTAGCCTCAACAATGACTTCGGCGCTAAACAACACACCGATTTGGAATCCCTCACCATCGATGGCGTCATTCAGAACCTGATTGAGGCGCTGGAAAACGTCGGCAATCTGATCCGGGCCAGCCACCAATTGGTCGAGGAAACCCACCGCACCATCGAGCCGGTCCGCGGGCTCAGCACCCACTTCACCCGGTTCATGCGCGAGCTCACGCTGGACATCCACCTGATCGGCT
>JBILBW010000019.1:0-29967 GCA_044353465.1 Rariglobus sp. | reverse complement strand
CCGGCCGGCCGCCAGGCGCCCCCCCAAGTTCACTCGCAAGCTCGTTCACGGGGGGAGCTTCCCCCCGCCGCCCAGCCGGCGCGGTGGCCCCGCGCGTCCTCGCCGCATCGCTCCGCTGGCGACTCGGCGCGCTTTGCGTGCCCCTGGCACGCGGCTCCGTCGTGCCGTGCTCGCCCAGCCTCGCCGCGGCCCGACTCCGCGCCCGAGGCGGGCTACGCCCGCCCCGAACCTCGAACCCCGAGCCCCGAGCCACCAGCGCGTTTTCGAACCACCGCCAAATCCGCCTGCGCGCGCTTATTCCGCCCTCCCTTTCATCCCGTTGGGCGAGCGCCCGCCCGTTGACACGTCGCCTTACACAATGCCCATCGCCGTACCCAAAGCCGCCAAGCTCGGCCGCTCGCCCAAGTTTAGCCAAGCGCTCTTTGACCGCGTCGTGCAGGACATCCGCGACGGTTCGCCATCGCTCAACGCCATCGAGAAAGAAGGCATCGACCAGTCCACGTTCTACCGCCACTTGCAGCGCCAGCCTGACCTCGTGCCGGTCCTTCAATCGGCCCAGCTCGAGCGTGACCGCGTCCGTAACGCCTCCCGCATCGAGGAGGCCGAGCTCGAACTCAAGCGCCGTGGCATCGACGGGTGGAGCGAGCCGGTGTTCGACGCCAAGGGCCAGCAATGCGGTGAGCGCAAACGCTACTCCGACGCCTGCTTAATCTTCTTTTTGAAGGCCCATAAGCCCGACACCTACCGCGACCAGCCGACCACCGTCGTGGCGACTCAGGTCAACATCACGCCTGACCGCGAAAAAGACATCATGCGCGAGTGGCGTTCGCGCCTCGGTGCCAGCGAAGCGCCCGCGTTACCAGTGAGTGCGACGACTACGCCATGAGCCGCGCCGCGCCGAAAAAGCCGTACAAGCCGGACCGCCGCCTCGCGGTCACGCCTCTCGATCTCCTTTTGCCCTACCAACGCGCTTGGGTGCAGGACAAAGCCCGATTCAAAATCTGGCTCAAATCGCGACAGATTGGCGGCTCGCTGGCCGCGTCCTTCGAGGTGGTGGCCGACGCCATAGAAACGGGTGGCGATTGGGTTATTTTGAGCGCCGGTGAGCGGCAAGCGTTGGAGTTTATGGACAAAGTGAACCGCGCCGCCGGTATTTTCTGTGACGCGGTCAGCTACTCGACCGGCCAAGAGTACCGCCCTGAGATCCAGAAGTCGCAGCTACGCTTCCCCAACGGGGCCCGCGTCATCGCACTCCCCGCCAATCCCTCCACCGCCCGTGGTTACTCGGCCAACCTGGTACTGGACGAGTTCGCGTTTCACGAAAACCCCGAGGAAATCTGGCGCGCCGTTTACCCGATCATCTCCAACCCGCTACGCGGTGCCTTGAAACTGCGGGTGATCTCCACACCAGCGGGGCGTAACAACAAGTATTTTGACCTGTGGGAGCACGCTCCGGCGTTCTCGCGCCACAAGACCAGTGTCTACGACGCGGTGGCGCAGGGGCTTGCCCTCAACGTGGACGAACTGCGGGCCAACTTGGCCGATCCCGAAGGTTGGGCACAGGAGTTCGAGTGCCAATTCATGGAGCACTCGTCGCAGGTTTTCCCAGCAGAGCTAGTCAGAGGCTGTGAATGTGAGGAAGCTACACTCGATCCGCTTACGGGCCTTTTTTCTCTAGTTTCAAGGCCACGACCCGCACTTTTTATCGGCATCGACGTCGGTCGAAAACGGGATCTAACCGTAGCTTGGACCCTCGAACGTCTGCACGGAGGCCAACTCATCACCCGAGAAGTACTCGTGTTGGACCGCGTGCCGTTCCCGCAACAAGAGGAAATCCTCCTCCCCCGAGTGATGGCGGCAGCCTTCACCGCGATCGACGCGACAGGCATCGGCGGACCCGTGAGCGAACACCTTGCCTCAGCCCTCGACGAAACCCGCTTCGAAGGCGTGACCTTCACCAGCGACCGCAAACGGGAGTTGTTCGAACGGCTCAAAAAAGCACTGCAAGCGCGTACAGTTTCATTGCCCGCTGCCGCCGTGATCCGTGACGACCTCGGCAGCATGCAACGGATAGTCAGCCCAGGCGGCACGATCCGCTACGCCGCCGCCCGCACTGCTGACGGCCACGCCGACCGCTCCACCGCACTGGCCCTCGCAATCCATGCCGCCCAACGCAACCCCTCCGCTGGCACCGGTGCCTTCGCAGCTGAACGAGTCCCAACCGGCCTCAACGCCCGCCACCGCCCCGCACTCACCCGCTACCGCTGCGCTTGGACGCGGTAACGCTTCCGACCTCCGATCTACTCACTACTCACTACTCGCTACCCGCTACTCACTACTTCCGCCCTCCCATGTCACCATCACCCATCATTCGCCCCACCGCTCGCGACTTTGAACCGCAACTCTTCGGCCGCTCCCTCTCGCCCGACGCCATTGGCGAACTCCTCGACTCCGGCGCCCGCGGTGACCTCGCCGCGCAAAGTGACCTGTTCAACCTGATGGAAGACACCTGGCCGCGTCTCCGCGCCAACCTGCAAAAGCTCAAAAATGCCATCCGCAAGCTGCCGCTCAACGTCCAGCCCTACACCCCAAAGAACGGCAAACCGTCGGCCACGGCGCAGGAAAAAGCCGCCTTCGTCGAGTCGGCGCTCCATCTGCAACGCGGTTACGTGGACACCACCCGCGCCCCGCTCGGTTCGGCTGTTTACGAACTGATGGACGCCGTTGCCCGCGGCCTGTCCGTGGTGGAAATCGACTGGACCAACGACACCGCCGGTTACGTCGTGCCGGTGGGTTTCCGCCGCGTGCCAACCCGTTACCTCGGCATCGACACCGACGGCACCCTCGCACTCCGCCTCAACGGGAACAACGTCGCCACTTCAGATCGGAAGCTCACCCCCTTCGCCAAACACCCCGGAAAATTCCTCACCGGCATCTTTCAGTCCAAGTCAGGCGCCCTCGGTGAAGCCGCCCAACTCCGCGCGCTGGCACCGCTTTGGCTCGGTCACATGCTTGGTTGGGAGTGGCTCGTCCAGAAGGCTGAACTTTTCGGGACGCCGTTACGTTGGGCCAACTATCCAGCTACCGCCACCCAGCTCGAAATCGACGCCATCACCTCCGCCCTGCGCAACATGGGCACGGCGTCATGGGGCGCGTTTCCCCAGGGCACCAACCTGCAAATCATGCAGGGCACGACGCCCGGCGTGTCCGGTCCCAACGACCCGAGCGAACGCCTCATGGGCATCGCCGACCGCGCCTGTGACATCATGCTTTTGGGTCAAAACTTATCGGTGGAACACAACGGCGAAGGTAGTCGGGCCGCGACTCAGGTTCACCGCGAAGTGGAGTTGGACCTCTTCGAGACCTACGCCGAATACATCGTCGCCGTCCTCAACGACCAACTTATCCCCCAGTTGATCGCCCAGAACTGGGGCACTGCCGACGAGGTCCCGTTCGTCGAAGTTGAAATCACCCGCCCCGAGCGTGAGCAGGAAATGGCCACCCGTGACAAAACCCTGTTCGTCGACATGGGCCTCCCGGTCTCCCTGCAATACCTGTACGAACGCCACAAGGTCCCGTCGCCAGCCCCGAGCGAAGCACTATTTCAGCCGGCCAAACCCATCGCCCCGTTGGTGCCGACGTCGTCCGTGCCACCTGCCAAGTCCAAACCCTGCGCCTGCGGTTGTGGCGATCCCATCGACGCGGCCTCCGAGTCCGCCGCATCCCTCGCCGGCCGCCAAGCTGCCGCAGAATCGGCTTTCCCCGCGCAACTCGCCCAGGCCGAAGCCGCCGGAGATTACCTCGTCTGGGACGCGGTCCTCGACGGCCGCACCACCGAAATCTGTCTCGGTCGCCATGGTCACCGCTGGGGAGACGGTTGGTTTTCGCCACCGCCCGCACACTACAACTGCCGCAGCTCCCTGATCCGGGTCCCCAAAGCCAGCTACCAGCCGCCCAAGTAATCGCCACCCGTTGACACTGCGCGCGTGGTATGGCCCTCACCACCACCAACAAAAACGCACCGTTACACGCCGCCTTCGCCAACGCCCTGACCGAAGGCGCCGCGCTTCCCACCGACATCCAATACATGCCGCCCGGCCGCCACCGCATCCGGGCGTCCCAAGGCGGCAAACCCGTCTCGGTCGAAGTGGCAGTGAACGCCGCCACCGCTGCCGTCCTGCAAACCTTCCTCGCCGGTAAACTCACCGCCGCTGCCGAGGGCCGCGAAGACCGGCCCTTTTTCGATTTCAACCACGAGGATCGCGAAGCCTCCGCCTGGCCGACTGAATTTTACTGGGCTGGTGACGACCCGCAGACCGGCGGCGTCCGCGCCCGCCTCGACTGGTCCGACGCGGGTAGAAAGTCGGTCGAAGGCCGCACCTTCCGCCGATTCTCGCCGACCTTCCACCTGGACGCTCCGGCCAAGTGACCGGCTCCGAAATCAACATGGGCGGCTTGGTCAATCGCGCCGCATTCAAGCGCATCGCGCCCCTGTTCGCCGCCGCGCCGGTTGACACGGTGGCTGAGTCGATGCCCATGCAAAACCTTATCTCCACCCTCCGGTCTCTTTCGCTCGTCGAAGCCTCTGCCACCGACGAAGCCGACCTCGTTGCCCAAGTGACCCGCCACGCCACCGCGCTCAAAAGCGAACTCGCCGGGCTCAAATTGATCATGGCGGCCCAGGCCCGCCACCGCGCCGAGGCCCACGTCGATGCCGCCGTGCACGCCGGTCGCCTGCCTGCCAAGGACACCGACACCCGCGGTTTCTGGGTCGATGCGCTCCTCCGTGACGAAACCAAAGCGGTGAAAGCCCTCGAATCGCTCACGATCAACCCCGTGCTCGCCCGCCTCACCACCGGCACTGATGACACCGCCACTCCCGCCAGCCAAATCACCCGCCAAGAGCAGAAGTTAGCCACCATCCGCGCCGCTCACCCCAGCGCCGATTTCCAAACCATCTACGCCAAAGCCAAGGCCGAATCCCCCGAGCTCTTCCGCTAACTCAGCTCCTAGCTCTTAGCTCCCAGCTCATTTTCCCGTGAAAACCTCTCTCGCCCGTCCCAACGCGATCCTGTCCTTCGAAGCCAACGGCGACCTCACCGGTTACGTTGGTCGCTTCATCATCCTCACCGCAGGCAAAGCCACCCTCCTCAGCTCGGCCACCGTCAAACCCCTCGGCGTGCTCCTCTGTGACGGCAAAGCCGATGAACGCGTCACCGTCGCCCTCGGCGCCGGCGGCCTCGCTGGCACCGTCCGCGTCAAACTCGCCGCCACGGTTTCGACCGTTGGAGCCTTCCTGCAAACCACTGCTGACGGCCGCGTTCAAACCGACGCCGGCACCGGTGCCCGCACTCTCGTAGCGCAAGCCCTCGAAACCGGCGTCACCGGCGAACTCGTCGAAGCCATCCTCATCGCCCCCCAATCCCTCACCTAAGCCCGGCTCACAGCTCCAAGCTCATAGCTCCCAGCTCATTCCCATGCACCTTACCCGCACCAATGCCATTATCTCGGTTGTCGCCGACGTCGATCTGACCGGCCAAGAAGGCCGGTTCGTTCGGATTAGTAACAACGAAAGCATCTGCCTGGTTGATTACGCCCTCGAAAAACCCCTCGGGCTGCTTCTTACGGGCGGCAAAGCCAACGAACGCGTGACCTTGGCGATTCCCGGCGGACTTGCGGGTACGGTCCGAGTGAAAATTTACGGCCCGATCAGCTTTGGGGAACTGCTGCAACTCACCTCCACCGGCTGCGTTGAAGGCTACAGCAACGACGCCCCGCGGATGGTCGTCGGGGTGGCCCTCGAAGCAGGGAAAACCGGTGAACTGATCGAAGCCGCCCTCTACGTCCCGACCTACACCCCCGCCGCCTAACCTCCGTCCTCCGCATCCGACTACTCGCTACTCAATACCCGCTACTCGCTACTTCAAAAAAATGTCCTCCTCCAAATACAACGTCACCCTGACCAACTACGCCCGCGGCCTGTCGCAAGACCTCTCCGCTACGCTCGCTAACTTCCTCGCCCCCGAGGTGGTTGTCCCGGCCGCCACCGGCCAATATAAAAACTTCGACGACAAGAACACCTTCCAGGTGATCGACACCTCGCGCGCCGTCGGCGGTCCCGCCAAACGCCTGGAATTCGCGGCCAGCGACCCCACCTACAACTGTCTCCCGCAGGCGTTGGAAATCGCCATCGACGACCACGAACGCGACGAAGCCGGCCAAGGCGATCCCCTCCGCCTGGAAGAGGCGAAAACCCAAACCCTCGTCTCCTCCGCCGTCACCTCCCACGAAGCCAAAGTGTTTGCCGCGCTGACCTCGCTGGCGGCCGCGGCCAACATCACTCTGGCGAGTGACGACCCCATCGCCAAACTCGACGAGCAAATCGAGTCCCTCGCGACTGACACCGGCCGCATGCCAAACCGCCTGGTGATTGGCCTGCCGCTCTGGAACAAGCTGCGCAACAACGCCAAAGTGATCGCTCGCTTCCCCGGTGCGGCCTCGATCGGGGTGAGTATGGCCCAGTTCAGCTCGCTACTGCTCAACCCCAGCATTGACATCCGCGTCGGTATTTTGGCCAAGGACACGACCAAGTTGGGCGGCGTCAAAGCCAACGTGAACATCATCGGCCAGCAACTGGTGATCTTCCATGCGAACGCCAGCCCGACGCTCTACGACCCTAGCTTTATGAAAACCTTCCGGTTACGCCGGGGTGGGGTGGACGTCGTCCGCACCTACCGCGACGACGCCGCCCGGTCCGACATCCTTGCGGTGGACTGGAGCGAAGACATCCGCGTCACCAGCCCGGTCTGCGCCCGCAAGCTCACCGCCAGCTAATCGCCACCCACAAAGAGCGCACCACGGGCGGCCGGTCACCACGACCGCCGCCCCTTTTTATGCCCCCGTCCACCGTCCCCCCGCCGCCATGCTCCCCGCCACCCTTTCCATTCTCCGCGACCCCGTGCCGTATCACGGTGCGGTCGGCTTTTTCGCGTTCACGACCCTCGAACGCCTCAACGCCTACGTCGGCCTGATGGTCGGCCTCGCGACTCTGGTTTACCTCTGCCTGCGCATCCGCCGGGAAGTACGCGACCGCAACGCCAAGCCCGCCCCCGAAGACTGATTCTGGCCTGCCTTGCTACTCCGTGCCCTCATCCGACCTCCCATCCGCCTCAGTGTAACCCCTCCGAAATCCGTCCGCCGGTTGACACCGTTCCAGGGAGGTATGCCCACCAAACTCCTCCGCATCCTCTCCTTCCTTGGCAAAGCCGCTGGCCTCGCCCTCACCATCGCCGGCCCCCTGTCCGGCACGCCCATCGGCCTGACCGTCTTTGCCGCCGCCTCCCTACTCAAAGACGCCGTGAACCACTTCGGTGACCTCGCCGACGACGGCAAACCCAACGACTCCTTCAAACCCTGACCGGGTCAATTACTCTCAACCCATTGTCCAGTTGCGAGTAACACGAAAAACTTGATTTTCCGGAAAAAGTGCCGATGTTGACCCTGTTCATTCACCATGTGTGAAAGGAATTTTCGAAGCCGTCTCTCTAAAGGAGGCGGTTTCAGTCTTTTTAGCGGCCTTGGTTATGGAGCATCCAGTCCCGCTTCAACGCCTTGAGTGTTCCTGCGTAGCTGACGGGAAACGCGGTTTTCAACAAATAGTAGCCGTTACGCTCCCATAGAATCACTACGTAATTCGCCTCCTCCATCCAGAGCGCCCACGGCTGATCCGTACCGCGTTTCTGTTCTGGAAACACCTTCACCCGCGGATCAGCGGCCTCTGCGGCCTTGATCACCCACGCAATCCACCGCACCCGCTTGCAGCGCTCGGGATCGGCCGTCCGGTCGTCCTCTATACGCCCTTCCTGCATCATGTGCCAAAAGGCGTAATGCTTGCCGAAGGTCTCGGGTTGAAACCGGCAACTCACCTTTTGGCCTTTAAACGTAAGCCCACCTCGCGCGACTTCGCTCAGGTAAATCCCGTAGATGCCGTCCAGATAGGCTCTAAAACGCGCGACAAAATCCTCACCGGGAAAATCATCCACTTCCACCAATGCGGGTAGTTCGCTCATACGCTTGGCTGCCCTGCCTCCCAGCAAAACAGGTTGAACTTCCGCGCCCGCAGCAGCGTGTTGCGGGTCAGCTGCAATCCCGACCGGTGCTTAATCCGCTCGATCAACTGTTGTTTGGCGGCACTCCCCGTAAGTCCGCGATGCACGTAGGCCAAGGCCCCGGAGAGTAGATCACACACCTGGAGTTGCTCAATCTCATGGCTCCGCACGGTCTGCACCCGTTCGATAATTTGTCGGTCAAAATCATACTGACTCTTGCAAAGCACATCATGGAGTTTCGTCACCTTCGCACTGCCAACCGTGTCCTTGATGTCTAAGTATATACGGTAATGGGAATCCGGGTTAAACAGCACACTGAGAAGCTGGAAATACATTTTGTAGTACCAGGTGTCGTGATCATGCCCGAACTTGTCATGGGTAAGCTTCGACTTATCCGGCACCACCAACGCACGATAATGCAAATCGTCGGCGTCGAAGAAATAGTCGATGACCGCTAGGTAATAATCTACTTTCGCCGGCGAGACCTTCGTCCACTTCGCCTCGAATGTGGCAGATAATCCGTGCGCCTGTTTGATTTCACGCAGTCGCTCGGCAATCGCACGCGCCTTGTCCTCCGGGCACCAAACAACTCCCAGCACCATCGCCTTCTGGTGATCGTGTTCGAGGTGACAGCTCTCGTCACAGTAGAGGTTGTAAATGGTTTTCATGGATGGTTTTACAATCCCGTCCGACTATTCGGCGGTTATAATGCTCTTAATTATAGATCGAGGCGACGGTTGCCCATTCGAGGCCCGCGACATAGTTCTGCGGAATTCGGCTATGAGGGTAAGCAATTTGGGGGACGAGCCTGTGGGCTTGGCCAACTTATCCGATTTTAGGAACTGATTTAGGTCACCACCGAACCCAGGTTCTTTCTCTACGGTGTTTGTGGATTCGGGCTGGCCCTGCGTAAGGTATTCGTCGATTAGGTTAGCAGCATCGTCACATAGTGCTTCCGCCGCGCCTCGATCCTTCGCGGAAAGGATTTTTATGACTGCATTCGTGATATGCTCATGAGTCGTTGCCATGCCCTCGGCCGACATCACGCCCTTGAGCAGTGAAATCACGACGAAACAGAATAGATACCGGCTCGATCCGCGGGTTGGCGTTTGCGCACCACGGCCAAATTTGAGCCGATCCGCCTCTGTATCCAACAAGTATGCGGCATAGAAATCCTCTACGCCAAATGCCCGTTCGCTTCCATCAGTTCGATTGACGATGGCATTATAGATCGTGCCACCAGGCAAGAACGGAGGGTTTTTCCCCCAAGCTGTGCCTGGCTCTTCCAGCCATCCGGCACCATAGACTTTCATCAACCCGAACGCGCTGGCCGCCGACTTAAATTGGGGCGTTTCAGGGTGTTGTTTCTGGTAGGCTTTCTGCGAGTCCCACCCACCGCGTTGAATCTCCAAGAATATACAATGCGTCTCGGCCATCTCGCGTGCCCACGTCTTGAAATCGCCGGTCAGCGCCAAAAAGTCTTTTTCTGTCACAGAGTTCTGACTGTTCGTAAATCGGGTGATTTCAGTCAGCAAGGCTCCGTTCGATTCGTTAACCTGCACGACTTTAACCACGACACACCCGTGATCGAGTTGCTTTATCCAAGCTTTTAGCTCTGGGTTCTCACCTGTTCCGCCAGCATCTAGCCGTCGATCTAACACGTCCCAAAGAGTACGCGTGGTTTGGCACCCGTTTACAATGTAAGGCGTGGTCAACCCTAACTTATCCGCAGCCGAATCCACCTTCTGCGCGACGATTGTGATACCGTTATTAAACAAACCGAAATGCTCGGGCTGATCCTCTAGAGTGTTCCGAATCGCCTCGTTTACCTTGCGGCGTCCGCCTAGATAACGCCTCACATTTTTTTCGTAGATTCGATCAAGTTCTCCTGACTTCGCCCGGTAGCCTTGGAGGAATTCGTAGATGCTGCGCAAGCGTACCGTGCCGACCCACAGATGTTCACCGGAACTGGCAAACTCTGCGACCAGATCAATTGGCCCAATTGCTGGCTCAGTGGGCGTGTCTCCCAAGTTTTCAAAGATTGTTTCAACTGAAACCGCCTCGACGTTGAAAAACGCGCCCAACCGCTTGCGACCTAGCGTTTGCACATCATCCAATGCATCCCGCTCTGTCGGCGTTAAGGGTTCTACGGTAGCGAAAATGAGGACGAGCCGATCCCGCTCCGACGCCGACTTCATAAAAATGCGCAGCCGCTCAACCAATCCCTCAGCCAGCGAGTGCAATCTAGGGCGCGCACCCGACAAGGTCTCAAATACTTTGCGGGCTTCTTTTATCAGTGTGTCCTCTCCGGTAAACGCCGTCCCGTATTTACCCTGCACGAGATACCACGTGTCTCCGCTGATGGTGTCGTCATTGGAATCCTCGGACTTTAACAAGACGGCGAGATCAATCCCGCCGTCTCCGGCTCCATCACAATAGATCAACTCCGGACCGTTTTCAGGTAGGTCGAGCCACTCGGTCATCAGCTTGTGCGTAAAGCGATGCCCCTTCGCCGTAGTCGATGGATTACCGGCCTTGATTTCTGCAAGCCACTCGGCACGGAATGAGTCGAAACTAACTAAAGGTTTGGTCATATAAATTCTCCGGTTTATTTACTCCACACATCCGCCAGCGCCTCAGCTTGCTCGATGACGCGCGCGACCGCTTCGTCCTGTCCGTCCGGTGGGTATTTATATTTTCGCAGCAGCCGTTTGATCAAAATTCGCATCTTGGCCCGCACACTCTCTCGAACCTGCCAATCAACCGACGTGCTGTTACGGAGTTGCTCGGTGAGTTCGGTCGCGAGCTGCTTAAGCGTCAAATCGCCCATCGTACGCAACACTTCCGGACGCTCCGCCAAGGCGTCGTAAAAAGCGATTTCATCCGACCCTAGTCCCAGCTCGTCATTGCGGTTCAGCGCTTCCTTAAAGTCACCGGCCATCTTGAGGAGCTCCTCGATCACCTGGGCGGTTTCGATCGCTCGGTTGTGGTACTTGCGCAGGGCTTCCATCAGGCGGTCACCGAATTTTTTCTGCAAAACCACGTTGGACCGCGTATGGGCTTTGATCTCATCACGCAGGAGTTTCTCAAGCAGCTCCACCGCAAGGTTCTTCTGCGGCATGTTGCGAACGTCTTGCAAGAAATCCGTCGAAAGAAGGCCTATGTTAGGCTTGTTCAGGCCAGCGAGTGCGAAAATGTCGGCTACGCCTTCGGAGATTATAGCGTTGTCGAGGATGCGGCGCAGCGTGGTGTTTTTCTCTGCCTCCGTGCGCTTCCGGTCGACTGTGGTATATTTAACGATGGCTGCCTTTACCGCTGAAAAAAACGCGATTTCAGTTTTCAGCTCAGCCACTTCGTCGAGTGTACCGCAAAGGGCAAAGGCGCTTGTGATTTCCGCAACTAAATCAAGAAACCGCTTTTTACCGTCGGGCAACTTTTTGACATCAAGGATGTGGTTTGCCGCCGGCACCAGTAACGCCATGGGGTCGATGCGATACGCCGAGTAGTCGAAGCCGTGAAAGAGCCCGCGACACGCGTCGAGGCTGGAAAGGAGTTTCGGCAGGGCTTTTGCTCCGGTCTTGTTCGATTGGCTAGGCTCTCCGCGCCCCTTGGATTCAGCGTAGACCTTGAGCGCCAGCTTTAAATCGTTGGTGATCCCAATGTAGTCCACCACAAGACCGCCGGGTTTATCCTTGAAGACCCGGTTCACACGGGCAATGGCCTGCATGAGATTGTGCCCCTTCATCGGCTTATCGACATACATCGTATGGCAACACGGGGCGTCAAAACCGGTCAGCCACATGTCTCGCACGATTACGAGGCTGAGCGGATCAGTGGGGTTCTTGAATCGTTTTTCTAGGCGTTTTTTCTGCCGCTTGGTCGTTGCATGTGGGCGTACGGCGGCGATGTCCGACGCGGTGCCGGTCATCACCACCTTGATCACACCTTTTTCGATGTCATCGCTATGCCAGTCCGGGCGCAGCTTAATGATTGCCGCGTAGAGCCGGGCGCAGATTTCGCGACTCATGCCTACAATCATGGCCTTGCCGGTGATCACTGCGTTGCGCGCTTCGAAATGCTTTACCAGATCGGCGGCAATTTCCTCGGTACGCTCTTTGGCTCCGACGAGTTTTTCGAGGGTAGACCAGATCCCCTTAGTCCTTTCGCGTAGGGCCAGGTCTTCCTCGTCCTCGACGACTTCCTCAACCTCCGCGCATAGCTTTTCGATCTCTTCACGGTTGACGTCGAGTTTAGCCAGACGGCTCTCGTAGAAAATCTCCACCGTGGCACCATCTTCCACTGCGTCCTGGATGTCGTAAACGCTGACGTAGTCGCCGAACACAGCGCGCGTGTCGTGGTCGCCTTTATCGATCGGCGTACCGGTGAAGCCAATAAAGGACGCCTCGGGCAGTGCATCGCGCATATATTTCGCGAAGCCATAAACATACTTTTTTCCGGTGATCAGTTTGGTGTCCTTGTCCCGGACGTTCACGAGCCGGGCTTTAAGCCCGTATTGGCTACGGTGGGCTTCGTCGGAGATCACCACCACATTACTGCGCTCACAGAGCACGGGGTGTTTTTCGTTTTCTCCCTCATCGAGGGAGAACTTTTGGACCGTTGTAAAAATAATGCCGCCGGCCTGACGAGAGGCGAGTTTCTGGCGCAATTCTTCACGACTGTCGGCTTGCTCGGGCGTCTGCTTGAGGAGCTCCTGCGCCTGACAGAAGGTTTCATAAAGTTGGCCGTCGAGATCGTTGCGGTCAGTCACGACGACGATGGTCGGGTTCTTCATCTCTGCCTGCTGGATGAGTTTTCCGGCGTAGCAGACCATGGAGATGCTTTTGCCCGAACCTTGGGTGTGCCAGACCACGCCTGCCTTGCGCGAGCCGGGCACGACCTCAGTACCATAAGACGCGCGCGGCTCTTCGACTGAATCAGATGCGGCAGCCTGCGCGGCGATGACGGTCACCCGAACAGCTTCGCGAACAGCGTGGAACTGGTGATAGCCCGCAATCTTCTTTACCAACCGATCCCCATCCTGCTCGAACAGGATAAAGTGTTTGAGATAGTCGAGGAAGAGGGCGCGGTCAAAAAATCCACGTATGATCTTCTCGATTTCATACTCTACCACCGGTTTGTCGTCCTCGTTTTTCACCGTTCGCCATGGGAGAAAGCGCCCTTGGTCCGATGTAAGTGAGCCGACGCGCGCCGTGAACCCGTCGCTGACGATCAGTGCTTCGTTATAGTTAAAAATATCCGGCACCTCCTCCTTGTAGGTCTGGAGTTGATGATATGCCTTCCACACGTCGGCGTTTTCATCAGTAGGATTTTTCAGCTCGATGATCGAAAGTGGCAGTCCGTTTACAAACACCACGATGTCCGGCCGCCGCGTTTTCTGCGGGCCACGAATCGCAAACTGGTTGACGACCAGAAATTCATTCGCGTCCGGTTTTGTGAAATCAACCAAGCGGGCGTGATCATGTTTCACGTCGTCGCCCTGCCGCCACGACACCGCCAACCCATTCAATAGCAACCGGTGAAAATCGCGATTCCGTTGTTCCGCCACCGGGTGATCGAGTTTTAATAATCGTAGAAGTGCCTCATCTAAAACCGGCGGAGGTATTTGCGGGTTTAGTGACGCAAGGGCTCGCGCCAACCTCCCGACCAAAACCACCTCACGATAGCTCTCGCGCTCAGGTGTCCCGCCATCATGCGCGATGTCGGGGCCAAACGCGACATTCCAGCCAGTGTCTTCAAACCAGCGTAGGCACTGTTGTTCAAGTTGGTCTTCGGTAATCATATCCGGCGTAAATTAGAATGGAATTGCTTCGCTGGTAGCGGCTTTTGCTTTGTCTAGCGGCTTCCCGAAAGTTTGAAAAATTGCTTCGGTAACCCCGAACGCATTTTTGACTTGGTCGTTCTCAATACATGCGCGCCGCAGCCGCTCTTTCTCGTCATCGGTAAAATCAGAAATACCGCCGAATGAGACCCTCAATGCCTTAGCCATCTGGAAGGATGTCGCTGCCTCAAAGCTACTCACCAATGAGCGGCGCATTTCCCCGTGCGTTTGTGGATTTAGCAACAAGGCGTCCACTATCGCGGACGCGAGCACCGCCGGTTGTTCCAGAGTTCCACTCACACCCTGATACTTCCCGCCGAAACCATATGGATCTATCCCCAGTCTTACCGGCAACACCAACAGACCGCGACCTAGCGCCCATCCGACTTCCTGATCGGTCCAAGGGCTCTCACGAAATGCGGGCGTCAACAGCGTCGCCAAGGCGTGCATGGAGCGCAGTCCCAATTCGATCTCGTTGCGCCACTCCAGGCTCGGCTCGATGTCCTCGTGCGCGACAAACGCCGCTACGCCTCGCCACGCCAGTTCCTGCTTCAACCGAGACACCGCGACCTTGTGCACGGCAAGATGGCTCAAAAATAGCCGGAATCGGCTCACCGGCCAGATTCGTTGAACTTCGGCATCCGACGGTGTCATCCGTTGCCCTAATGAAGTTTCGCCGGGGGCGATGGGCGAAATGGTCACCTCCCCTAGGATGTGCCGGGGATATTGCCGCGCTAAAACGGTCAGCTTAGCTCCGAGCTCTTTCTCTATGCTTGCGAGGCGCGGGTCGAGGGACGCCCACAGAGGAACTGGCACCTCCAACCGCAAGGCCCACGTGTAGGTGCCCCCGTCCCAGTTATCGTAATTCGTCTCGTCGAAACGGGCATGGGCGCTCTCGCAAACCTCAACCAGCTCCGTTTTGCCCTGATGCCTGAAAATATTGGCCAGGGTCGCAATTACCTCCGTGACCGGCTTGGGAAACGTGACTTCAGCCATTGGATGCCTCCCTCATACCGACAGGAAAAGCGTCAGGCCCGGCCAGCGGCTGCGAAAGCTCAAGAAGCTTCCGCACCGTTGCCTCCCGCTGATTCGCCGGATAGGCGTTGCGGCGTAATGTCACCGGGAGCACTGTGCGGAGCCGTTCGGCACGTTGCTCCTCGGTCTCCTCAGCACGTCTGCCTAGTAGTCCTGCAATCTCCTCCGTTAGAGTAACCAGCCGTGCCGGCTCTACTTGCGGTGTTCGCAGCATATCCGCGAGCTGGACGGCAAGCGGACCGGACACCGTGGGTGCAGGTGCGGTCTGCACCGCGGCGGCCGGGGTTGCAGGGGGCTCTGCTTTAGCGAAACGGTCGTCTGCGGCTTGGTCGGAGATCAGCGTATTGCAGAATTCGGCCGCACCAAGCAAATCGGGGAAAAGGCTGGCATGGTGGACGTTCATCCGGCGCAAGTGCCGCAAGCATCCATCCCGATCTTCGTTCTTGATGTAGATTTTACAGATATACTTAGCAAGAATGCCCGGCTCGGAGCTCTTGAAATCGTCCGGATCATTGGGGTCCGGTTGCCGCTCGGCAGACCGGAGTTCGTCGTCGGGAAAATCAGGATCAGTAAGCACATCCCCGAGCTTATTCTCAAGCGTGGCATCGTAGGGCGAAAAGGTGAACAGTCCTGCTTGGTTCACGAGCCGTCCGTGGTCGTCCTTGCGCGGCTCCAACACGCGGATGTCCGGACACAGGTCGTCGTTATCCACGAAGCTCTTATTCAGTAAATAGACCACCCGATACGGATTTTCCTTTTCGCCACCCAGAGGATCCGGTGTTGCGAAAGCGAAGAACAACGCCACGTAGGGCGAGTAGGTCCAATCGAGGAGCGGCGTCATCAATCCGTGGTGCTGACCCACCGCCCAGAGTTCGTCACACTGGCGATCGTCGTCCTGTTCGAGCAGGGCTCGGTCCTCGATCCGGCCACGAATCGCACGACGAAACTTCGCCAGTTGTTCGTCAGCCAGTTCTTTCGTGACGATGCCATTTTTAGTGAGTCGGCCTAGTGTCGGCGTAAGGCCCCAGTCAAAGCGACGGTGCCCTCGAAACACCAGATGCACCCCCGGCTTGTTGAAAACCGCATCCTCCACTAGCCCGTTAAAATCCCTCCAACTCTCTAGCCTCGTGACCGGGATACGACCACTGACGGGATCGTACATTAACTGGAAACGGTCCTTCTCCAGAGGCTCATCCCACCGCGGTACTTTGGCGAAATAAGCCGCAAGCTTCTCCGCCTCCGTTGGCTCCACTGACGTTGTCAAAGGCTCCGCGCTCATGCGTGTTCAATCTCCTTGGCGCTTTGCTTAGGTGAGAGTTCACCGTTCATGAGTTTCGAGAGGATGGTTTCGCGTAAGGTGTCGAGGGTGCGCGATTCTAGTTCATGAGCATGAATGCTACAAAAAAAGGGAGCTACCTTATCATCAAAGGCGGTCAAAACACTTGAATTGGGAACGACTAACTTACTCATATAGGCTTGATTACGATTAAGTCCGGGCACAGCCGAATCCGAACCCAGCCGGGCAAGATCCTGAGCCACCAATGCGTGGTAGAGAAAATGCAAACTCATGGGCTTGATGGCAGGCACCACGTAAAATGTGGTATCGATAGGGAAGAAATCCGTGTGCGACCACGTAACTGCCCCAGAATTCCCTTTGCGCCCTACAACTATACCCGGACCTGAAACCAATTTTTCGTTGTGCCACCCAACACGCCCACCGGACCCGTAGACGGCGACTTCACCATTCATGCGGTGCTCTTCCTTCAGCGGCTTACCATAAGCCAGTTCGATCAAATCGCCAAGTTTCCGCACTGTCCACCCAAAGGGGATTTCTCCAAGCTCTGATTTTTCAGTTTTATCAGCAAAAAGGGCAGCCGTCGCCGCATCAATCCCCGCTGGCTCAAGCCCTGCCGCCTTCGCTCGAACCGGGTCGAAATCCACGAACCAGCTCTGAAACAAGGCCCGAGCCATCTCTTCCAAGGTTGCGTTGATCCGGCGCAACGCGTCGATTCGACCGTCGATGGCACCGAGGATCGCGACGATCTCCCGTTGTTCATCCTTGGTCGGATAAGCGACGCTCATCCGTTCCAAATCGCGCTTGGTTACGTGGCCAAGGCCAGTCGTTTGCTTGTTCTTCGCTATGGCGACGAGATTGGGCTTTAGATAGCGCAGCAGGTAGAACAAGAAATCCGGTAGCAGCTTTTCCCCGGCAGTAAGCTTAAAAACGTGCTGGTTAAGCCAGCCCTCAGGCCCGTCCCAGCGAAACACGTCAATCGATGTCTCCGGTTGGCCCGACCAGGAAAACAGCATGTCGCCCGGCTGCACGCGCACCTTCTCATCAAAAGTCTGGGTGGTGAACTTGGTCTGCCCCGTGATGCCGCCCTTGATCTCGGCGATTTTGATCACCGGTCGGCCGGTCTTGGTAAACTGAATGTCGCGAAACGCCAACCCGTTGACCCACCTCGCGAGCGAGTAGAGGGGCGCGGGCGTCCACCCTGCCGGGAAGATCGGATTGTAAAGCCAGCTCGGTGCCTCGGTCGAAGGTTCGATCTCACTTGTCATAGCCGAGTCCTTTCAGGCGCTCTTCGATGAGGCGTTCATATTTGGCCGAGTCCTTGAACTGCGCGCGCAGTTGGCCCACGAGACGGGTCATCTTTTCCTCAAACGGCTCGGTCTCCGCCTCGCCCTCCAGTGCGCCGACGTAGCGGCCGGGTGTGAGCACGAAATCATGTTCCTTGATCGCCGGGATCTTCTTTATCGCGCACAACCCCGGCTCGTCCGCGTAGCCCTTGCCCCGCCGCCATGCGCGGAAAACTCCGATGATCTTATCGAGATCGGCCTGGGCGAAGTCGCGGAAGACGCGGTCTTTCATGAAGCCGAGCTGACGGGCGTCGATGAAGAGCGTCTCGCCGCTGCGGTCGCGGTACTGGCCGCGCGCCGTCTTGCTCTTGGTGAGAAACCAGATGCAGGCCGGGATCTGGGTGTTCGTAAAAAGCTGCCCCGGCAGCGACACCATGCACTCCACGAGGTCGGCCTCGACGAGAGCTTTTCGGATTTCGCCCTCGCCCTTGGTATTCGAAGACATGGAACCGTTGGCAAGGAGCAGCGCCATCGAGCCGTGCGGGGCGAGGTGGTAAAGCATGTGCTGCACCCAGCCAAAGTTGGCATTGGTCTTGGGTGGTGAGCCATAAACCCAGCGCGGGTCGCCTTCGAGTTTGCCGTCCCACCACTCGCTGATGTTGAAGGGGGGATTCGCCATCACGAAGTCGGCTCGTAGGTCGGGGTGCTGGTCGCTGAGGAACGTGTCGGCGGGCTGCTTGCCGAAATTAAAATCAATGCCCCGAATCGCCATGTTCATTGCGGCGAGGCGCCAGGTGGTGGGGTTGGACTCCTGCCCGTAAACGGAAATCTGGCCGATCTTGCCGCCATATTTCGCGATGAACGCCTCGCTCTGCACGAAGAAGCCGCCGGAGCCCATCGCGGGATCGTAAACCTTACCCTGATACGGCTCCAGCATCTCGACGATCACCGAGACGATGCTCTTGGGCGTGTAGTATTGCCCGCCCTTTTTGCCCTCAGCCAAGGCGAACTGACCGAGAAAGTATTCGTAAACGTGGCCGAGAATGTCCTTTGCGTTGAGACTGGCGTGATTGAAGGGGATGGACGATATGACCTCGCTGATGAGGCCCACCAACTTGCTCGGCTCGATCTGAAGTTGGCTGTACCGGTTTTTCTCGATGATGCCCTTCAGTCGGGGATTCTCCTTCTCCACCTCTTCGAGCGCATCGTCGATCAGGCGCGCCACGGAGCGGATCGTGTATTTCGCCTCCTTACCGTTGCTAACCGTTATCTCCGTGCCGGCTGGTAGGGCGGTATTGTCCTGAATCGTTTTCCATCGCGCGAGAGCGGGTACCCAGAAGACGTTCTTCTCCGTAAAGTAGTCCCGATCCTCCAACTCGGCATTGATCGCGGCCTCGTATTCGGCCTCAGAATTATAATCGGCTCGGTCGAGATAGTAATCGCATTGAGGATCGGCGAACGCGGCGCGCAGCTCACCGCGTCGCATATCGAACGCGTCGGAGACGTATTTGAGGAAGATCAGCCCCAAAACCGCATGTTTGTAAACGGCCGCGTCGAGATTCGAGCGAAGGCGGTCGGCGGCATTCCAGAGCTTCTTGTCGAGTTCTTCGAGGAACAGCTGTTCATCTGATGAGGCTTTTTGTATCACAGGCGTAAAAAATTAGGCAAAGCGTTTGTGGATAATCGGTATACTTCGCATGGCCAAGTGTCTGCGTCGTAATTCACGAGGAACGCAGAAATCACCGGGCGAGTGGGGGCTTTTGTTCTCATGAAATGGCCTCCTGCACGTGCCTAGCCGCCTCCGCCGCCGTGAACACACGAATCATCGGGGCTTCGACATCGGCAACGGCCGCAAATTCTCCCTCAAACGGCACCGCGATGATCACCAAATCACACCGCATGAGCTCCCGCAGCCGTCGGGCGATGCCGACGGTTTTCTCGAAATCCCGGCCGACATTAAATTTACACTCAATGCCGATGCGCTTGCCCTTTGCCTCAACGAGGAAGTCCACTGAAGCGATCCGCTCGCACGCGTCGCGCCGATAGGTAACGCCGACTTTGTCGAGTTCGCGGCCGACTGCGTTTTTAAAGGTGATCGCTTGAGTGCGAGCTTCCAGCCACCGCTCGACGCGTTCGCGTTCCTCTGCAGGGTTACGAGCATCAGCACTTAAAGCTTCTTCGCCCAATGCCTCAGCCAAGGGGCCGGTGAAAGCACGCAAGATCATCTGCTCCTCGTGGGTCGAGGTGCAAAGCCGCTTCATCAAGCGAGTCAGGGTGACCTGCTTGGGTTTGGCGTGACCGGTAACGATCCGACTCAACGAGGTTTCGCTCAGGCCAATGTCCACAGCCAATTGCACGCCGGTCAGTTGCCGGCGGGCCATGAGCAGACGAATGCTATCACCAAGAGCGTTCACGGCGCAGGGGTTTAGGTTCACTTAAACCGCACTACAAGCACGAACCCCGTTTATTTCACTCCTATGAACGCCGATCAACGTTCGCCGCTGGATTAGCAAGAATGAGTTCGATTGGGTCGGGCCTCCACTGCGCATGCTAAACGCACCACAAGAACGCTTCAATGTAACTGCGAGCCGGCTAAAAATGGGGTCGCCGGCTAAAAATGGGGTCGCGACGTTACATGGATACATCGGCGGTTCAGTCCTCTGGTCCAAAAACGAATAACCCGCAGATATAGGATCCTTACGGTTCTCACGGCACGGGGCCGAATTTTGTCCGCGGTGGTGAGAACGTCGCCCCAGCGATTTTAACTCAAATCCAAATCTACTCGGAGCAGACCGGAGCGCTCAGTCGCTGTTTGCCAGTGGGTCGGCGCCTTTTCGTTTCAGAAGCGGTAATCACCCGACCACGAAAGAACAATGTTTCACCAGGCTTTGCAGCCTCGTGCCCCTATTCGCCTCGCGGCTTTGGTCGTTGCGGCGTTCGGGTGCCAGCCCGCTAAACTCGGTTCAGGTCGGTCGTGGTTCGGGTGAAAGTGTTATAACGCGTCGAGGGCCGCGAGTTCTTGGAGCTCCTCCAAAATCTCCGGGTGTCGCTGATTCAAAAAGCGCTTCACCTTGGCGTTTTCCAAAAGCCTGCGCACATAGCGCTGGGCCGCCCCGAGGTGCAGCGTATTTTCCCCATAACGATCCTCGAAAAGTCGGTAGTCGCGTCCCAGCGATTCCATTTCCCGCTCCATCCGTGCCAAATCTTCCGCCGCTAGGCCTCGTACTTTTTTCGGCACGTTCGACTTCGTCATTTGGTCGCGACTCGTCCCCACCAGCAGCGCCTGCACATAGGCATACGTGTAGTTGTTCCCGCTGGCCATCAGCTGGGCCATCTCGATTTGTCTCAGCGGCTTCACTTTTTTAAACAGCGTGAGTGCGTTCTGCGTGATCGGTTTGTCCTTTAATATCTGCACCACCTCGGGGTGGATGCCCACCAGCAGCCGTTTGCGCAAACCCACCGTCCTCACATCAATGTCCAGCGCCTTGGCGATTTCCGCCTCCGTCACGCCCTCTTTGAGAGCATGCAAGATCATCCGATGCTCTTGGATGATCGCAATGCGGCTTATCTTGTCGTTATAGGTGAATGCATCGTCAGTCGTCGACACGAGGCAGAGCCCGCTTTCCTTGCCAATTTCTTGCAGCGCCTTCAGCCGCATATGCCCATCGAGCAGCAAATAAGTCCCTCGCTCGGCACGGTTCGGGTACACCACCAACGGCTCAACCAGTCCAATCGCCTTAATGGACGCGAGCAGCGTGCGGTATTTCCCAAAACCGGCGTCCATCGGCTTCACCTGCCGAATCGGCAGTATCGCACTCAACGGCAGTTCAATGGCCTGCTTTTCAAACCCGATCAGGATTTTCTTTGCGGTACTCTTCATGATTGACGAACCCGCTCGACCATAAATTTAGGCAGCGTCTGGAGCGCCTCCGCTCGCAACAGCGTTGAGAAATTCTCGTCCGCCAGTAGCGCCTTGAAAGCCGCCGTCAGCGAGAGCAGGCGCGTCTCGACGATCTGCGCCTTTCGTACCAGCAAGCGTTGCCGCTGGGTTTCTTTTTTATAGGCAAGAATGAGTCCGTCGGCACTGGTGCGAGTGCGGACTCTCTGTCGTGAGTCTCTTGTAAAACTACGGCCAAAACTCTTCCGTTGATCCATTAACCGTTTAAAAGTGAGCAAGGTTTTCTGATTCATCTCCTTGCGTTCATAGGCCTCAAGCAAAACACGTTGGCTCTCCTCGTCATCGGCACCGGCGATCGGCACCGCAATGGTGATCGGCAGGCGCCCCTGTAGCACGGCATCCAGCACCCGCTCCTCGCCACTTTCCAGAAGTTTGATGATGCCACTCAGGTATCCCTCGGCGAGGCCGGTCTTGCGCGCGATGTCCGCGACCGAATTACCCTGTCCCTGCATCCACTGAATCATGCGAATTTGGTCCACTGCACGGATGCGCCGCCGGGCGATATTCTCCACCAGACTCGCAACCAAGCTGTCCGTTTTCGTCATCGTCCTTATCAGGGCGGGGATTTCCGTCTGCCCCAGCGCGATGAACGCCTCCAGCCGTCCCTGACCACACACCAGCTCATAGGTCGGTTGCCCCGCATCATCCGGCAGTCCCTCCGTCACGGTGATCGGCCTCTTGAGGCCCACCGCACCGATGTTCTGCACAATCAGCTCAAACTTGCGTGGATCCCGGACGCGCGGATTGCCCACCCGCACCGCCTTCACCGGCACCATCACGACTTCCTTTTCGTCGCCGGGCTTCATGCGACCTCCTCAATTGATATCCGCTCCGTCATCTCGTAAAAGAAAGCCAAGTCATCGAACCGGTAGGCATCGAGCAGGGCGTCGTTGCACTCGGCCAACCGTAGCCGTAACGCCAGCTGATCGAGCGCTGGGAACAGGTAGTAATCTTTAATTGCCTGATTCGTTTCATCCATCCGGGCCACAACCGTGATATCCGGTCGGTTACTTGCCTCGAAGCGCACCAGCCAGCGCGTCGACCCCGCCTCCGTGCGCAGGCACCGCGACAACACCAGCGACACGACCAGCTCCTGATCCAGCACCAATAATTCCGTCTCCGGGTCGCGCTGCACCCGCACCCCGATCTTCGCCAATTCAGTGATCACCTCTTGCACCACTTCCGGGTGTTTTTGTCGCAGGAACCGATTGACCTCGATAAAGCTGAAATCCGTTTCCGGTACGTAACCAATCAGTTGATAGGCCCGCACCAGGCTGCCAAAGCGGTTCCTAAAAGCCGCACTCGACGGCAAGTCATCCCGCTCGTCGATGATCACCCCTGAAATGTGTCCGTGTTGGCGCAGCACATCCCTGAGTTTGTCCAACATCTCGTCGTCGCTGAAGCGCTTCGCCCGGGCGATAATCACCTCCTGCACCCGGGTGAAATCCTCGGCCGACACGATGGCCGGAAATGCGCCCTGAACGCGGATCCACATCTCGGGTGGGTTTTGCACATGCTTCCGTTTCAGCTTAAACGAAGTCCGGTGGTAGACGTTGTTGCCCAGGTATTTTTCGTTGGTGAGGAGTTGATGCACGGTGCCCCGCGTCCACGGTCGTCCGAGGTCGGTTTTCAGTCCGCGACCATTGAGCCGGTCGGCGATTTCCTGCTCCGCCACGCTTTCGTCCAAAAAGGCACGATACACCCCGCGCACCACCTCGACCTCTTCATCCGGCCCCAACGCCAGAACGACGCGGTCCGTCTGCAGGCTTTTATGTTCACCCACGGCCAAGACCCCCTTGGGTTGCCCGGCCTGATCGACCAGCATTCTGCGCAGCCCATAGCCCGCCGTGCCGCCCTGCTTATAACCGAGCTGAATCAACCGACAGGCCCCCTGGAAAACCTTAGTCGAAAGCTCGCGGCTGTATTCGCCGGCCATCGAGCGTTTGACGCTTTTGATGATGTTCGAAGTGGGGGAGCCGTCGTTCTCGAACTGCTCGGCGCAGTAGTGGACGGTGATGCCGGCGCGCTTGCAGATGTATTCGTAATAGCCGCTCTCGTCCGCATCCTGAAACCGGCCCCACCGGCTGACATCGTAGGCGAGGATGCACTTGAAATCGGCCAGGCCCTTTTCGACCTCGTCGATCATCCGTCGCAGACTCTCGCGCCCACGCACGTTGAGACCGCTTTTACCCGCGTCCTCGAACACGCGGACGATTTCCATACCCCGGCGGGCGGCGTATTCCTTGATGCGGTCGAGCTGGTTCTCGGTGGAGTACTGCTGATGCTCGGTGGACATACGGACGTAGGCCGCCGCGGGAATCGCGGCGGCCCCCGTCGAAGGGAGCGGGAGTTGCGTAGGCCCGCCCATGATTAAGACAGGCGGAGGGTTTTAGCTGGGAGCCCGAGCGGACCGGGTTTTGCGTTGAGAAGTCGAGGCAGGGCTGGGGTGCAGGATGGCATTTCCGCGCACCATGATTTCGTTCAAATCGGCGGCGATGATATCTTGTAACGCATGGCCCCGGAGCCACCCAATGATTCCAACAAGGGCAACGACTTGTGGCGGCCAGGAATCTTGTAACGCAGCGCAGGAATCTTTCGGAAAGAACACTGCCAGCAAGGAGCGTAAATCAGGGGATTGATCCTCAACGGTATCCGCATGCGGAAGGTGCCGTTGCCAGTATTTCGGATTGTTTTTCCGCCATTCCTGGACGCGGTTGAGAGCGGCGGAACCGGCGTGGTAGTCCCGGCCCTTCTTGTTTTTGAGCCAACGCTTTTGACTCAGCTGATGGCTGACTTTTTGGCACGCGGGCCGGGTGCAGTATTTTTGCCGACCGGCGGCACGCGGCTCAGGAATAAACGGTGTACCGCACGCGGCACACTGGGGCTGACGAGTAGTTTTTTTTGCGTGATGAATTCATGCGCAAAGAGGGTGAAGGGAAGGTCGTCCGGATCGCGACCCAGCCCGTATTTTATCAGCCGTTAGTCACGGGGCTCGAACGGGGTGGTGGGGGGGGGCGAACGCGGTCGCGCCGTTACATGGATACAATTGGCGCATATTTCACCGACGAGTGTCGGAGCGATGAGCTCCGTCTAGGTTGCCACAAGGTTGCCAGAAACCCTGTTTCTGGCTTCACTTTGTCGCATTTCGATGCATTTTTAATGCTGCTCTAACTCATTAACAATTAACTAAGTCCGCGCTTACTCGCGACTTAGGCAAAACAGGGGAAGTCGGTTCGAATCCCTCCCTCTCCGCCAGTTATCTCGCTCACATTGAGCAACTTAACAAAACGGGCTGACTAGGTTGTCCAATTGACATGGCAACCTTCACATGTCCCCGTCCGCATTCATCGTTTCCCGCTTCGTAAACCGTAACGGCATCACCTCCTGGCGAGTCGATGGCCGCCTCCATGGCCTGCGCATCCGCAAGAACTTCAAAACCCGCGTCGAGGCCGGCGCCGAGAAAGACGCTCTAGATATTAAGGCGGCTCAGTCCGATACCGGCATCCGCAGCACTGCCACCCGTTTAACCGACGAACAGCTCCACGAAGCCGAGGCCGCGTTCCGTCGTCTGGCCGGTGCGCCCAAGTCGCTTGAGTTCTATTTAGAGTACGCACTCGCCAATTACCGCGCCCCTGAACGCGAGATCACTCTGGCGGACGCAGTCGCCGCCTACCTCGAAACCAAGAAAAGAGAGAACACCAACGGCATGCTGTCCGAGTGCCAGCTCAAGGACATCCGCGTCCGCCTCGAAGACCTCAAAAAGTGGTTTCCCCGCAAAGCAATGGCGGAGCTCTCCCGCGACGTCCTCGCCGCCCATTGCCACCGCGGCACCCCCAAGCCGAAGACCTTTAACAACCGGCGTGGCATCCTGTTCACCTTTTTCAAGTTCGCCTTCTGTCAGGACTGGGTGGCTGCCAATCCGCTGGAAAAGGTGCCCCACCTACGCATCGCCCATCGTCGCGGTTCGGCCAAAACCCTGAACGCCGAGCAGTCCGCCGCCCTCATGCGCCACGTTGAGCAGATCGACGGCGGAGCATTGGTGCCGTTCTTCGCCTTGGCGCTCTTCGCCGGGATTCGTCCCTGTGTGCGCACCGGTGAAATCTTCAAACTTCAGCCCGAACACATCCGGCTCGATACCGGAGTCATCCTGATCGAGCCCGAGGTCTCCAAAGTCCGCATGAAGCGCAACGTCACCATTCCCGCCAACCTCGCCGCCTGGTTAACCGCATACCCAATCAGCCGCTTCCCGATCATCCCTAAAAACCTGCAACACCAGCGGGCGCGCATCGCCGAAAAGTTCGGCCTCTCCCACGACATCATGCGCCACACGTTCATTTCTATGCACGTCGCCAAATACCGCTCGATGGGCGAGGCGGCGCTCCAGGCGGGTAATTCCGAGAGCATCATCCGCAAGCACTACCTCGACCTCAAGACGCCAGCCGAGGCCGACCAGTTCTTCGGCATCCTGCCGACGCCGGTCGTTGCCGTCGCCACGGCCACGGTCACGCCATTGGATGCGCTGCCCCTGGCTATCGCCGCGTAAGCCCACTGGAACCACCGGTCGCAACCACGCCACCCCATCCAAACCGCCCGCACCCTCACCGGTACGGGCTTTTTTGTGCCGTCACCCGACACGTTGACACCCCGCGTTCACCGCATGAACCCACCCACCGTTTCACCTCCCTGCTTCAACCTACCAATCAACGCGCAACTCACCGACATCGTCGGCCTTCGCGCCAGTGGCATTTTCCCCGCCGGTCGCGAGCCCTCCATCCGCACCCTGCGCGAATGGTCCAAACTCCGCCGCATTCCTCATCACCGCGTTGGCCACTTCGTCTATTATGATCCAGCCGAGGTTTCGCTCCATATCCGCACCAAACTCAAAATCCCCGCCCGAGGTTAAAAGTAGCGTGGAGTCGTGTTGCGTCGTGTCCCTGCGCAGGGAATCGACTGAGGGGCGCATTGTTTGGGCGTTTGGGGCATCGGATAACCGCCAGCCACAAAGAGCGCACCACGGGCGGCCGGTCGAAGACGACCGCCGCCCCTTTTTATGCCTCCCCCCGGACCGCGGAGCTCCAGCTCGGCCCCTCCGACCTCCGACCTACTCGCTACCCGCTACTCACTACTCGCTACTTTTTTCCAGCCATGCTCCCCGCCACCCTTTCCATCCTCCGCGACCCGGTGCCGTACCACGGCGCGGTGGGCTTTTTCGCCTTCACGACCCTCGAACGCCTCAACGCTTACGTCGGCCTCATGGTCGGCCTCGCGACCCTCGTTTACCTCTGCCTCCGCATCCGCCGCGAGATCCGCGACCGCAACGCCAAACCCGCCCCCGAAGACTGATTCCAGCGCCTTACTCCGTGCCCTCGTCCGACCTCCGCACTACGCCGTGAAATGGCGTGAGGGCAGTGACCATGCTGCAAGGAAATCCAGGGTTTCTTTGCACGTCGCCAAAACATGTAAAGAAAACCGCCACTTTTAATACATGTTAACCCGACGTGTTAACTTTTGGCCGATTTCTGGCCAGGATTCCCGCGCGAAGGGCGCCGAGGGGTGGTGGTTCGTGCGCCATAGTATGCGCTACCTTTAACATGCGACCGCACCGACCTCCTTATTAAAGGCAGGGCATAATAAGCGCTCAATTTGCCCCAATCGCTCGTCCGCCCTCCTATTTGTACCAATCCGAAATCCGCCCCCCGTCATCAGTCCTCCGTCCACCTCCCCCCGAGTCCGGTAATCCGCCCGACCGTCCTCCGTGCCCTCATCCGACCTCCCATCCGCCTCGGTGTAACCCTCCAAAATCCGTCCTCCCTTACCGTGCGGAAGACCTCGAACGATTCCTTCAAAACCTGAAAATCACCCCCTGAGGTCCCATTTACGCCCCACACAACCGACGGAATAACGCAGCCAGCTCCGACTTGCCCATTTGCCGGGCCGAAATCGCAATCATCGCCGCGTAAAGCTCGTCGGTGTGCCGGGTGAGGGTTTTTCCGTTAAGCCGCAGAAAGGTCAGCGCGGCCGCCATGCCGGTGCGTTTATTCCCATCCAGGAAGGCTTGCGACTCGGCCAGATGGAAGGCGTAAGCCGCCGCCACCTCGAAGAGATCGCCACCCGCATAAAACCACACGTTGCGCGGTTGCTGGACTGCGCTTTCAAAGGCGGCGGCATCCCGCAAGCCGTCCTGGCCGCCGTGCTGCTCCAAGGCGAAGCGATGCAGCGCGGCAACCTGCGGCACCGATAAAAAAAAACGGCTCCTCGTTCACTGGCTCAGCTTGCGCATCAAATCCGCGTGCTCGCCAAAAACCCATCCAGCCGCCTCGTTAAATGCACGGTCTTCGGCTTGGCGCACCGGGGCGCTGCGAGCATCCAACTCGTGCACGAAGTCGAGCACCTTGGCGCGCTCGGCCAGCGGCAGGGCTTTGATTTGGTCGATGACTTCGTAAGCGGTCATGGGCCCACTCTGCTCATTTCTACCTGCCAGGCAAGTCGGCCGTTTCCATTCAAGTTTTTCC
This sequence comes from Rariglobus sp., assembly GCA_044353465.1. Taxonomy (GTDB): domain Bacteria; phylum Verrucomicrobiota; class Verrucomicrobiia; order Opitutales; family Opitutaceae; genus Rariglobus. Next base: position 1,935 of record JBILBW010000019.1, on the reverse strand, counting down.
TCTCAACCCCTGCCGCTTCTTTTACCCGGTGAATCCGACCTGTTATAGCACAAGATGGGACGCTCGCCTCGCGGTCCACGCCTAGCCCCTCCGGCAATCGTTCTCGTTCTCCTACTCTTAATCGTTCTCACCCGCCGAGTCCGAACTGACCGCTGACCTCTGGCATCTGTCCTCGGATCGACATCCGCCCTCAGGTCTCAAGTTTCCGCCCTCAGGTTTCCCTCCGCCCGACCGTCCTCCGTGCCCTCATCCGACCTCCCATCCGCCTCTGTGTAACCCTCCGATTCCGCCCTCCGTCTCCGACCTACCCGCTACACGCTACTCGCTACTTCCGCCGAGTTGACACGAGGCGAGAGGCGTATGCCCACCAAACTCCTCCACGTCCTCTCCTTTCTCGGCAAAGCCGCTGGCCTCGCCCTCACCATCGCCGGCCCCCTCTCAGGCATCCGCGAGCGCGACCGCCTCATCACCGGCCGCAACCGGCGCGATTTCGCCCCCGTGCTCAAGCGCTACGAGCGCGTGTGCTTCACCAAGGAAGCCGTCCGCCCGCTTGATCGCCCCGGCGTAGCCTTCGCCCAACTGCTTCATCCCGGACACCCGCTGCTGCTCTCGATGAGCGACCTCATCCTGGAGCAAAACGGCAACTTGCTCCGCCAAGGCGCGCTCCTAGTGGACCCCGCCGACGAGGGCACCGAGCCCCACCTGCTGTTTCTCCTCACCCACGAAATCACCTCCGGTGATGGCCAGGTGTTGTCCAAGCGCCTCCAATTCGTCCGCGTCTCTCCCGACGGCTCGGCCACCTTCGCCGGCTGGGCACCTCACCTCGACCTGGAGCCGCTGGCCCCAGCAGACCGACCGCTTCTCACCGCGATTCTGGACGCGCCATGGATTTGCGCCGACCAGGAAAAACGTGCCCTCGGTCTCGCCGCCGGTGACCTCGTTCCCCAGCACTACGAGGAAGTCGCCAGCCGCCGCATCGCCCACGTCGATAAAACCCTCGCCGCCGTCCATGAACGCCTGACCCAGGAAATCGCCTTCTGGTCCGACCGCTGGCTCAAGCTCAAGGAAGACCAAGACGCCGGCAAAGACGTGCGCCTGAATCTCGAAAACACCCGGCGCACCGTATCCGACCTAGAAGGCCGCTTGGAGAATCGCCGTAAAGAGCTTCAATCCATGCGTCACATCGTCAACGGCACCCCCGTTGCCCTCGGTGGGGCGCTTGTTATCCCTGTGGGTCTGCTCAACCGCCTGCGTGGCGAGCCCTCCCTCGATCCGGTTGCCGAAAAATTCGATCTGTCCCACGACATCATGCGGCACACGTTCATTTCGATGCACGTCGCCAAATACAGGTCGATGGGCGAGGCGGCGCTCCAGGCGGGCAACTCGGAAAGCATCATCCGCAAGCACTACCTCGACCTCAAAACCCCCGCCCAGGCCGAGCAGTTCTTTGGCATCCTGCCAACGCCGGTCGTTGCCGCCCACGTTGCGCACATCGCTCCGACCGCATCTACCAACCTGGCCGCCGATCCACTACAACCGTGTATAGACCTGCCAATCGCCGCCTAGTCAGCACCCCCACCCACAAAACGGACACCTGTGTCCGTTTTGCGGATAGGATATCGGAGGCTCAGGCAGTCTAGATAAAGGGTTTTGGCGAGAGATTGTGAGAGGCGATGTATGCGGCTATGGCTGCCTCGAGTTCAGCTACGCTATGGAAGATTTCTTCGCGCAAACGACGAGTGGTCAGGTCTCGAAAGAAGCGTTCCACCCTGTTCAGCCACGATGCGCTTGTAGGTGTAAAGTGCAGTTGGAAAAGGGGGTGTTTTGCGAGCCAGGCTCTGACCTTGGCGTGTTGATGGGTGGCGTAATTGTCGACGATCAGGTGCAGCTCGCGATCCGCTGGCGTCTACGCGTCGATCTGCTTGAGGAATCGCA
>JBILBW010000105.1:0-9544 GCA_044353465.1 Rariglobus sp. | reverse complement strand
CTAACCGGAGCGAACGCGAAAAACGCGGGGCGGGAGGGGCGGCAAGTCGGGCGGAGTTACCGAGTTGGCTGCAGCCGCGTTGAAGTTGACCGTATTCCTCGAAAATCCGGCGGCGGGCAGGCGAGCTGTGCACTGCGGCTTCGAGCTCGCTTGCCTCGGCAGGCTCGATTTGGTGGTCGAGGTACAGATTGAGCAGTTCAAGGAAGCGACGGTCGTTCATTTGAAGTCCTTTCCAATGGCCTCGCGGAGACTTTCGCGGGCGCGGGCGATGCGGCTCTTGACGGTTCCCACCGAAATTCCCAACACCGCGGCGATCTCCTCGTAGGATAGGTTTTTAATGTTTCGCAAAATCAAAATCTCGCGGTGTTTAGCGCGAATTTTTTCCATGCCGATTGCAATGTGATCAACCAATTCCTGAGTGACCGTGACATCATTCGGGGTCGCCGAATCGGTCGAAAAAACCTCCGAAAGCGGAGTCGAGTTCTGGTCGCTCACCGGTTGATCGAACGACACCGTCTGGTCACGGCGTCGGCGCCACCAATACCAATAACGATTACGCGCCAGATTGGTGGCAATTTGGTATAGCCAAGTCGTAAAGGCGGCATCTCCGCGAAACCCGACCAGCCCCCGGTGGGCGCGGATAAACGCGTCTTGGGTGACTTCCTCGGCGTCCTGCTGATTGCGCAGGAGTTGGTGGACCATGCCATAAATGCGGTCCCAGTGCCGGCTCACCATTTCATCAAAGGCGGCCTCATCGCCGCGTTTGAAGCGATCCACCAGTAACTGATCAAGGGCGAGCTCCTGGGCTTTTATGGACATAAGTTCGGAGCTCGTCTGACGTGCTTGATCTGCGATTGTTCCCAATTTGTTTCCTCGGTTGGTAAAAACTGCCCGTAAACGCCCAAAGTCTTTTCGCGGCTGCCGGCCCGGGTGGGACCCCGTAATTGCCCCTAAACTTTAAATCCGTCCGTAGAGAGCACCCAGATCGCGGAGGTAGGCGGCGCCCCCCTCAAAATGGAGTTCCCGCAGTTGCGAGTCCGAATAACGCCACTGCCAATTACCCGCCGGTTCACCGGGGGTGTTGAGCCTGGCCTCCGAGCCGAGACTGAAAAAATCCTGAAGCGGAATAACCGCCATGTTACTCACCGAGGCATAGGCGGTGCGGATAAAGTCCCAGCCAATTTCATCCCCGGTGACATGCAGGTAGCGACGCACATGGTCGCGTTCTTTTTCCGAGGCCGTTTGGTACCATCCCAAGGTGGTATTATTGTCATGGGTTCCGGGGTAGACCACGCTGTTAGCTCCATGATTGTGAGGAAGATAAAAATTATGGGCATCACCCCCAAAGGCGAATTGCAGGATGGTCATGCCGGGCAGGCCGGTGGCGACTCGCAGGTCGCGTACCGATTGGAATAAATCGCCTAAGTCTTCCGAAATCATCCGTGCCGAGGGCAGGGCGGCGTGAATCGCCGAGAAAAAGGAAAGCCCCGGGCCCTGTTTCCATTCCCCGGTTTTGGCGGTTTGGGCGGCTGCCGGGATCGACCAATAGGTGTCGAAAGCCCGGAAATGATCGATGCGCACAATATCGCAGACCGCAAAATTAGCCTTCAACCGATTGATCCACCAAGCGAACCCGTCGGCGGCATGGGCAGCCCAATCATAAAGCGGATTGCCCCAGAGTTGCCCATCGGCCGAGAAATAGTCGGGCGGGACGCCTGCCACCGCCAAGGGCACGCCGGTTTTCGTGTTGAGTTGGAACAGCTCCGGAGCAGCCCAGACATCGGCGCTGTCACGGGCGACAAAGATGGGGGCATCGCCTATGATCTCGATGCCAAGGGAACGCGCATGAGCGTGGACCCGGGCCCATTGACCGAAGAAAAGGTACTGGAAAAAAGCATGGGCCTCGCTCCGAAAGGCAACTGTTTTGGCCAGCGCAGATTTCTTGGCTTTGGCGAAAAACCGAACCTCCGCCGGCCAATCCCACCAAGCGGCCCCTTGAAAGTGGTCTTTGAGCCCAAGGAAGAGGGCGTAGGGCTCCAGCCAAGCCTTGTGGGTGCTTTTAAACTGCTCAAAATCACCATAGGGCAAAGAGGTAGCCCGGTCCTCCGTGACGAAGGTGGTAAAGGCCTTAAACAAAAGCGGGAATTTGGTGACATAGAGCCAACCGTAATCGACGCGGTCGCGGGGAAGTTGACGCACGTTATTCAGGTCGGCGTCGGTGAGCAGGCCACATTGGACCAGCGGGAAGAGATCGATTAAGTAGGGGTTGCCGGCGAAGGCCGAGAAGCACTGGTAGGGCGAGTCCCCGTAGCCAGTAGGACCCAGCGGGCAAATTTGCCACTGGCGCAGGCCCGCATCCCGCATGAAATTTAGCAGGGTGTAGACCGCGCTATCGAGCACACCGACGCCTTGATCGTTGGGCAAGGCGGTGGGATGGAGCAGCAGGCCGGCCGAGCGCCTTTGCAGCCAGGAAAACAGCGGGACAACCCCGTTGCGGTCATCAACAACCGGGGTAGAATTGGTAGCTCCTTGATTAGACATAATGTTTATTGTGCGTTTTCGGGGGTGGCCTGAGGCAAAGGCGATTTAGGATGACCAAATTGCGGTAACCTGCAGCGTACGGCAACTCGGGCAACAGAATCCAGGTGGCCAATTGGCGACTACGGGGCCGGGCCCCAGCGCGGAGTGAACGGGTAATAAATAAAGAGCGGCCGCCCCACCACGTCGGCCGCAGGCACGGTTCCCCAGTAACGGCTGTCCTGACTGTTGGCTGAATTGTCACCGAGGGCGATGTAGCTATCCGCGGGAACGGTGTAAATTTGCCCCTCGGCAAGTATCCCGCTGGCCCGGTAACCGGAATAATGGCTATCGCGGCTGGCGTTGGCCGCGAAGGCCTTCGATCCGGTGGCCGGCTTGCCGTTGCGATAAAGGGTGAAATTGCGGATTTCCAGGGTGTCTCCGGGGGTCGCTGCCAGGCGTTTGATGTAATACTGCTCCAAGGGGCGCCCCGCAGCCGTCTGCATGTAGGGACTGATGATATGGTCGGTGCGGAACACAAAACCATCACCCGGTTGTGGGCGGAAAAAATGGTAACTCGCGCGGTCCACAAAAAGTTGGTCGCCGGTAAGGATGTCGAAAGCGAGCACGCGTTCCCCTGCCCGCACCCGTTTGCCCGTCCGCCACACTGATTTTCCATCCGCCGTGCGCACCACTTGGGTGGGGTTTTCCTTGAGGAAATTGGCCAAATCCACCCCACCAGGATCGTGCCCCGAGGCTTGTTTAGGGATGAAGGCGTCGCGAATGGCCCACTCGAAATCAAAGTCGCGCGGAACAGCCACCGTAACCGGCTGGTCGTTAACGTATAACGTGTATTGCTTGTGGCGCGCCGGAAGTACCAGCCAATCGCGGCCGGCGACCTCCCGGGACGGAATGGAGACCCGCTCGCCGTTGCCCATGACCGGGATGTAAACTTCGCCATCCACCGGCGCGTCCACTCTGCGGGCTTGGGCGCCCATGGCGGCCAATCTGACCACCTTCGCCAGCGGACCCGGTTCGTCGGCTTTGGTCGCAAACACCTCGGGCGTCATCCCATTGTAGCTCGGCCACATCGAGTTGGTCGGGATCTTGAAGGGCTGCACGAAATACATGCGCACCCCCAAAATGACGATGGCGGCCACCAAAAAAAACTCCACGTTTTCCATCATGCCCGACTTTGGGTAGTGCGTCCCGCCTGTGCGCCGCAAAACCGCTTCCAGCGCTTCGATACTTAGCTTGAGTTTGCTGGCGTCACTTTTTTCGCGCAACTGGCGTCGCAGTGAAAGGGTGGACTGCTGCAACGCCGTCAGGTCCGCCTCGTTCAAGCAATCGCGGCGGTAATCGTAGACCTTGTCGGCCAACTCCAGCCAGTTGGACGCCGTGTCGCGCATTTTCTTTTCCACTGAATCAAACAGGCCGAAAAACATGGGACGAGTAGGTGAGTTCAGGCCCTTTAGGGCTGGTGGTTAACGGGGGCGCCCTAAGACGAGCGCGAGTGAGTGGGAAATCTGTTTGAGCAGCAACGTTTCGGCCATCAACAGCAAGCGGACCTTAATTCTTTAGAATCTGAATAAAGGTGTCGGGTGGGATGTTCACCTTGCCGATCATCTTCATCTTTTTCTTACCCTCTTTCTGTTTGTCGAGGAGTTTGCGTTTGCGCGAAATGTCGCCGCCGTAGCACTTGGCGGTCACATCTTTGCGCATTTCCTTAACGTTGTCACGGGCAATGATTTTACCGCCGATCGCCGCCTGGATCGCGACTTTGAACATTTGCGGCGGGATAATCTCGGCGAGTTTTTCGCAGAGCACGCGGCCTTTGCCCTCGGCTTTTTCGCGGTGCACGATGCTGGAAAACGCATCCACGGGGTCGCCGTTGATCATAATATCCATTTTCACCAGATCGGACTGCTGGTAATCACCCAGTTCGTAGTCCATTGAGCCGTAACCGTGCGTGACCGACTTGAGGCGGTCGTTGAAGTCGACAAGGATCTCGTTGAGCGGGAGGACGCAGGTGAGCATCACCCGGTTGGCATCGAGCGTTTCGGTTTGGTTGCATGTGCCGCGCTTTTCCATGATGAGCGCGAGGATGTCGCCCATGGAGTCGTTGGGGATGTGAATGCACGCCTTGATCGTCGGTTCGCTGATGTGCTCGATCGTGCCGGGGTCGGGTAGGTTGACTGGATTATCAACCTCAATCTCGCCCCGACTGTGGGGTTTAACCCGGTAAACGACGCTCGGGTAAGTCGAGATGATATCAACGTCATGCTCGCGGCGAATACGCTCCTGGATGATTTCCATGTGGAGCAGCCCCAAGAAGCCGCAGCGAAAGCCGAAGCCAAGGGCGATGGAGCTCTCCGAGGAATAGAGGAACGCCGCATCGTTGAGCCGGAGGCGCCCCAGGGCGGCCTTGAGCTTTTCGTAGTCGTTGGATTCGAGCGGATACAGACCGCAGAACACCATCGGACGCACCTCTTTGTAGCCGGGTAACATGTCAGCGGCCGGCTGCTTGGCCAAGGTCAGGGTGTCGCCGATCTTGATCTCGGTGGTGTCCTTGATGTTGGAAATCACGTAGCCGACATCACCGGCGCCCAGGACGTCCACCTTGGTCATCTTCGGGGTGAACACGCCGACCTCTTTGATTTCCGATTTCTGGTTGTTGCTCATCAGGAGCATTTGATCGCCCGTTTTGACGGCCCCCGAAAAAACCCGGGCGTAGGTGATCACCCCCCGGTACGAGTCGTAGAGGGAATCGAAGACCAGGGCGCGGGTGGTCGGATAATGCGAGAGGCGCGGCGGGGGGATGCGTGCGACCACGGCTTCGAGGATGTCCTGGATGCCGATGCCGGACTTGCCGCTGGCGAGGATGGCTTCCTCGGCGGGTATGGTCAGGATGTCCTCCAGCTGGCTCATGCAGAGCTCCAAGTTTGCGGAGGGCAGATCGATTTTGTTGATCACCGGGATGATCTTCAGGCCCTGGGCGGTGGCGAGGTGGTAGTTGGCCACCGTCTGGGCCTCGACGCCTTGGGCGGCATCGATCAGCAGAACGGCCCCCTCACAAGCGGCGAGGGAGCGCGAAACCTCGTAAGCGAAGTCCACGTGCCCCGGGGTATCCATCAAGTTGATCTTGTAGGCGTTACCGTCCTTGGCCTGGTAGCTCATGGTCACCGGATGGCTCTTGATGGTGATGCCGCGCTCCTTTTCCAGATCCATCGAGTCGAGGTGTTGCTCGGTGAGCACGCGCTGGGCGACGGTGTTGGTGTACTCCAACAGGCGGTCGGAAAGCGTCGTCTTGCCGTGATCGACGTGGGCAATGATACAGAAATTACGAGTTAGGGAGACGTCCATGCGGGCTGGCTAATGAGCACCCGCCGAGGCGGGTGCTGCGATGCGGTTGAAGTGTGTTAAAGAACCACCGTGTGGGTGTCTCTCACCGCATTCAAGCGGCTAAATTGGAAAAGCAAAAGTATCGGCCGCAGGGCGAAGCCGCCCGGACCGCATTTGCCGTTGCCTGCCGCTCCCGCCTTGGCACCGTTGGTTTTGCCGCCATGGGCAACGCACTTCGCCTTTTTGTTTTTTGCCTAGCTTTGGCCGCCGTCGGCTCAACGGCCGGGCTTTCCCAGTTCTGGGTTAACCATCGCAGCGCGGCCCGACACCAGGCCGTCGCCGCCTCCCCTGCCCTGCCCCTTTTGCGCGCCTACCAAAACGACCAGCGCTATGCCGTTGGCCTGATCGTCGCCGTTTCGCTGTTTTGCCTGGTGGCCGTGGCTTTGGCCGGGGGCCCCCGCCCCGCCCCCGCACTGGACGCACGTGTGAACCAGTCCCGCCGGGAAATGCACCAGGTCGAACACCTGGCTAAAATCAACGCCGCCCAGGAGGCATCCCTTGGCTTGGAGCGCGCCGAGCGCCGCAGGGCCGATGAAAACCTTCAATTACATCAGATACTTCTAAATCAGACACTTGCTGAAAAAATAAGGATCGCCCGCGACCTCCACGACGGGGTGATCCAGTCGCTCTACGCCACCGGTCTCACCCTCGAGTCCGCTCGCCAAAAATTAGCCGAGGATCGCGCCGCCGCCGACGAGCTTTTTGACCGCGGGATTCAGCTCCTTAACCAAAGCATCCGCGAGATCCGCGGCTACATCCAGCCTCTGACCGAACCCAGCGAGGGCCAGCCCTTGGTTTTCTCCAGGGCCTTGGATGTCCTGCTCAACTCAGTCAAGGGAGCGCGTCCGGTGAGCTTCCTCGTTCGCATCGACGAAACCGCCGAGGCCCGGTTGGATGCCTCGCAACACTCGGACACCCTGCAAATCATCCGTGAATCAGTGAGTAACGCCCTGCGCCATGGGGCGGCTACGCAACTCCACATCCGCCTGCACGAAGAGGGCGGTCGACTCGCCCTTTTGATTCAGGACAATGGCACTGGGTTTGACCTCGCCACCGTCTCCAGCGGGGGGCACGGCCTGGCTAATTTTCGCGCCCGTGCCACCTTATTGGGCGGCGACCTGAAAATCGAAAGCCGCCCCGGCCACGGCACCCGTGTTGTCCTCACCCTTCCCACGTTGAACCGCGCATGACCTTGCCTAACCTCCGTCTTGTAATTGTTGATGACAGCGAACTGGTCCGCTTAGGCCTGCAGACGCTTTTAAAGTCGGCCCCCGGAATTATCCTTTGTGGCCTGGCGGCAACCGCGGCCGAAGCCAGGGTGGTATGCCAGCGGGAGCAACCGGATGTCGTCCTGCTCGATATTCGCCTACCTGACGGCAGCGGCATCGAGGTGTGTCGCCAACTGCTGGCCGACTCTAGCGGGCTGCGCGTGCTGTTTCTGACCTCCTGTGCGACTACGGACACGGTGGATTCGGCCATTCAGGCCGGGGCGCATGGCTATCTTCTCAAAGAGGTGAACGCGGCCGCTCTGGTGCAAGCGATTCGCGATGTTGCGGCGGGTTGCTCGGTTCTTGATCCGCAAATCACCGCTCGGGTGATGGCGCTGTTAAAAAACGACCGGGCTAAACCGGTGGTCGCCAGCCTCTCCCCCCAAGAGCAGCGCATACTCGCCTTAATCGCCACCGGTCAGACCAACAAGGAAGTCGCCCACGTGATGGGCTTGGCGGAAAAAACGGTAAAAAACTACCTCAGCACGATTTTCGACAAACTTCATGTGACCCGCCGCTCGCAAGCCGCCGTTTATTACAGCCAATCACTCGGTGCCACTGAAGGCGAAAAACCAGGGGCCGGCGCTTAGCCGAGCCAAAGGCCTGCACCCTTTGCCCGGACCGGATCGAGGCGTTGAAAAAAGGGGGCATCCGCAGCCAACTCAGCGGTGGGGCGTCCGGGCTTGGCTCACTTGGGATGCTCGGGCCCAAACGGCCAGGTGAGCGCGGCGGTCTTCCCCGTTAGAAAACAACAAACCCGCCGGGCTAGGAGCGGCGGGTTCGGCACCAACAAAAGGCAGACTGCTTTAGCGCTTAGATGGCCTTAGGCAGCGCGACCTCCAAATCAACGGCATGCGGATGGTTGCGCTTGGACTTTAGCATGCGCGCGCGGCGCTCCAACATGCGATCGAGTTTGTCGATCAGCATGGCGATCGCTTTGTGGCATTCATCGGCCGAAACCGAGGCGTTGCAGTCAGGACCTTGGAGCTGCAGGTGGCCCTTAACCGTGAAGCGCTGGGCGGCTTGTTTTGAATCGCATTCCAGTTCGACGCGAAGGCGGCCAATGCGCTCCTCATGCCGGAACAGCCGTTCCGCTTTCTCCTGGACAAAGGTTTTGAGGGACGGGGTGAGGTCGAGATGAATACCTGAAACGATCACTTCCTGATTATTATTTTGTCTATTCATGACTGCGGTATGTTTTTGGTTGGACCTAGCCTGAAATTGGATGCCTGATCGCTACCATGTCATCGCTAAGCGAAGAGGTAAGGAAGTACTCGGCCGTCGTCTTGACTGGCGGATCTTCCGGTATTGGAAAAGCGTTCATCGAGCGTGTGGGGACTCTGCACCCCGGGGTACCCATTTGCAATCTTTCACGTCGTGTTCCGGACATAAATTTAGCTCAGCTTAACCTGCGCCAAATTCACTGCGACCTCTCAAATTCGGCCCAAATCGAGGCCGCCGCCGCCGAGGTATTATGCTTTCTTAATGAGGCCATTCCCAGCGGCCCGGTCTTGTTGATTAACAACAGCGGTTTTGGAGCCTATGGCCACTTCCCAGAGCCCAATTTAGCGCATCACGTGGAGATGATCGACGTCAACGTTCGTGCGGTCGTCGACTTGACCGGGCGTCTGCTGCCGGCGCTAAAGGCTCGCGGCGGCACCATCCTCACGGTGGCGTCCACCGCGGCGTTCCAGCCCACCCCCTATCTGGCAACCTACGGAGCCACCAAGGCCTTTGTGCTGCACTGGAGCCTCGCCCTCAACGAGGAGTTGCGCGGCACCGGCCTGCGCACCCTCGCGGTTTGTCCCGGCCCCACCGCAACCGAATTCTTCCTCCGCGCTGGCCTGAAAAAAGGCGTGGTCACCGATTCCCTCGGGCAGACCACCGAGCAGGTCGTGAACGAGGCGTTGCAAGCCCTGGCGTGCGGCAAGGCGCTCGTAGTGACGGGGTGGAAAAATAAACTCCTGACCGCGTTCGCTGGACTGCTCCCCAAGCCTTGGGTGACTCGAGTCAGTGCGAGGGTGCTGGCGCGGTGGCGCCTCGGCAAGGTATCGCCATGAGCCCTCCCCTCAATGGCCATGCGGCGGACGGCTCCACGGCTGCGGTCAATCCTCCGCAGCCACCGCTACCGGTTGATTTCCCCATTCGCGCCTGTGCTTGGCCACCCCGTCGGTCCGAACCCCGCGAGGGCACCGTGCGAATGATTGCGCCGGATGAATTAAACCGCTGGATCATCCATGAGGACGACCGCCTCTTGGTTCTATCCAAGCCCGGCGATGTGGTCTGCCATCCCTCCAAGGCAGGGCCCTGGTCCAGCCTGGTGGGGGCGGCCCGCGAATACACCCAATTGCCCACCG
>JBILBW010000104.1:0-9547 GCA_044353465.1 Rariglobus sp. | reverse complement strand
CGTTTGACGGTGGGTAACGTGATCTGATGGGCGTGACAGTGGAGCGCGATTTTCCGCCAGAGGGTCGGCGAGCCGAACGAGCTGGTCACCCCCTCCTGGCGGATGGCCTGAATGATTTTTTTCGGGTCGACGCTGGCGGGGCGGCCCGGGTCGATCTCGGGCACGATGGTGGTCATGCCGAGGGCGGGGTTAAAGAGCGCGAAAAGCGGCAACAGCGGCAGGTCGATCTCGCCGGGGCGGATGTCGTAGGTGGTCCGGATCAGTTCGACCTGGGCTTCGAACATGCCGTGTGTGTAACAGACCCCTTTGGGCGCCCCGGTGGAGCCGGAGGTGAAAAGGATCGCGGCGAGATCGCTGGCTGCGGATGCGTAAGTCGCCGAGTCCGCCGCCACCGATCTCGGCACGTTTTGAGATTTAGGATTTGAGATTTGAAGTGGGCGGCGCCGCCGCCTGAGCCGACCCGTAGGCGAGCCGCTGGCGGGCACGCGGATTTCGACGCTGCGGAAGGTGTTGCGGTACACCCGGCTGATCACCCGCGCCAGGGGGATGCCAAGCAGCACGCGGGGCTGGGTGCGGGCGACGCAGGCGAGAAAATTTTTTAGCCCCATGCCCGGATCGATCACCACGGGCACCGCGCCAAGACTGAACAGCGCGAAGGAGGCTGCGATCAACGGCAGCCCGGGCCGGACCATCACCAAAACCCGGTCGGCCGGAAGCACCCCGCTTGCGGTCAGCTCCGCTTGCCAGGCGAGGACCTCGGCGGCCAGTTCGGCGAAGGTGAGGGTGAGGTAGTTGATGTCGCCGCAGCGGGTGCGCCCGCGCGGAACTTTGAGCGCGGCAGTGAGGGGTTGCCGCGCGGCCATGAGGGCGAGGTGGCGGGCAATGTTGGCGTTATCCGGAGGCACAGTTGGGTGAAAACCTCACGGATCGGCGGGCGGAGGCAAAGAAAAACCCCGCGCGGCGCAGGGCCGGACGCGGGGTCGGGAAGACGGGACTGAACCGGCGGCTCAGTAGTCGTGCAGGGTGACCGCGCCCCAGAGCGCGGAAACCTGGGTGCCAGAAGGGTTGACGCGACCGAGGAACTGGGTGCCGTCCAAGTCGATGGTGGTGGGAGTTACCGGCTGGTAGCTGCCGGTGTTGTAAACGAACAGGCCTCCGAGGAAGCTGTTGTTGCGGCCGGTGCGGGTTTTTTGCGTGGAGCAGCCTGAGGACAGGGAGGCAATTACCGCGCACGTGGCGAGGACGAGGAGGGTCTTCGATTTCATAAGGGGTGTGCGGCAAGTTGGGCGGTGGGCAGGGGTTTGGCAAGCCTAGGAATCTGGCGCGTTTAACCGGGTTGGCGGCCTGGTTTTTTTGGGAAAGGAACCTCCGCTCGCCTCCTTGAGCACACGCGCAAGGTCACCGCGGCCGCGGCGCGCCGCTCTCAGGCGGGCTGGAGCGAGGGCTCGTTGCGCAACAGGTTGGCCTGCCAGGGCAGGAGAATCTCGTCGAGTTTGCTCGGGTCACGGGCGATCTGGGCGAGCTGGGCGCGGTTGGCGATCAGGGTGGATTCAAGCGAGAGCCCGGCGGCGATACGGTCGCGGTCGGTTTTGATCCGTTCTTGGAGGGCGATTTCCCTCGGCGAGAGCGGCGCGAGTTCGGAGCGGCGCCGGCGGGGCAGGGACTGCGGGTCGCGGCCGATACCCTGGTGGAGGGCGCCGGCGAGGTTGGGCACGAGGCGGGCGTGACGTTTGCCCAAGTTGACCTGGGCCAGGATCGCCTCCACCGACTCCCCGTCCTCGGCGGCGTAGGCGATGTTGAGCAGCATGTCGCTGTTGCACACCTTGAAGGGCGGCACGTCGAGTTCGCGGGCCCAGTCCTCGCGCCAGTGCCAGACGGAATGGAGCACGCCGAGGCCGCGCCCGCGCAGGCGCTCGGAGCGGCCGATGCGCCAGTCGTTGTCGTCGTCGCGGGGGAAGCCGAGCAGGCCGGACTCGATCTGGCGGCGGCACTGCTGGTCGAGCCAGTCGAGCCGGTCGAGCTGGGCGAGTTCCTGGGTGAGGATGTCGCGCAGGGCGGGCAGGTGCCAGACGTCGAGCGCGGCGTAGTCGAGCAGGTCGGGGGTGATCGGGCGCTTCGACCAGTTGGCCTTTTGACCATCCTTGTCGAGGGCCAGGCCGAAGTGCTGTTCGAGCAGGGCGGCCAGGCCGATGCGCTGGCGATTGAGCAGCTGGGCGGCGAGCATCGTGTCAAAGATGCTCCTGGGGCGGAACTGGCAGAGGTCGGCGAGCAGGCGTAGGTCGAAATCGCTGCCGTGGATCAAAATGTGTTTGGTCGCGAGGATCGTCCAGAGGGGCTGGAAATCGATCGGGGCGAGCGCGTCGACGAGGAAAATCTCCCCGGCGACGAGGAACTGCAGCAGGCAAACGCGGGTGCGGTAGTGGAACATGTTGTCCGCCTCGGTATCGAGGGCGCACTCCTCCACGCGCTCGAGGGCGGCGAGGAGCGGGGCCAACTGGCCGGGCTGGTCGATCAACGTGTAGGGAGGCAAAGCGGCTTCGTTCACTAGAGTTTTAAAGAAACGGTGAAGCGGGGCGGGACGGAAGCGCGAAATGCAGGGGGGTGGAGTGCCCAGGTGGTCAACGCTGAATGGCAGGTCGTTACCCAAACGGGTGCGAGCCCCACAGCGCGGAGTTTTAACGCCAAGGCGCAAAGTTTGACACAAAGAGCGCAAAGCGGGTGGTGAATTTCTTCGGGATCCTGGCGTGCCTTTTGCGCCTTTGCGTTTGAGTCCGATTCCGAACGGCCCGATTTCGTTACCCGCACGTGGTGAGATTGCCTTTGCGCTTTGCCCCGGGCTTTGCAGCGATGACGGCATGAAGGTCGTTGTCTTGTGCTCGGGGGGAATGGATTCGGTGGCCGCGCTCCAGTGGGCGCAGCTGCACCATGTCGTGGCCGCCGTCATCAGTTTTGACTACGGGGCCAAACACAACCCGCGCGAACTGCCCTTCGCCGCCGCCGCCGCCGCCCGCCTCGGCCTGCGCCACGAGGTGGTGAAACTCGATTTTGTTAACCGCCTGTTCGCCTCCGATCTGCTCACCTCGGGGGGCGCTATCCCCGACGGCCACTACGAGGCGGCCAACATGAAGCAGACCGTGGTGCCGTTTCGCAACGCGATCATGCTGGCGGTGGCCACCGGGTTTGCCGAAAGCGTGGGCGCCGAGGGCCTGATCATCGCCGCGCATGGCGGCGACCACGCGGTTTACCCGGATTGCCGCGAGGAGTTCATGCAGGTGATGGGAGAAACCATGCGCCTGGGCACCTACGCCGGCATCCAGTTGCTGCGCCCCTTCATCACCTTGACCAAGGCCCAGATCGCCGCCGAGGGGGACCGGCTCGGGGTGGATTTTTCCAAAACGTGGTCGTGCTACAAGGGCGCGGCGATCCACTGCGGCACCTGCGGCACCTGCGTCGAGCGCCGCGAGGCGTTTATCCACGCCGGCCTGGCCGACCCGACCGCCTACGCCGACACCGGCCCGCTGCCGCTCAAACCCGCGTCCGCCGCTTCCGCCTAAAAAAACGGGAAACCACCGATGCTCATTTCCGAAACTTTTTATTCGTTGCAGGGCGAGGGCGAGCTGACCGGCGTGCCCTCGGTGTTCATCCGCACAGCGGGGTGCAACCTACGCTGTAACTGGTGCGACACGCCTTATGCCTCGTGGCGGCCCGAGGGCACCGAGCGCACGGTCGACGACTTGGTCGCCGAGGCCTGCGCCCATCCCGGCCGCCACGTCGTTCTCACCGGCGGTGAGCCGATGATCGCCAAAGCCATCCACGAGCTGGCGGCCGGGCTGCGGGCCGCGCAGCGTCATATCACCATCGAGACCGCCGCGACGGTCGCCCCCGACGGAATCGCCTGCGACCTCGCCTCGCTTTCGCCGAAGCTGGCCAACTCGGCTCCCGACGAGCGCCTGCCCGCGGCTTGGCGCGAGCGGCATGAGGCCACTCGCTGGCAGCCCGAGGCGGTGCGCGCCTGGGTCGACGGCTACGCCTACCAGTTCAAGTTCGTGGTTTCGAGCCCGGCCGACGTGGCTGAGCTGGAGGCGCTGCTGGCCGGGCTGGGGCGCGACATCCCCGCGCACAAGGTGCTGCTCATGCCCGAGGCGACCTCGCTGGAGAAGCTGCGCGAGCGGTCGGTCTGGCTAGGCGAGCTGTGCAAGGCGCGCGGCTACCGCTACGCCCACCGCCTGCACATCGAACTTTATGGCAACAAACGCGGCACCTGATCCCTTTCGCGAGCCCGGCTCCGCCGGGGCAACTGGAGCCTCTCCGCGCGTGCCGCCGCCCCCCGGCGAAGTCGTCGTCGTCCCGGGGGTGGCCCAGCCGCCACACAAACTCTCCGAGGTGCTGC
Source organism: Rariglobus sp. (assembly GCA_044353465.1). Classification (GTDB taxonomy): domain Bacteria; phylum Verrucomicrobiota; class Verrucomicrobiia; order Opitutales; family Opitutaceae; genus Rariglobus. The sequence continues at coordinate 5,157 of JBILBW010000104.1, read as the reverse complement.
GGCACATCATCGAGTCGTTTCAGGAGCGCCCGGTGCGTTTGCGCGAGGTCATCGTCCTGCTGCAGGGGCGCGCCTACCTGCTGCTGATGTTGCTGCTGTCGCTGCCGTTTTTGCTGCCGATCCCGCTGCCCGGGCTGTCGTTTTTGCTCGGCACGGTGATCGCGCTGATCGCGCTGCGGCTGACTTTGGGGCAAAAGCCCTGGCTGCCCGAGCGCCTGCTCGACCGCGAGCTGCCGCCGAAGTTTTTCCCCACCCTGTTGGCGGGGGCCAACCGGGTGCTGCGTTTTTTGGAGGTGATGCTCAAGCCCCGCCAGCTCTGGCTGACCGACTCGCCCCTGCTGGTGCAACTGCACGCGTTCATCATTTTTGTGGCCGCCTTTGTGTTGCTGCTGCCGTTGCCCCCGGGGACCAATTTCCCGCCGGCCCTGTGCATTATTCTGATGGCGGGCGGGCTGCTCGAGCGCGACGGGCGGTTCATCCTCGCCGGCTACCTGGCCTTCGCCCTCAACGTGGTGTTTTTCGCGCTCTTTGCCATCTACGGCCAGCGCCTCATCCAGTGGGGCCTGCACCTGTGGGCCGGCGAGGCGGCCTGAGGGGCTGTTCGGCGGCGGATTTGGGTGGGTTTGGCTGACTTCTGGCGCACTTCCCGGTGGGTGTATGCGGATAACTTTACAATCCATGCGTGGTGGAGGCGCGCATTTTGCTATAACTTTCGATTGTCCCTGCGATAAACAGCGCTTCCCGTAACACACCATGCCGACCACCGCCCTCCTCCCTGAACAGCTTCGTTTGGCCATCAACCTCCGCCTGGGCCTGTTGGGTTGCGGCCCCGTCCTCGACGCCGCCGGCACCGACCTGACGAGCGTCGCCGCGCCCCTGTTTGCCCAGCAGCGCGAGATCACCCGCCGGCTCACCCACCAGCTTGCGCCGGTGGATGAGCGCATTCAGCACTTTCTTAACACCTACCTCGCCGACATCGGTCCGGCCCCCCGCTTGCCCGCGCGCACCTTCGTGCTCGATCAGGCCGGTCTGGCCCGCGAGCTCTCCCTGCCCGCTAACGCCGACACCGTCGACTCGCCCCTGCTGAAGAGCTACCGCCTGCACAACGGCGTGCTGCACAACCCGGCCAACGACCGCCGCACCACCCAGGGCGTTTTCCACGTCGCCGAGGGCGGCCTGCCCGTCCCCGATGACAAGCTCGCCGTGCCCAAGCTGACCTTTTCGCGCCTGTTCGAGCTGGCCCTGCGGCCCCAGCCCGAGCTGCTTCGCCTGCCCTTCACCGCCGGCCAGCCCGCCCCGGCCGAGTGCATCGTTTCGCTCCTGCTGCGCCCGCTGGTCGTGCCCGCCGTGCCCGGCTTCATCGGGGAGAAACGCATGGAGGTGCGCTTTTTCGCCCCCGGCTCGCTCGTGTCCAATCTCGATTTCGTCGAGTCCATTTTCGGCAACGCCGGCGACCCCTTCATCGCCGAAAACGACGCCGCTCTCGATGTCGACGGCTGGTCGGGGCACACCGGCTGCGTGATCCTCGCCCCGCATCTGGTCGGGGTGCGCAAGCACATCGTTGGCCTGCCGCACTGGGATCTGGCCACCCCGCGCCAGCGCCGCGACGGCATGTGCTGGAAAACCGAGGACGAGCTCTACAACGGCGGCAGCGCCTTCAAGCTGTGCGCCCGCGACGCCCGCGGGGTGATCGTCACGATCATCGCCGACAACTACTACGGCTACTGCAAGAAAGAGGTTAAAACCATGATCAGCTTCGCGGCCAACCTCTACGGGATGGCCGAGGAGGAGCACGCTGGTGGCGCCTTGGTGTTTCCCAGTTACGACTTGGGCGAGGATTTCTCCGGCTACGTCGAGAATAAACCCGAGTACACGGTCGCCGCCGTGCTCGCCCGCGAACCCGCCGAGTGGACCGCCCAGCCCGAGGGCCATGCCCTCGCCGTGCACATCGCCGACACCGTGCTCGTGCCCGAGGCGACCCACTTCGACCTGCGCAAACAGCGAATCAGTTGGACCGATGCCGCCGGCTCCGCCCGCCAGATCAAGCTGCTCGCCGGCAAAACCTACGTACGGCCTAGCGGTTACCGCGTGCGCATGGAGCCGGTGCGCGGCGAACGCGGCCAGTGGCGCTTGGTCGGCACCGTGGCGGAGACCACCCTTTGCCACAAGCCCTGCACCGTATCGGGCGGCGGCAAGTCGGAGATCTCCAAGGCCATCTCCGACGCCATCCTTCCCGGCCACGTGTTCCTGGCCGATATCGATCGCGACCTCGACAACGTGGCCGCGCTGCTGGAGCGCGATTACTCCGGCCGCTTCCGCGACGCCGTGCGCAACGGCAACGACAAGCGCCCGATCCTCAGCCCCGAGCGCACCCTCGGCAGCGTGATCAAGCTGCTCACCCCGTCGCGCCGCGATTACACCGACGCCTACAACGGTTGGCTCAACGCCATCCCCCGCCACGTCAAGGAGCTGGTTTTTGTGGTTAAACGGTACCACAAGGCCGGCTGGGGCGCGGACTGGCGCAACCACTTCTCGGTCGACACGATCAACGGCCGCCCCGGCTACGAGCTCAAGCTCGACGGCCGCAAGCTGGTGGTGAACACCCTGCGCGTCGGTTACGAGGAGGACGGTTCGTGGCGCGTGTTTGGCCTGCGCCACGATTTCCACCCCGCCGCCAAGGTGCAGATGGAGGACGACATCACCGCCTCGGTGGTCGCTCCGGCCACGGCGGTCACGGTGCCCGCCAACGGCAACGCCGCTGCCCCCGCCCCGCGTTCCTACAAGTTCGTGCAAAACTGCGAGGCCCGGCTGTTCCAGCGCCCCGACGACGCCATTCATCGCGGTTACGACAAACAGGCCGAGGCCGACATCGCCGCCCCCGGCACCTTTTTGTCCAACTATGAGCCGCTGACCGCCGAAGACGCCCGCGCCCAGATTGAGGATGCGGTCGGTTTCTCCGCCTACACCGCGCCCATGCAGGAGCTGGTGAAAAAGGCCGCCGCCCAGCCCGCCGGGGCTTCGCCCGCCTACTTCGTTTCCACGGCCAACCCGCGCCTGGTCGGCGGCAAGCCCTCCAAAAACACGCGCTACCTGCAGATCCGTCCCGATGTGGCCAACCCCCGGGCCACCGCGCTGGCTCAGCTCGGTTTGCGCCTGCACCGGGGGCTGCCCGCCGGTGCTCCCGTGCACACCCCGGTCAACGTCCTGGTCCCCGGCCGCCGCAACAACCCGCCCGAGCCCGGTGTCCGCGCGCTCTGCTGCTTTAACCCGATTCACTACATGGAACTGCCCGAGCTGTTCATGGAGTTCATCAGTTCGATGACCGGTAAGTCGCCTTCGACCACCGGGGCGGGCAGCGAAGGGGCACTGACCAAAGGCCCGTTCAATGCCCTGCCGCCGATCATCGACCTGAACGCGGCGCTGGTGTCCTCCATCCTAACCGGCCACGACGCCTTCCTCTCCTCGGCCGGCTGCGTGGGTCCCAAGGTGCGCGTCGACCACGACGTGTCGCTGCTCGTGCCCGAGATCTTCTCGCGCATGACCCCGGCGGAACGCTCCGCCCGGGCGCTCATCGCCGACGGCTGCTTCGAGCAACTGCTCGACTTTGAGCACCGCGGCAAAAAGGTGCACGCCAGCCGTCTCGGCTACCGCATCACCACCCGCTTTGTGCGCATTTACTTCGGCCGCCTGTTCCCGCACCCCCACGTCGTCTTCACCGACGAGATGCTCCGGCCCGAGCAGCAGGACATGGACGTCTTCGCCGACGGGGTGGACACGATCGTGACGACCCACCAGCGGGTGGCGGAGAGTTATTTTGCCGACGGCAGCATCGCTTGGGCCTGCCCGCCGCTGCAGGCGTTGTTGGAGATCATGGCCAAGGGTCAGACTGCGGCCGGCCACGGTCTGGACGCCCCGGAGGTGCGCAGCCTGTTCACCCGGGAACACCTCGAAGGTAGCGACTGGTACCGCGCCCGGTTGGACACCAAGCAGGCCAACGAGGCGAAGCTCTGGGCGCACCACGTGCAGAGCTTGGAGGCCGTGCTCGATCAGGACCATTACGCCGATGTGATTGTCCGCCTCGGCTTGAAGGACCGCTTGTTCAATGCCAAGGCCGAGCTGGCCCGGGTGCAGTCGCCGGCCTACCGCCAGAGCCTTGAGGGAACCCTCGGGGTGCAGCCGCTGGGCTGAACGGCCGCATCCGGCCCGACCTCGGTCGCATCGACCGTCGCCGACGGCAAAGCCCAAGCCCAAAGTGTCACCTAATAGGTGACACTTTGGGCTTGTTTTTTTTGCAGGCGGGCGGCGCTCGCAGCGGCTTTCGGAGTGGGACGCCCGCCTGCACGCCGGTTTGGGCGAGTAGGCCGGTGGAGGCCGGAGCAGGGGGGGGCGGGGTTTACTTGCAGGCGGCGGGAGGCGGCCCGGCCCGGTGGGGCACTTTCGCCTGCAAGCCGCTTTCTCCTGCAAGCTGGCTCCTAACCGGATGGCCCGACTACTTCTTCAGCCGCGCCTTGAGGTCCTGGCTGGGACAGCCACAGTTGCCCCCGCAACCCGGTTTCTGGCGCTTTTTCCAGGCCCCGCGCACGAGCAGCCCCAGGGTCACGGCGACCACGAGCAGGGCGAGGGGTGTTTGCCAGTCGGTGAACATGAGCGGAGTCTAGGTTAAGAAGGTGACCGGGGCAAATGAGCCGACGGGAGGAAACGGCGACGGAGTTTTTTTAACCGCTAATGTACGCTAATGGCCGCTAAGCCGGAAGGGCGCCGGGTTTGAATTAACGATTCGTAGCGTTCACTCGCGGTTAAAACTCGGATTTTGTTTTGGCCTCAGTAGCCAAGCGCGCGACCGACTTGGTAAACCCCCAGGCACAGCACCCAGGCGAAACCGGTCATGTAACCGAGCTGGAATAGCGGCCAACGCCAACCGTTGGTCTCGCGTTTGACCACCGCCACCGTGCTCAAGCACTGCATCGCGAAAACGTAAAACACCATCAGGTTGAGGCACACCAAGGGGGTGAACAACTTGCTGCCGTCCTGCCGCACCGCCGCCTGCAGGGCGTCGCGCAGGTGGCCTGCGTCGGCTTCCTCGTCGTCGCTGGTTTCGACCGCGAAGATCACACTCATCGCGCTGTTGAACACCTCGCGGGCCGCAAACGAGTTGAT
>JBILBW010000103.1:0-9597 GCA_044353465.1 Rariglobus sp. | reverse complement strand
CGCGCTGGCCAGCGCGCCAAAACAGTGGATCGCAGAACGAAGGTAGGCGCGCAGGGCGGCGTGGCTCGCCTCCAACGAGTGGCCGTTCGAAACTTGATTGGCGCAGTCGACTACCAGCGCCAACTCCCGGTCCAGTGCGGCTAGCCCTGATTTCGTCGCAGCGTCGGTTAGGTGGAAATAATTGTCCGTACAGACGGCCGCAAACCCCCCGCTCAACCGCAGGAAGCGGGCATCCGCTACCGGAGTATCGCCGGAGCGAATCAGGAGGTTGTTCCGGATCTCCGCCGGTCCGGCCGATAATGTGCTGATATTGATGCAAGCGGCGGAGGCGGGCTCGATCAGGAGATTATTGCCCAGACGAATACGGCCGCGGGTGGCGAGTTTGTGGCGATCCCCGGAGTGAAGTGCGTAATCTCCGCCGTACGACAGATTATTGATCAAGCTAAGGTCCGAGCAGTCAGGGACAAGGGGTTGCTCGGCACCTGCGGCGGAACGCAGGTGATCGGCCGGGTACTCGTTGGCGAAGGAATAGCAGACCGCCATGGACTGCCCGCCGAGGCGCCCGCGAAAACCGCGGTCGTAGAACGCCAAATTTGCCTCCAGGGTGGCCGCGTCCACGTTTTGCACGTAGTAAGCCATGCGCCAAATGTTGAACGCGACATTGCGCTCCATGCGTACCTCGGCGGCGTTGTAGCACGCTAAGCCCTCCCCCCAGATATTCCACAGTAGATTTTTACGCAGGACGCCGCCGCGCGGAGCCCACGCGCGAAGGTAACTGCCGTGGAAGGTGATACCCTGCCCCCAATCCATGTTCTTGCCGTTTCGGGCAGGATCGGTGCTGGTGATTTTTTTGCGTGCATTTTGGTTCGGCCGTCCCGTGGCCTTGTCGAATCCGCCCACCAAGCACTGGCCATTGACGTTATACAGGTTGGCATCATGCACGACGCAGTCCTCGACTAAGCCGTGATGGTTGGTGATTTCGATCCCGTGCTGCCCCGTATGATGTACATGGCAACCGAGGACCTGCCCCCGCTCGCCGCGCATCGAAATGCCAACGAAGCCGTTGCACACTTCAAGTCCCTCCAAGACGACGCCGTTGCCCGTGACCGTGATCACCGGATGGAAAAACGGGCCGTTATCCCGGGTTTTCTGCCGGCCCTGCTCATCTTGGTTCATCAACTCGTGCAACGGCACCGCGCCATCAATCACCACCACGCCGGGCACGGCGGGATCTTTGCGTAACCGGACATCGTCCACCCCCACCGTGAGCCTGCTTTGCCGGTAGCGCCCTGGGCGAATGGATAACACATCGTGCGGCACCAGCTTGCCCACAGCCGGAGCGAGTTCGCTCCAGGGATGAGCAACGCTGCCGTCTTGAACCGGCCGGCCGGCGGCATTGCAGTCGATGAAGTACTCGGCGGCACCTAAGCGCGGCACGAGTGCCCAGGCGAGAAGGAGCCAAGCGGAAATTCGCGACATCTTAGCGATCTCCTTCGGCTGATCCGCGGTTGGAGCAACGGTGGGAGTGGGAGGGGGTGATCTCCAGCCTCCGGCGTCGGGCGCCAGCCGGGGCCGGCGACGGGCGGGGATTCTTGCCCTCGCCGCCCGCGCGCGATTCAGCGGGCAAATTCGTGGGCTCGAGTGCGACCTGGCGCCACTCCCAGCGGTCGCGTAGGGTGAGCCCTTCGCCCAGATAAGACAGGGCGGCGAGATCCCCGCCCACAGTCGGGCAGGATTCCGCGGACAGCCCAAAGAGCCGGTCGCGCTGGTGGGTGAACAGGTGCTTGGACTCGCCGCGATTTTCAGGGCCGCTCAGCGCATGCTCGAAGTGCTGGCTCGTGGCGGTGAAATCTCCGGGAGCCAGGGATTCACGGCCGATTAAAAGCGGGCTGCGCACGTACTGGCCCAGGGCGCGGCCCTTGCCGTTATCCCAGGGGCGGAAATCACCGGCGGCGACGATGCTCTCGGCTTGGGCGGGTTGGCCGGTCTGGTGGTACAGCGCGCAGAGATCAACGTTCAGCCCGTCGCGCCGAGGGCTGAAGGCGATTTCCCCCCCCAACCAGCGGAGGCGTTTGGCGGCGGAGGCGCCAAGCCCCTTTATGTGCTGGTCGCGTTTAACGAGCAATCGGGCGTCAACAGCGGGGCGGTCGCGGGTAACCAGCATAAGTGTTTTGCCCTTGGTGATGCCGGCGCGCGCCTGGAGGGCGAAGTCGGCGACGCCGAGCCGCCGGGTGTTTTTGGCGGCCTCGGCCGGGTCGAGTGGGGCGGCCAGCGAAGGAGCGACCTCAACGTTGACGGGTTGCGCGGGCCCGATCGGGGGGAGCGGCGCCCGGTATGGGTTCCTGGTCTTGGTCTCGCCGGGTTGAAGCGAGCTGAAGTCGGGCTGGTTGTCGGTGTCAGCACCGGCCATCACCTTGATGCAGGCCCTGAATTCCCCCGTGGGGCCCTTGGTCTTGAGATTGCGTTTGCAAGCGTTGCTGAACGGCGGATTGCCCGCGGTTAACTGAGTCTTGCCAGGGGAAATGTGTGGGGTGTCCGGGTGCAATAGCCCGGCCTGTTCGCGGGGGACATCGCCAGCGTAAAAGTCCTCTAGGCTGCCTCCACACCTGGAGGCGCAAGGCCCGGGGATGTTGGCGGTAAACGAGTGATCACTGGCCGGGTTGTTGTTAGCGCTAGCCCCCCCACTGGCGGTGGGAATCAATTGGCGCGGGGCTTCCGCAGCCGGATCGCCGGAGCGGGCACGTGCGGCAACATCGACGCCCGAATGAAGGCCCTCGCAAAGCAGATACGGGCTGGTGCCTCGCTTGGCATCATCGCCGGTGTTATAGCCGTCGGGTGGGAAAAAACTCTGGCGGGACTCGTTCACCTTTCGGGCCCCGTTTGCCCACCAAAGTAAGGCCTGCGGTAGTGACGTGCGGCTGCAGGAACGCACACGCCTTACTAGCCGGGCCATGCCGGGCCCGTGCAGGGTCTTCGTGGGTTCCTTTGGGTCAGGGGCTCCGTTCCACTGGGTCTTTGAAACGGCGTCTCGCTGCTCAATGCGGGGATCGCAGGGGAGAGCGGTCTTGGGGCGGTAATGGTGCCGCTCGTTGAACTCGTTGCCTCCGCTTAACGACCGGCAGTCGGGATCAACCGCGGAAGGCTTGATGAGGTCCTGCGGATAAACTCGTGCGTGGCCATTAGGATTACCCTGAAAAACCTGAATTCCCCCGCCGATCTCCGGGAAAACAAGGGCGAATGCTTTCTCGCTCCAGATTCCGCTCGAAGGGCGGGCAACCGGACTTTCGGTAATAGGATCCATAAACGATAGTCGATAAACGCAGCCCCTAAACCCGGTTGGCCCTTGTTCCAGAAAAATCGGATTTAGCTCCGGCAGGAAGGCTAGGTTCCGCGGGAGACCGATGGGGTGGTGCCAGGGGGTAACCGGTGCGTTAATGGTTCAGGGATTAAGCGAGGGATAGAACGCCGCGGTAATATCAGTTCAGCTTTAGCAAGGCGCGTAACGGTGGCGGGGTGGCCCGAATCGTTTCTGCGCTGAGCACGGGCGCAAAATCGTCTGCCCGCGCCAACTTGGCTTCATGAGTGTAGTTGGTGTGGACGATGGCATCACCTAAAGTGCAGCCGGTGAAAACCTGCCAATCAGTGGTGATGCGTTTGAAGCGCCCGATGGCCCAGTCGTTGTTGCTACTCCAATCGGCCTTCCATTGGGCGTCCAAGTTGCGCCAATAATCGCCCCCGCACGAGCCCAGCAGCACCGCATTCTCACGGTCGTCCGGCTGGTCCGCAGCATCGACCACCAGTCGCGCAAAAAAGACCGACGCCATGCCCGCAATGTCCGCTGGCTCTACTTGGGCGCGACCCCCGATCGGCCAGAAGTGGAAGTTGTAGCCTTTAACCAGCTTAACCGAGAGCGAACCATCGGCTTCTTTGCGCATGTCCGCCGGAATATTCGCGTCTTCTTTGAAATTCTCGGCGTAGGCCCCGCCTTCCGGAGTGACGCTATATTGGAGTTGTTTCCAGGTGCCGGTTTTTTTGCTGAGCACCCACAAGGCGCAATCCCGGACCTGCACTCGGACGTTTTTAGCCGGGCTGCCATCCTTGCCGAGATAGATCTGCCCCCACATCGTGCTGTGCGTCCATCCCTTCGGAATCAGGTTACCCGAACCCACCCGTGGCTTTTTGGCCCACCCGGTAGAGATTCCTGCCGGCAGGATGGCGTTGGGGATGCTCATGTCGTCGATGAACAACTGGGCAACAACTTCTTGGGGTGGCACAGCGTTGCCGAGTGGGTGGTCGGCGGCCGAAGCAAGCGCAACCAAGGGTGCGAACACCCAGGCAAATTGGGCCAAATGTGGATTCATAATTATTAGATGAGAAAAATGTCTTTGTTTTCAGCAACCAGCCAAAACCGACCACTGAACGAATGAGCTCATCGCAATGAGTTCATTCCGATCCAAATTGAGCCCTAAAGGCCTTGGTGTAGTAAAGCAGGTGGATCAAAACGCACCGGGTCTGCTCGATTTATGTGAAACCAGGCCACGCCTTCACTTTAGGCAAACGACGCCAGGTAAAAAAACACCAAAACCCCAAGAATATTTCCTCTTGGGGTTTAGCTTAGGCTCTGCCCCTCAAAGGCTTGGACGCGAAATCATCCTGCGCCTTTGGAGGAGCTATCGCAACACAGGTTTATTCATGGCCAACCAACGCGGTGGGGGCGACGTCGTCGGCAACCTTTTCGACCAAGACGTCGTCCACCAACAACGCACCAGTCAGGCCCCACGAAAAGAAGGTAACAAACATGCTGGTTGATTGGGCTGGCACTTCCACGACTACGTCGACTGCGGTCCATTCGGTGGGAAGTGTAGGTACAGTCAATTTACGACCGATTCCCTTGGAAATAGCGCCGGACGGTCCCACATAAAGATGCTTGTGCGGAGTGCCAGGAGGGGCGTCATCTTGCTTGAAATTCAGTCGCATGACAAACCCAGGTTGTCCGCCCTGAACAACGGCACCGGGTTCGGCGCGGTACCAGGCCGAAACGCGATATTTTCCCGCCACAACCACAGGAATGCTGGGGTAACTCCCGACCGCGAAGCGAGAGTTTGTGGTGCTTGAAAGACGAAGTGCAGAGGTGCCGGTGTGCGCGCTGCCTTTGGCAATTTCAATCACCGGTGCATGAGTGACACTTTCGGGTGGGATCCACGGACCCCAGCTGAACATGCCTTTCTCAAAACCTTCATTCTGGAGCATGTTCTGCGCAGAGAGAGAGGCAGTGAGGCAAAAGCTAGTGATAAGGACCTTATTGAGTAAACGCATTGGGAGGATTGTTTTTTTGGGGACTACTCGCAGCTCACCGAAAAGAGCTGTAATTGGTAATGATACACCGAATTTGGAAAAATCAAGCCTTTGCGCGGCGGCGAAGTGCGAAACCCAAAATGGCCAGACCGGCCAGCGCTGCATAAGTGGACGGCTCGGGGATAGCAGAGCTGATATTCAATTTGCCTGCGCCGTTGAACGTGCCGCCAAAGCCCAAGTTGGCGAGCTGGGCAGCCGTGTAGGTACCTACGGCAACGGCGTTACCCGCGATCGTTAGTCCACTGATGGTTTCGAAGCCACTGGTGAAGCCAAGGTTTAAGGTGGAACCACTCGAGAGGAAGAGTGAGGCGGTGTCTGCTATCGAGGTATTGTTACCTAAGTTCAGTGATGCTGTGCCCACCCTGATATCGTTTGATCCAAACGAACCGGTTACGCCCGTCTCCAAGGAACCGCCGTCAACCTTGGTCAAGCCCGAGTAGCTGTTTAAGCCCGTGAGGGTTTGCGTACTAGCGCCAGCCTTAACCAACTCAATATCCCCGGAAATCAGTCCGGCGTAGATCTTTGTGCCGCTTTCATTGGAAATCGTCAGCGTCTTGGCGGTACCGGAGTTGGTAACGATGCCATTGGTCGTGGAGACGCCCGCTCCAGAGGCGAGTGATCCGATGGTCTGATTGAACCCGCTCAGATCATAGGTCATCACGGCGGTAGAACCGGTTACCGTGTTGATCGTAAGCGCGGTGGTGGTGGACAAAGCGTTATCAATGCCGTTCTTGAGTGTCGGTGCGCCAACGCTGCTGTTGGCAAACGCCTGGAGGTTGGTGGCGGCGGTGTAGGTGTTTGCCTTGGTTAGGGTCACCGCGAACGCGGTCGGAGTTGCGCTGTTGTTCAGGTTGAAATTCACCGAGCCGCTGGTGCTACCAGTGATAGTGTTATCAAAGTTGAAGCTACCATTCGCACGGGCTACGTTCAGGCTGCCTGAGCCGCTCAAGGTGATAGTGCCGGAACCGAGACTACCGAAACCGCCGTTGTTACCGATTTGCAGGATACCGGCGCTCACACCGATGTTGCCGAGGGCGGTGCCCCCCGTGGCGGTGGCGTTATTTTGGACGATCAACGTTCCTGCTCCCGCCTTGGTGAAGCCTCCTGCTCCGGAGACAACCCCACTGAAAGTGGCATTTGAGGTGGTGGTTATCGCAGAGGTGTTGGTGAAGAGAATATTGCTACTTATGGTCACCGAAGGCTTCACCGTGCCGGTCGTGTTGAAGACTAGGGTCGGGGCCACGGCGCCGGAGCTATTGATGAACTCAAGCTGGTTACCTGTGAGCGTCATCGCCGCCGTGCCGCTGGCAGGAGCTGCGTAGTTTATGTTTAGTCTGTTTAGCTTGAACGCCGCCGTGCCCCCGATGTTGTTGTTCGCAGTGACCGTACCTCCCGCCAAGGTCGCGCCATTGCCGAAGACGAGGGCGGTGTCGACCCCGCTTGTAGGCGCGTTGCCGCTCTGCCAATTGCTTGTATTGTCCCAATTGTAGGTGCCTGCGGTTGTTGGGGTGAAGATAGACTGGGCCAGCACCTGAGAACTGGAGGCCATGGCGAGTAACAGCAACGCTGAGGTCGAACTAGTCTTAAGATTTTTCATTAAAGGGGGGGGCTTTATTGGCTCTAATGGGTGTACCCCTGATCAGGAAGGAGCCCCTTATTCGAACTATAGCGCTGGGGCACGTTGGGTAGTTTATTACGTTCTATTCCAATCATTTAAATTTAAAAAAAACGATTCCCGAGAATTAATCGGAAGTATCGGAAAAAGGGTTGTGTTAATTCAATAATTAAATACGCAATATTCCTTTATGGGCCTCTATGGCACAGGCTTGTTGCATCGTGCCAATGGATAGCCGCCCCGCGCCCCGCTTTTTCCCTGCAATTCCCCATGTCTTCCAAGCCCCCCTCGGTCCTGCGTTTGCTTCTCTGGATCCCCTCGCTCTACTTCGCGATGGGCATCCCGTACAATGTGATCAACAGCACTGCTGTTCGCATGTACAAGTCTCTCGGCTTTCCTGACAGCCAGATCACCGTCGCGGTGGGCAGCATCGGCATCGCTTGGTCACTGAAGCCACTTTGGGCGGCCTTTCTTGACATGTACCGAACGAAGAAATTCTTCGTCATTTCGATGGAAGTACTTTGTGGACTGCTTTTTGCTGCTATCGCGATGAGCCTGACGGCCCCTGGGTTTTTCCAAATCAGCATCGCTCTATTTTGGGTCGCGGCCTTCGCCTCATCGACTCAGGACATTTGCGCTGACGGCCTGTATTTATCCTCCGTCGACAAAACCAACCAATCCAGATTCGCGGGCCTGCAAGGAACATTTTGGGTTTTAGGCAAAGTACTCGCCAGCGGCTTGCTGATTTCGGTGCTCTTCGCGCTAAAGGACGCTTACAGTTGGTCAGATCAGGTAATGTGGCGTAATGTCATGCTGACCTGCGCCACGACCATGGGTATTTTGGCGCTATATAATTTCTTTGCCTTGCCCCCGGGGGAAATCACTAAACGGCCAACGAGCCTTAACGAGGTCGCGTCTAACTTTCTAAGTTCGGCGATAACGTTTTTCCATAAACGCGAGTTTTGGGGCATGATCGCTTTCGTTTTCCTGTACCGCCTCGGAGAGGGGCTGATTCTCATGGTCGGTCAGCTTTTTATGCAGGGCTCAACCGCTCAGGGCGGCCTCGGCCTCACAGCCGGTCAGGTGAGCGATATTGATTCAATTTACGGTACGGCTGCGGGTATTATGGGCGGACTCCTGGGCGGCGTATTTATTGGCAAAATGAGATTAAGCCGATCCCTCTGGTTTCTTGGCCTATGTTTGAATGTCCCGCACTTCACCTTTGTTTTCTTAAGTCACTACGCTGCCGCCGGGCATAGTTTAGACTATAGCACCATCGTGACCATGGTGAGTATCGAGAAATTTGGTTATGGCTTCGGTATGGTGGGCAACATGATTTACATGATGCAACAGCTCGCACCCGGCCGCTGCACGATGACGCACTACGCCTTCGCCACCGCGCTGATGAATCTCGTCATCGTCCCCACGGCGATGATCTCCGGACCGCTGGCCGATTGGCTCGGTTTCTCCACCTTTTTCGTCGTCGTCATGTTTGCCTCGGTTCCGTCGGTGTTGGTTGCCTGGCGGGCACCATTCCCGCAAAAAGAGGATGACCAGGTGACCGATGATAAAGCGCCCAACGCGATGATTACTCTGGACGATCCCTCCCGCCTCAACGCGGTGGAAACCAAGGTGCAACAAATCTCCGGCCGGGCTTCGATCTACGCGATGGCCAACATCTTTATCATCCTATTGGTCAACACTCAGATCATCGGCACGTTGCAGGGGCATGCACCCGGCACCGGAAAGCCCCAATTCCTGGGATTGCTCATCTTGATGGTCGTGCAGGTGTTTTTTGCCCGGCGCACCCTGGCCAATGCCAAAGAGGCCATTGCCATCGCTGGGCCGACGGGTGAAAAGCATTATAGTCGCAATGCTCGTGGCGCCAAAATCGCCACCTATTTGTGCCTCGGGGTCAGCCTCGCCACTCTCGGGTTTGCCGCCAAAATGGCGTTTTGATCACATTCCGCCCCGTCGGTGGTTTCTATTGTTTAAGCGGGGTGGTTTATACTAATTCCTGTTTAAGTTGAGATTAACTAGCCCGGACCATGCGGGGCGGCTGCGTAAGCGGGCTGAGTCGGAGGCGAGACGGGAAAGGCAGGACTGAATTTGCCGAGTGCCCCGAGGCCGGTCGGCAAAAACACGGTTCGGGTATTCCGTGTCCCTGGCTTCATCCCAGATAGGGTCCTGTGGATTGAGTTGGGGCGCATCGTCAGGCCGATCAATCAGGCGAATGGTTTTCGCGGGGGCAGAGCACCCTTGAGAGGGGCGAGCTGGCACCATCGACCACCCTAAAGATAAATTGGTCGGGCGTGGGCCACGTGAATTTGCGCAAGAAATTCGCTCATTCGATCGGTGTTCATTTTGGGGCAGGTCAACCTGTCCAGCTCGCCCTCGACGGGGCTGATCGCACCCGGGAGGCCTTCGCTCACTGGCTGTGCCACGCGGGCTTGCCGTTTTGCAACGTGCAGTAAGCGGTGCCGTGCCTGGCGGAGTCGCTCTTGCCGCTCAAAGTCGGGTTGATTGTCAGCGATCACTTAAAACCGGCCACGACTGGTCACTTCAAAACCGGCCACTTTTGAGGGGTTAAACCTCCGGCGGACTTGTTCGCTGTGAGGTAATGAACC
>JBILBW010000225.1:0-3008 GCA_044353465.1 Rariglobus sp. | reverse complement strand
ACTGGGTGTTAGACTGCGGCTTGTCACGGTCTGTGCTCCGAGCAGCACACACCGCGCCAACGCACTTCATCGCTGAGCTTAAACCTTAGCCACGAATTTCCGCTCGGTGCATAAACAGGGGTGGTTGTTGCTGTTGGGTACTTGTTGTCGGAGTGATCTTATGCACGTTTCGGCATGTAATGGAAGTCATTTGTCATGCCGGTGTCATGCAGACACGACTCAATACAACTCTTTAATACTATTTCGCAAGTGGTCTTTATATACAATTCTCCGAAAGACTGGGCCGCTTCTCGGTTAACGATGCACCTTCCCAGCTTTGGTGGCTTGTCTGTTAATGATCGAAAGTCGTTAGCCAACCTCCCGCCGTGGGGCAGCCGCTAGCGCCTCGGCATATCCACTGCGGGCGGCACCGAAACTAGGATACCTTCACATATGTCAAAACTCACGCTCCTCCCGCTTCTCTGCGCGATCCTCTTTATGTCCGGCTGCGCCACCTCGATGCCCCCGCTTAAGACTGTCGAACGCGTCGATCTCCCGCGTTTCATGGGCGCGTGGTATGTCATCGCGGCGATCCCGACCTTCATCGAGACCGAGGCCTATAACGGCATCGAGACCTACCGCCTCGATCCCGACGGCTCGATCGATACCGTGTTCACCTTTAACCAAGGCGCTTTCGACGGTCCCGCCAAACGCCACAAACCGCGCGGCTTCGTGGTGGACAAGGTCAACAACTCAACTTGGGGCATGCAGTTCATCTGGCCGTTTAAGGCCGAGTTCCTGATCACGCACCTCAACCCCGACTATACGCAGACCGTAATCGGCCGCAACAAACGCGACTACGTTTGGATCATGGCCCGCACCCCGCAGATCCCGGAAACCGACTATCAACGCCTGGTCGCCGAACTCACCGCGCAAGGCTACGATCTGAAAATGCTGAGGAAAGTGCCGCAGAGTTGGCCGGAGAAAAAGTAGGCAGGAAGACGCATCGCCCACCTCCGAAAAAACCGGCGGCAAACCTCGGGCCACGATGCGATTCACGGCGCGGCAGGAGTAACTAGCCCCAAACGAACACGCATTGAGCTACGGCTATGGACTCGGCTCTACCCGGACTTGCTCAACCAGAATTCCGCTTCCCACGTGGGGGAAGCAGAACCACCCTTGGGCAAACAAATAAAGCCTTATTTTAGTATGCTTTATCTTAATGATTAATGTTTTGAGACAGAAAAAAACTACTCCTAACTGCGCCTAAATGGAGACAGAAACACCTTTGCTGGCAAATCGCTGACAAATAGTTTTGGGGCGAAAGAGGGCGGGCTCCGATTAAGGGGCGGTCCTCAGCGGGCCCCTCACAGTGGAGCTAACGCCGCGCGCTGGAACTTCGGCTTTCTGATTAAAAGGATGGTTGGCTCCAAATCGATAAAACACGCCCCGCCCCCATTAGTCACACCGTTCCCTTTAAAACTTCTACCTTTTCCTAACCAAGCGTTGCCCAACTCGTTTCCCCTCCCCACAAAACTCCGCAACTCATGGCGCGCACTAAGTCTTCTCCATCCCAAACCTCCGCCATCATCGGCTTCCTGGCCAAGCTCTGGGTAAGCGCCGGTGAGCGCGTCAACACCACCCACGCGACGTTGACGGCCCGTCTCACCCCGCGCACGGGCGCTCCTGTCTGACATATCGCACTGACGCCGCCTTAAACGCTCCTTTGCCCATGTCGTCCAAGTTAACCTACCAGCAGGATCAAGACACCCGTCCGCTCACCCTCAACGAGGCCGGCATCGAGGACCTGTTCATCCAAAAACTCCGCGATCTTAAATACACCGACCGCCCCGACATCCACGACCGCGCCTCGTTGGAGAAAAACTTCCGCCAGAAGTTCGAGACCCTCAACCGCGTCAACCTGACTAACGCCGAGTTCGCCCGCCTCCTCGACGACCTCGTCTCCCCCGACGTCTTTAAAACCTCCGTCCGCCTTCGCGAAAAAAACGACTTCACCCGCGACGATGGCACGCCCCTTTCCTACACCTTGGTGAACATCAAGGACTGGTGCAAAAACGACTTCGAGGTCGTCAACCAGCTCCGCATCAACACTGATTACAGCCATCACCGCTACGACGTCATCCTTCTCATCAACGGCGTGCCCGTCGTCCAGGTGGAGCTCAAGAATCTCGGCGTCACCCCCCGCCGCGCCATGGAGCAGATCGTCGGCTACAAGTCCGATCTCGGCAACGGCTACACCCGCACCCTCCTCTGCTTCATCCAGCTCTTCATAGTCTCCAATCGCACCGAGACCTACTACTTCGCCAATAACAATACCCGGCACTTCAACTTTGCCGCCGACGAGCAGTTCCTCCCGGTCTATGAATTCGCCGCCAAGGACAACTCGCCGATCACCCAGCTCGAGCTCTTTGCCGACGCTTTCCTCAAGAAGTGCGACCTCGGCCGCATGATCAGCCGCTACATGGTGCTCATCCAGAGCGAGCAAAAGCTCCTCATGATGCGCCCTTATCAAATCTACGCCGTCGAGGCCATCGTCGACAGCATCGACCAAAAGTGCGGCAACGGCTACATCTGGCACACCACGGGCAGCGGCAAGACCCTCACGTCATTCAAGGCCTCCACCCTCCTCCGCGATAACCCCCCATCGACAAGTGCCTCTTCGTCGTAGACCGCAAGGATCTCGACCGGCAGACGCGCGAGGAGTTCAACCGTTTCCAAGAGGGCTGCGTTGAGGCCAACACCAACACCGCCGCCCTCGTCCGCCGCCTGCTCTCCGACGACCGGGCCGACAAGGTCATCGTCACCACCATCCAGAAGCTTGGCCTCGCCCTCCACGAAAACAGCAAGCGCAACCGCCAGCGCGAGCAGCAGGGTCGCGAGACTGTCAGCGATCACTTAAAACCGGCCACGACTGGTCACTTCAAAACCGGCCACTTTTGAGGGGTTAAACCTCCGGCGGACTTGTTCGCTGTGAGGTAATGAACCGCCTCACCGTGAGCCTACAACAA
>JBILBW010000224.1:0-3027 GCA_044353465.1 Rariglobus sp. | reverse complement strand
TGTTCTTTGATTGGCCTCACGCCGATCTAATCCAGCCACCGCCCGGCAACGGGCGAAGGCGTTACACACACTTTGGGGGTGTTCCGGATTCGATCCTTGGTTCGCGTGCGCCGCTGCCCTTGGAGGATGAACGACCCTCCTAAATCCCGTTCAAAACAAACAAACGGCAACACTGAAGAAATGCCCCTCGCTGCCTAAGTGCAGTGACGTCCGCCTAGTGACATCTGCTAGCTAACGTGGACGCTGACAGCAGACATAACGCACCGAGCCACCCGCGGGCAGTGCGTCGTACTTCTACCCGGGGGTTGGTTGACGTCTAAGCGCGGTTGGTCGCGTAACGTCGGCGAGACAAACACCAGCACATAAGGGTAGACGCGGCGTGCAACGATCAAGGAGACCCGGGTTCAAATCCCGGCACCTCCACCATTTTTCTCCTCTGGAGAGCAAAAACCTGCGGCTAGGTTGCCAGTTGACGTGGCAACCTTGTCATGTCGCACACTGAATTCTCCCTAGATCGTTTCGAAAACCGCAACGGCGTCATTTCTTGGCGCGTCTCCGGTTGGCTCGCGGGTGTTCGCATCCGCAAAAACCTAAAAACCCGCGAAGGGGCCGCTGCCGAAAAGGCGTCCCTCGAAATCAAGGCCATCCAACTGGCCTCCGGCGTCCGTCTCGCCATCCCGTTCCTCACCGACGACCAGTTGCGCGATGCCGAGTCGCTTTTCCGCCGCGTTGCCGGCACCGCACGCCCCTTGTCGGCCTTGCTCGATTATGCCCTCGCCCACCACCGCGAAGCCGACAAACCACGCCCCCTGGCCGAGTGCGTCGCCGCGTATCTGGCCACGAAGCAACGTGAGCAAGAGCGCGACCTCATCTCCCCTCGCCAGTACGATTCGATCAAGCGCGACCTCGAGCGCTTCGCCAAGCAGTCGCCCAAAACCGTACTGGTCGATTTCACGCCTGCGGTGCTCACCCAGCACCTGGAGCGCGGTCGCCCCGCCCCGTCGCTCAAGACGTTCAACAATCGGCGCGGCGTGTTCTCCACGTTTTTCAAATACGCCCTGCAGCAGGACTGGATCACCACCAACCCCATCCTGAAAGTCCCAGTGGCCATAAACCAATCCACCCTTGGGGCTGGATAATCGAGGGAGGCGGCAGCCGATTGAACCAATTCACTTACAGATTGGCGGTTAGGGGATGAAGGAACCGCAGTAGCCCGTAAGCCGAAAGCCGGGCGATCCAGCAGATCGATAAGGCAAAACAGGTGTGTTCTAGTGTTTTCATAGATGCTCGGCGGATTTGGGCCGGTGCATTCAGTGAGTGCCGTCAACCGAGGCCCCGCCCGCACAGCGCAAGATGAACTGATTCGTGTGCAGGTGAGCCGCATTAAGATGAGCGGATGGGTTCTTCGATGCCGAACTGGATGGGGCAGGACTACAACAAACCAAGGGCTACGTTTCCGATTGCCAATGGGCGGTGGACGAGTGTCGGCGGCGGCAAGCGGGGGGGGCTTTTCCGTTCCGCGCGAGAGCGCCGAAACCGATCGTCAGCTTAAATTTACAACGTTGATCTGTGTTAACCCGATTGGGGGCGTGAAGCCTCATGCGCTCGCCCTTGGAAGAACGGTTCTTTCGAACCCAAAAGATAAGGTCATCCCCAATGCCAGGGGGGAGGGCTTCCCGGCCGCCTGGTTAATCCGTTGGCGAAATCTAAATAAGGGTTGACGCACGCAGACCAACATTGAGGGGATACAAGGTTTTTTTTGCCGAGCCACCGCTAGTTTTTGTTGATGCCCACACCCATGAACACACGTCCTTCCCCCCTTTATTTCAGCCTCTTGGTTGGAGCCTGCTCACTCGCCGCAAGCGCCTCGGCGCAGGACCAGACGGTGAATGGCAACTTGTTCGTTAACTCCTCCTTGGATGTGAATGGCAACACCGCCAGCTTCGGCGTCAACGGGGCCAATCCCGGCTACAGCCTGATCTACACCAATGGTACCCCGGCCACGGTGGACTTCAGCGCCTCGGCCCCCGGCGTTAACTGGATCTGGAGCCAGGCGACCAACCAGCCCCAGCTCAAACTCGGCAACACCAACACCCTCAGCCTTTATGCCCCCGGCTCAGCGCTCGCTGCGATCACCCTCAATCCCGCCGGCACCTCGACCTTCGTCCAGGGCCTGACCGTGACCGGCACCCTCACCGCCACCGGTGGCCTCGCTTCGCCCAACGGCATCGTCACCGGTGGGGCGACCGGTCTGTCCCTGCAAGCCGGCGGCACGGGCAACCAAAACATCACCCTCGTGCCCACCGGCACTGGCGTGACCACCACCGCTTCGCCAGTGACCGTCACCAATGCCACCGCGAGCACCAGCACCTCGCCGGTGCCCTGATTGTGACGGGCGGGGTGGGCGTCAACGGCACCCTCACGGCCGGTAACGTGACCACGGGTGGCACCGTTAACGCGGGCACCCTCAAGGTCACCAACGTCGACACCTCGTTGACCAACCTCGGCCTCGGTACGGCTAACACCGCAAACTTCGGCGCCATCAACGCCGCCGATCCCTCCTTTTTCTATCCCGCGCCCGTAGCGAAGGTTTCCCACACCGCTACCACCGGTCCTTTCTTGTCCGTGCCCCAGGTCGTTACTGTGGCTGGCAACTTTGCCTACGTCGGCAGCAGCACGAGCACGTCCTTCCAAATCCTCGATATCACCAACCCGCTGCTCCCGGTAAAACGCGGTTCACTGGTTGGCACCGGTGTGGCCCCGTCCGCCAACCTTGCGTACCCGCGCGGCATCGCGATTTCGGGCAACTATGCCTACGTCACCAGCCAAACCAACAACGCCCTTCAGGTCATCAACATCACCAATCCTGACGCCCCGGTCGCCGCGGGTTCGCTGCTCAATGGCGCTGGCGGGGCCGTCCTCAGTGCGCCCTACGGGATCGCGGTTTCCGGCAGCTACGCCTACATCGCCAGCTCCAGCAGCAACGCCCTGGAGATCGTCAACATCGCCAACCCGGCCGCCCCGGTT
>JBILBW010000102.1:0-9731 GCA_044353465.1 Rariglobus sp. | reverse complement strand
GGGCCCTGGAAGAGAATATTGCCGCCCTCGGTGCCGGCCTCGGGCCCGAGCTCGATGATCTCGTCGGCCATGCGCATGGTGTCCTCGTCGTGTTCGACCACCAACACGGTGTTACCGCGGTCGCGCAGCTCGCGCAGCGTTTCGAGCAACTTTTGGTTGTCGTGCGGGTGCAGGCCGATACTCGGCTCGTCGAGCACGTAGATCACGCCCATGAGTCCCATGCCGAGCTGGGTGGCGAGCCGCACGCGTTGGGCTTCGCCACCGGAAAGCGTGTCGTAGTCGCGGTCGAGCGTCAGGTAGCCCAGCCCGGTTTCGAGCAGGAAACGCAGCCGCTGCTCAATGCCAGTGACGATTTCGCGCAGCGCCTCATTGGCCGCCAATTCCGCGACCAGCGTGGTGGCAAAAGCATGGGCATCGCCCACATCGAGGGCGAAGAAGGCCGGCAAGTTCATCCGCACCCGTCCCGGCGCACCCCGCGCCGCCGCTGGGGTGGTGGTCGCATGTCCCGGCGCAACGGAGACGGCGGCCGCAGTCACCGCAGCGGCGGTCTTGGGCGTGCCGTTAGCCTTGCGGTTTTTTTTGCCCGTCTCCGGTGGTACGTCTGCCGCGCCTGCCGTAACTCCCGCCTCGGCCGCAACCGGCGCCGGATTGGCGCTCCCTTCCGATACGACGCGGCCAATTGTGACCGCGCCGCTGCGGCCATTGAGCCGCGTGCCGTGACATTCGGGGCATTCGCCGCTGACCATAAAGGTGGTCAACCGGGCGCGAAAACCATCGCTGTCTGTATCGCGAAAACTGTCCGTCAAATCCGCGATAATCCCCGTGAAGGCCAGTGCCTTGGGTTCGCGCATACGTTTTAACTTAAAGGAAAACAGCCGCTCGCCGGCGCCGTGGAGCAGGAGTTCGCGGGTCTCCTCGGGCAGATCCTGCCACGGTGTGTCCGGATCGAAGGGGAGCTGTTCGGCCAGCTGCTTGAGCTGGGCGTTGTGTTTGATGATAAGGTTTTTCCCGCCGATGCGCCACGGCTTGATGGCCCCGCCGCGCACCGACTTGGTCGGATCCGGAATGACCAGTTCGGGGATAAAGCGTAGCTTGCGGCCGAGCCCGCCGCAGGAGCCACAGGCACCCTCGGAGTGGTTAAACGAAAAGTGGCGGGGGGTGAGTTTCTCAAACACGTCGCCGCACACTTCGCAGGCCAGCGACTGGCTCAGGCTCAACTCGCGCCAGGGGGCGTCGCTCGATTTTTGCGCGAGGATGAGGGCGCGGTCCTTGCCCTCGCGGAAGGCCAGCTCCAGCGAGTCGGCCAGGCGACTGCGTTGGTCGGCGACCGCTACCAGCCGGTCGATGACCAGTTCGACCCATAACTCGATGGAGCCGACCCCGACGGGGAGCAGATCCACGTCGTCGAGATTTTTGACCACACCGGCGATGCGCACGCGCTGAAAGCCGCGCTGCCGCAAGCGGGGTAATTCTTCGCGCAAGACCGATGCCTTGGCCTGGAGCGCGGGGGCGAGGATCATAATGCGCTCGCCGGCCACCTCGCGCAGCACGCGGGCGACGTTGTCATCGAGGGAGCGTTGCATCACGCGGCCGCCGTCCTTGGGGCAACGCTGCTCGCCATGCAACGCCCAGAGCAGCCGGGCGTAGTCGGCAATCTCGGTGACGGTGGCGATGGTACTTCTCGGCGAGCCGCCGCCGGTGCGCTGTTCGATGGCCAGGACCGGCGAGAGCCCGTGGATAAAATCGACGTCGGGCCGCTTGAGTTGCTCCAAGACCTGGCGCGCCTGGGTGGAGAGCGACTCCATGTACTTGCGGTAGCCCTCGGCATAGATCGTATCGAAGGCGAGCGAAGACTTGCCGGAGCCCGAGGGCCCGGTGATGACCACGAGTTTGCCGCGGGGGATGCGCACCTCGAGGTTCTTCAAGTTGTGCTCCCGGGCGCCTTTGACGTGAATGTGGGTGGCGGCCTGCATGGTTAAGGCGAGACGGTAAGCAATTTGCCGCGAAGGCAAGGCGCCAGAGTTCCAGGCTGCTGCGGATCCCTTTTTGTTTCGACGCACCGGCAAGGGGGCGACTGCTGACCGCCGCCTTTTGACTGGTGTCGCTAGCGGTCGCGCTTGATGTTGGGGGCATGTCTGAATCCCCAACCCCCCAACTGTTGACCCCGACCCAGCGCCGCATGGTGGGCTTTTCCCTCGGACTGGTCGCCTTGGTCGTCACCATCGCCCTGCTGGTGGGCGTTTTCATGGTGCTATCCTTTCTGGTGAGCAAATTCGCCAGCGTGCTCTGGCCGCTGGCCATGGCCGGAATCATCGCCCTGATAATGCGTCCGGTCGTCGAACTGCTGGAGCGTAAGCTCAAACTGCGGCGCGTCGGCGCAGTGGTGGTGCTCTACAGCCTATTTGGCCTTGTGGTCGCGGGCCTCCTGCTCGCCATCATCCCGGCCCTCATCCATCAGGTTTTGGCCTTCATCGCCTTCGTCCCCGAGTTTTGGCGCCACGCCGTGGTCTACTGCCAGCAACACTACCCCGACTGGGTGACCTTGGCGCAGCGGCAATTGGAAAATCCGGCGGTGCGCACGATGATCGACCGCCTGCTCGGGGAGGCCAGGGAACTCGGTTCACTGGCCTTGCCCTCGCTCAAATCCGCCGGGCTCGGGTTGTTGAGCGTTTTCAGCTTTTTTACCCACCTCGCGGTGGTGCCCATTTACCTGTTTTTCTTTCTCCTCTCCCGCCGCGAGCCGACCAATAACCTGGAAACGCAACTGCCTTTTCTCAAACCGGCCCTGCGCGACGACGTGGTGTTTTTGGTCCGCGAGTTTATTGCCATCATTGTTTCGTTTTTTCGCGGCCAGCTCCTCATTGGCGTGCTCATGGGTGTGCTGTTGGCGACTGGCTTTACCCTGATTGGCCTCAAATTCGGCTTAATCATTGGGTTGATGCTGGGGGTGCTCAACATTGTGCCCTACCTTGGTACCATCCTCGGCTTGAGCGTGGCCCTGCCCTTGGCGCTGCTACAGCCGGACGGGGGCATGGCTCTGGTGCGCTTGGTCGGGATCGTCTTCATTCTGGTGCAACTCACCGAGGGCTGGTACTTGACCCCTAAGATCATGGGGGGGCGCACCGGGCTGCATCCCGTGGTGATCATGGTTTCAATTTTCTTTTGGGGCACCGCCCTCAACGGCATCCTCGGCATGGTGCTGGCGATTCCGCTGACCGCCTTTTTTGTCACCGCCTGGCGTCTGGCCAAACGCAAGTATTTCGGGGCAGCCGAAACCGGCGGGGACATCTGAGGTATTGCCATGTCCAAGCCCCAGCGCCCGCCCGCCCCCGAAGAGTGCGCCCAATGCGGTGAACCCATTCCCAGTCAGGCCCGCGCTTGCCCGGGCTGCGGCGCCGATGAACGCACCGGTTGGCGCGAAACCTCGCTCTACGACGGCCTCGATCTGCCGGAGGGTGCCGAGGAGGATTCGACTGAAGCGTCCAGCCCTCGGAGCCGCCGAGGCGGGACGGTCGCAGGACTGCCCTGGTATTGGGTGGCGACGCTGATCCTAGTGGTGCTCGGGCTAGGGCTTGGCGCCCTCGGGCTGTGGCCATAAACGGCCGAAAGCGCGGACGCTCAGGTCTGGAGGCCGCCAAGAGGTCGGGGCGGCGTCGCGCGCCCCGCAATCATGGCCGAGTCGCCGGGTGATTTTGAAAGTCCTGCGTTCACGCTCAAGGACGCTTGGGGGCGTGGTTTAAAAGGGACTAAGCGCCCCCGTACCTCCTTTAGCCCAAGGTTTCGCCGGCGGCTTGGGCGGCCGCCTGGAGCAGGCGTTGGCGGGTGGCCACATCCGCGCTGCGCTCGGTGCGTACCTCAATCACCCGCAGCCCGGGTAACCCCACCGTGGTTTGGAGCAACCCGCGGAGTTCGTCGGGGTGACCCGCGGTGTGGTAGGCCACCCCATAGGCGGCACACAGGCGGACAAAATCCACTGTTTGCGGGGTTGCCCAATACGCCTCGAAGTCGGGATTGTCGCGGGCGATCGGCAGATGTCCGAAAATCCCCCCGCCTTGGTTGTTGATCACCACCACGGTAAGTGAACCACGGAGTTTGGCCGCGACTAAAAAGCCGTTGGTGTCGTGCAACAGGGCCAAATCCCCGGTGAGCAGCACGGTGGGGCGGCCGCCGTGGGCCACTCCCAATGCGGTCGACAGCGTGCCGTCGATCCCGTTGGCCCCGCGGTTGGCCAACACCTGCGGACCGTCCGGACGCACGGGCGCAAAATACTCCAAATCGCGCGCCGGCATGCTGCTGGCCACACAGAGGACGTGTTCGGCGCTCAAGGTCGCCGCTAGGGTGCGGGTGAACTCCCCCTCGAAAGCCGGAGTGTCGGCCAACTGGGCTAACTCGGTTTGGGCGGCCGCCTCGGCCCGCGCCCAGATAGCGGCCCAACTCGCCGGGGCAGTCGGCCCAGCGACGGCCAGTGACTCCAGTGCGCTAGGAGGCAGGCGCAGGGTACGGGTCCGGCCGTGAAGTCCATCGCGGTTGCCGGCTTTGGCGGTGACGTGCACGACCTCGGCATCGACGGCCTTGAGCCACGCACGCAGGCTTTTGCTGGTGGGGATTTCCCCGAGCACGAACACCCGGTCAGGCTGCAACGCTTGTACCGCCCGGGGGCTACGCAAAATCGCGTCGTAAGCGGCCACGACCACGCCGGCCAGCCCGTCCCGGCGCAAGCGGGCCGGCGATAACCCGTCCGCGAGCACCGGCCAGCCCCGGGCCGTCGCCCAGCGGTTAATTTGCAGGCTCGGCCAGTCGTTACCGGCAACCACCAGCACCCGGGGGCCGGAAGGGGCGGGCAGGGGGGCGATCACCGGGATTGCTACCGGCATCGCCGCTGGGTGTTTAAAAAAGGTCGCCCAAACCGGGGATCCCTCCAGGTCCCGAACGCTGGCATCCTCCAGCGGGGCCAGCGGGTCACGGAACGGGGCATTGAGGTGCACGGGTCCCGTGGCCACGGCGCGCTCGACGGCGTGCCGCAGGGTTTGGCGAAGGTAGGCGAGCAGCTCGAGGCTTGGTCCGGGCAGAGCCAGCTCGTGATAAAAGCCCACAAAACCACCGAACAGTTTTTGTTGATCAATGGTCTGGCCGGAGGCGCAGTCGCGCAACTCGGGCGGCCGGTCCGCCGTGATCACCACCAGGGGCACCGCGCTTTCCTGCGCCTCGATGAGCGCGGGCAGATAGTGGGCCCCCGCCGAACCGCTGGTGCAAACCAACACGACTGGCCTGCCCGTTTGTTTGGCCAGACCAAGGGCAAAAAACCCCGCGCTGCGTTCATCCAAGACCGGAACCGCTTCCATCTCCGGGTGGCGGACCAGCGCAAGGGTCAACGGGGTCGAGCGCGAGCCCGGGGAAACCACCGCCTGGGTCACGCCGGCCTGCACCAGCGTCTCGGCCAGCACGCTGCACCACAAGGTGTTGGTATTGCGAAAATCCAAGGGGCTCATTTGGGCGCCAAGCTAGGGCCTCCCTCGGCGAGCACAATCCGCGAATCGGCGCACCCCGGGCGCAGCCCCGGTTTTGAACACCACGGTTTTATTCGTGGCGACGGTCAGGCTGCTGTGGATGGCTTTTCGGCGGTTGTGTCCGTTAAGTTTTGCAAAGGTGAATGGATCGGTTGGTGGCTCGGTGGATCAAGTGATTTATGGAAGCGGGTGAGGGGGGAGGGGCGAAGCTCCACCGCCTCCTGCCTTGAGGCGGCTTGGGGGGCGTTGGAGGGCTTTCGGGCTTCGCGTAACGGCTCCATGCTCAGGTAGCGGCTGCCGTCCATCCATTCTGCGTGTTGCTCGACGGCGACGTCCCGGATGAGGCTTAGGCAGCAAGCCTTAGGGGCACTCCTCGCTGAGAGCCCGATCATCACCCGTTCCCGTTCCCCATCGAGCTGCTGGGTCGCCGCAGACACGGTGCTGGCGCTAAAACCATGCCCGCACGGGTCCTCGGTTACGGCCCACACCTTACGCTTGGAAACCCCTTGCACCTACATTTCTGCCAGCGCCAAAAGCAGCGCCCTCTCACTGAGTTGGTAACGCGCGAACACTTCGGTGGTAAACCGTCCATCGCGGTCCTGCGGGAAGCGTCCCGCTGAGCGTTAAAAGAAAACTAGGCATTATCCGCTGAGAGAGTCGCCGTACGGGCGTGCCGGGATGGAAGCCGGGGTCTGCTATGCCGATGGGCGCAAGGAGCGTGTGCAGCGACCGCGGGTGCGGCAGTACGATTCAGTCGGCAACGAGCGCGAGTAGGTGTACATGAGCTATCAAGCACTGCGAGACCCGGACAATAACGCCGCCAAAGGGCTTACGACGCTGCAGGCGGTATAAGTACGCGAAGTCAGAAGTGGGCCAATGGGGGAGTGACGAGCAAAAGTGCGGTGTCGCGGTATTGGATATAGGCAACTGCCGAAAAGATCGCCGAGTTGATACGGTTCTTCAGCTCACCCAACAACTCTGGGAGAGCTTCGCGTGGACCCAATCCCCGGGCTTGCCGGCACTCGCCGCCAGCCTCTGCCAACGTTACTTCGACTCGGTGAAACCACGCGCACTCCTTCCTCCGCAACGCGCGCTTTCCTTTCCCCGCGTTCTTCGTCAATCTGTCAGTCCTCGGCCCAGAAAAACCACCTAACCCTCCCTCGTCGGCCCCGGTTCCCTCACTATTGGCAACTTGCCTTATCGCAGTGCTCTTTAGCCCCTAAACGGAGTGGAGTCAGCCAAAGCTTCCCCCCTATTAGATGGAGTTTGAACAGGAGACGGACGGAAAAGAGTCCGGTAATGACGGCGGAGCGGGAGCTCCTCGCCGGAAGCACTGAACGGGCCGGGAGCGGCAAACAATCTTGCGGGACCCCAAGATTCCCTTTGCTCCGTCGGCCCATTTTTGAGCCGATTCCCGTTACATGGACCGCATTGCCACTGCCTTCTCCCGAGCCCGCGCCGAAAACCGCGCCGCCTTTGTTGCCTTCCTCTGTGCCGGCGACCCCGACTTCGACAGCTCCCTGTTCGCCTGCCGCGCTCTCATTGAAAGCGGTATCGATGTCCTTGAACTGGGCGTTCCCTTCAGCGACCCGCTCGCTGACGGCCTGACCAATCAACTCGCCGCTCAACGCGCCCTCGCCGGCGGCATGACCGCCTCCCGGGTTTTCGAATTGGTGCGCCGCATCCGCGAATTCGCCCCGGCCATTCCCATTGTGTTCTACACCTATTACAACTTGGTGTTTTCCAACGGGGTCGACGCCTATGTGCAGGCCGCCCGCTCAGCCGGGGTCGACGGGATGCTCACCCTCGACTTGCCCCCCGAGGAGGCCGGCGAGGTCCAGGTCGCCTGCGCTCGCCACGGCATCCAGACCGTTTTCATCGTCGCCCCCACCACCCCCGAGGCCCGCCTCGCCAAAATTGGCGCCGCCGCCACCGGCTTTATTTACTATGTTTCCCGGGAAGGCGTCACCGGGGTGCGTGACTCCGTCGCCGCCAACATTCCCGAGGCGGTCGCCGCCATCAAACGCCACACCGCCCTGCCGGTGGTGGTCGGCTTCGGCATCGGCCAGCGTTCGCATGTCGCTGAGGTCGCCGCCCACGCCGACGGTGTCGTGGTGGGCAGTGCCTTGGTGAATGTCATTCGCGATCACTTGGGCGACCGGGCTCAAATCGCTCCAGCCCTCGCCCTCCGCGCCACCGACTTGGTGGCCGGCACCCATCGCTAAATCGCGGCCGTTCCTCGGCCCCGCCTCTCACCGCCGTGTCCGTGCCTGCTGTCAAAAAAGTCCTGATTATCG
The DNA here is from genome assembly GCA_044353465.1 of Rariglobus sp. Lineage (GTDB taxonomy): Bacteria > Verrucomicrobiota > Verrucomicrobiia > Opitutales > Opitutaceae > Rariglobus. Next base: position 1,927 of record JBILBW010000102.1, on the reverse strand, counting down.
AGGACAACCTGCTGCAATATCGGGTGACGGAACGCATCCTAGCGACTGCCCGCATCGGTCGATTCGACTCTGACTGGGCCCAGACTTACGAGGAGGGGCTGCGGCTTTTGCTCACTGGGGACTATGCGGCGTGCTTGCTCGACTACCAACTTGGCGAGCTTAACGGCCTCGACCTGCTGCGGGCGGCCCGGGCCGCCCGCTGTGAAACCCCGGTCATTTTCCTCACCGCCGACTCCTCCGTGCAGGTGGATGAGGCGGCCATGGAGGCGGGCGCCTTGGATTATCTGGTCAAAGGCGAGATTACCCCGCGCATGGTCGAGCGCTCGATCCGCTACACCTTGAAACTCGCCCAGGCCATGCGGGAACTGCACTTGTTGGCCACCCGGGATGCGCTCACCGGGCTTCTCAATCGCCGGGCTTTTGAAGCCCTCTTGCAGGAGGAACTGCAGCGGGCCCAACGGCTCAACCACCCGCTCGCCCTGATCCTGGTCGACCTGGATCATTTTAAAGCGGTCAACGACACCTATGGCCACGCCGCCGGTGATGCGGTGCTGGTGGAGGCCGCACGCCGTCTTGAGGCCGAGGTTCGCGGGATCGACCGGGTCGCCCGGATCGGCGGCGAGGAGTTCGCCGTAATCCTGATGGAAACCCCGGCGCACGAGGCCGTGATTGTCGCCCAACGCCTTGTGGCCAACATGAAGACGTCCCCCATCAGCGCCGATTCAGGGACCAATTTGACCATCACCCTGAGCGCCGGGGTTTCCGTGCTGCCCCCCGAGGCCACGAACAACGTTGCATTCAAAGAAGCTGCGGACCGGGCGCTCTATCAGGCGAAGCACACCGGGCGCGACCGGGCGGTGCTTGCCAGCTGAGCGACCGGCGCCAAGCCTGCCGCGATGGCGCTCACCGACTCCTCGACCAGCTTGGCGGAAATCAAAACCCGGGTTCTCGCGTTTGCCCGGGAACGCGACTGGGAGCAGTTTCATGCCCCGAAAAACCTGAGCATGGCCTTGGCTGCCGAGGCCGGTGAACTGATGGAGCACTTTTTGTGGGCCACCCCGGAGGCGTCCCGCACCCTCGTCCAAGACGCCGCTATGCGGCGGAAAATCGAGGAGGAGCTGGCCGATGTGGTCATCTACGCACTCGAATTCGCCAACATGACCGGCATTGATGTGGCGGCCGCGATTGAGTCGAAAATGGCGGCCAACGCCGCCAAATATCCGGTGGAAAAGGCCAAGGGCCGGTCGGCCAAATACACCGAGTTGTAAGCACCGGCAGCACGCTGGGCGACGCTTCGACGTGGCTCAGGCCTCCAGCCAAGTTTTAACCCGAAGCAGGCTGTAAGTCCGCGCAACTTTAAACCCAGCAAACCTGCGAATCTGCGATCCTTATAGCCAGTCATGAACCTGCGGGGATAGAAGAGGCAAGGGAGGAAAGCATGATTCCGGCTATCGGCATGGTCTCAGTGGCGAGGTCGTGCTGGCCCAGGGGGTGGAGAGCCCCTACTGGCAGCATTTTAGCGGACCGCAGTTTTTTGAGCATCGACCGGGCGCGCGAGCCCGTGGTGAAAACGGCCCGCAAGCAGGGGCTGCGGATCAAACAAAGTGATGAGCGGGTGGGCCGGCGTTTACTCATGGCGCAGAGCCGCTACGCCCATGCTCGCCAGATCAAACGGGACCGGGCGTGCACCCGAAAACTCCGCCCCCATCTGGGCCGGGTGCTCCGCGAAATCGAACGGCAACAATCGCAGCCGCAGGTTCTGCTCGGCAAGCTATTGGCTACGGCCAAACGCATCCATGCCTAAGGGCTTGTCAGCAAATAAGTGTAGCAATTAAAGCGTGGGCATGCAGGCTCGGAGGATGCATAAAACCGACCCAGTAAGGCGGCGATTTGAGCGACTTTCTCCATGGCTTGATGAGCGATTGAG
>JBILBW010000101.1:0-9775 GCA_044353465.1 Rariglobus sp. | reverse complement strand
GGCCTTTGTCTTCAACGCGGCTTTCACCTGGTTAACGACTGCCGTGAAGGCGACCTCATCACGGATTGCCAAGTCGGAGAGGACCTTGCGGTCGAGTCCAATGTTTGCGGCGTGGAGACCCTCGATAAAGCGGCTGTAGCTGAGGTCATGCAGGCGCGCGGCGGCGCTCAAGCGGATGATCCACAGGCTGCGGAATTCGGCCTTCTTTTTCTTACGATCGCGGTAAGCGTACTGCCAGGCGTGTTGGACCGCGTCTTTGGCGTAGCGGAAAAGTTTCGACTTCGAGCCGAAATAGCCACGGGCGTATTTCAGCGTTTTCTTGTGCCGCTTGCGGGAAGCGGGGGAGTTTGTTGCACGAGGCATGTTATTTTGTGTGGTTTTGGGGCCTACGGGTCGTCTCGTTAGGATTCACCCGGCTGGCCAGTTGTGGTTGATGCCTGGTTTTAGAGGCCGAACGGCAAGCAGCGTTTAAGCGGCTTGGCGTGGCCGGGAGCCACCAGCTTGTCCTTGGAGGCACGACGCTTTTGCTTCGTGCTTTTGGCGGACAGCAAGTGACGGAAACCGGGCGTGCGGCGGATAAGCTTACCAGTTGCGGTGAGCTTGAAGCGCTTGGCGACGGACTTTTTGGTCTTTTGCATGAGGAGAGCGGCAGAAAACAGTGGCAGCCGCAGCGCTTGGCAAGGTGAAAGTTTTCCCGCTTGCGAATATCTGCGCCGGGTGGGGCGAGCACGGTGGTCTTGGTTGGCAGGGGGCGCCGGAATGGTCGCTCGCTCCCTTCCCCTGCCTCGCGAGACAAACGGGCCAAGTCAGTTAACCGGCCGTGGTGACTAAAGGGCCCCTAATAAACCAAACAACCGCGGCATCGTAGTCAGCCGAACCAAGCGGTTTCAAAAGTTGGATTTTGGGCCGGTTTTTGGAGGTTCTACCAGGTAGCAGGCTGTTGGAGTTTGGCCTAAAAGCAGGACGTGAAGCGATCGCCTCTTGTCGGATCACCAAGCTGGAAGGGAGCGACTTCCACTACGGCATAGGCTGCGACTGGTTAGGTGGTGTGGTTGCGGTTGGAGACGGCGTTGCGCACTTGTGTATGGCCGGTCCCGATCAGGTTTCCTACGTTCCGAACGTTCACCTCGATGCACCAGCGCCAGAGGTAATCCTAGAAAAGCTCGGCCACGGGTAGATCCACGTCCGGGCAAATCAGGAAGGCGGGCTGGCTGTTAAGCAGACGAGATCCCGTGCGCAGGCAGTGGCCTATCGGGGCGATCACGAAGACGCACAGCGGCCGTTTCGACCCGGCTTTGCGCCAAAGGTCCGGCGCGTGGTTTTTTAAAGCCGTGGGTTTTGCCTGCCGCTTAGGCCTCGCCCTTTTGTCAGGCCACGGTGTGGTCGATGGGCTACTTTTTGGCGGCTTGACCGGCGCAACCTCAAGGGCCCGGGCAAGGCCTGCAGGGCGGCGTCGCTGCAGCCGCGCCCGATTTACTGAGTCCTACCGGGTAGCGCCTGACGAAGCCGCTGGAGGCGTTTGCACGCGACTACGTTGAGGCGCTGCGTTTTTTTGGCGCGTGGTCCTGGAGGATGAGTTCGGCGCTGGCTTTTTTTTACCCGGTTTGGGCGGCGGCGCGTGGACCACATCCAACGGAATGAGCGGGGTCTGTCAGTGGGCGCCGGGCCGGGCCGCTTAACTTTGCGCCTAGCGCTTTCCGCGGATCAGGTTGGTCTGGGTCACGGGGCCAAACAGCCCCGCGGGCTTCAACCGGCCACGCCATTCAGCCGGTACTCGGCGGACCCGTTCTGGTGGGCTCGCTCGCACCTACAAACCTGATTGGTGAGCGTGCCCGGGTAAGGCGAAGCCAGTGTGGCCAGTCGATGCTCAGGTGCTCGCCTTGTGATAGTTTCCATTTAACCAACGCGGAATCGTTTAAGGCTAAGTCAAGCATAGGCTTATAATTAAACTCAACGCTCCGGTGGCCGTCGAGTTCAGCGTTCTTCCCACCCAAGCAGAATCAAAATCCCCGCATTGGGTTTAGCCCAATGGTTTTCCTCTATGCCCTAACCATTTCATTGGATTATGAAAAGTCCCTGCTGCCGCGGGCTAGGGGGGGAAATAAACCCTTGACCGGTCCAAGGGCGGGCTGTGCTATCTCTTTTTTTCCGATATCGAACCCGCCTGACCATGAGAGACGATTACCTTAAAGAAGCCCACAAAGTCATCCCTGACGCCAATATCCTTATCAACGTTGTTTCGCGCCGCGTGAAACAGCTGCGCCGAGGCCAGCGTGCTTTGGTTGAGTCGCTCGAAAAGCTCGCCCCAGAAGACATCGCCTTGCGCGAGATCATCGAGGGTAAGATTACCTACCAAGAGGCCACTGCTTAAGCTCTGCACGGCGGGATCGACCCGCTTTATCACGGGTCATTCCGTGCCAAGCCAATCATCGCCTCGTTCAATGGTGGAACGGCGCTTGATCAATGCTTAGCGCGGAATGACTTTTTTGTAGCTGCCAACCAAGGCCTCTCGCCCCTTTGCCATGTCCGCCAAGAAAAAAGATGCACCCCGATTCACTGAGGTCCGCAACGCCAAGGCGCTGCGCGATTTTCATGTGGAGGAGCGCTTCGAAGCCGGCTTGGTCCTGCACGGCACCGAGGTGAAGGCCATTCGAGCGGGGCGGGCGCAGATTGGCGACGCTTTCGGTAAGTTTGAAAAAAGTGAACTGTGGTTGTTTAACGCCCACATCGACGAATACGCCTTCGGTAACATCAACAACCACGCGGCGCGCCGAACCCGTAAGCTGCTCCTTCACCGGCATCAGGTGCGCAAAATTGCCCAGGCCATGCAGGTCGGCGGGCGCACGCTGGTGCCACTGCGTATGTATTTTAAAGAGGCCTTGGTGAAGGTCGAAGTCGCCCTCTGCCTAGGTAAACAGACGCACGACAAACGGCATGACCTGCGGGAAAAAGCCGCGATGATGGAAGTACAAAAAGCCATGAAACCTACGCGTCGCACATGAATCCACTCCGCACTACCGTGACGGTACGGGTGCCGGGCAGCACCTCCAATTGTGGCGCCGGTTTTGATACCCTCGGTTTAGCCCTGCAGATTCATAATCGGGTCACGCTTATCCGTGAAGCTGGGGTGATCGCCCGTCCGGTTGGCTCCGGCGATGCCCGTGCCCAGGCGATGGTCGCGACCACGGCGGCTGAGTTTTTCCGGGTCTCCGGGGTGGTCCCCTTTGGCTTCTCCTATAAAATCACCGGTGAGGTGCCGACGGCGCGCGGGCTGGGCTCCAGCGTAACGGTGATTGGCGGGGTGTTGGGCGGCCTCAACGCGTTGGCCGGTACGATTCTCTCGCGGCACCAGTTGGTGGGCATCGCCACTGCAATCGAGGGGCACCCGGATAACGCCGCCGCTGGTATCCTTGGCGGGTTTTGCGTCGCGCGCTGCGCCCCCGACACCGGCGACTACGTCGATACGGTACGGGTTGAACTACCCTCTGAATTGGCGTTTGTGGCCACTTCCCCCGATGTGGAAATGCTCACTAAAGAGTCGCGCGGGGTTTTGCCGGCGACGCTTTCCTATTTTGACGCCGTCAAGAGTATCAACAGCGCGAGTTATCTGGTCGCCGCGCTGGTCTCCGGCGATTTCGAGCGGTTGCGCCATGCCGTGACCGATTTTATGCACGAGCCTTATCGCCTGCCCCGTATTCCCGGCGGGCGGGCCGCAATCCAGGCCGGTGTCTCCGAGGGCGCCTACACCGGTTGGCTCAGCGGCAGTGGTTCCACCGTGCTGTGTGTCGCGCCACGTTCCGCGGCCACCACCGTCGCCGCTTCGATGCAGGCGGCGTTCACCACCGCAGGGCTGACTAGTACGGCCCGGGTGCTGGCGGCCGACAACACGGGTTTGGTGGTGGAGTGAGCGTGCGACTTCGCTTGGTTTGACCATGTTGCACATTGTCCTCTTTCAGCCGGAGATTCCTCAAAACACGGGAAACATTGGTCGGCTGTGCGCCCTGACCTGTACGCGTCTGCATTTGATCCACCCGCTCGGCTTCGAGATTACCGACAAACATCTCAAGCGGGCAGGCATGGACTACTGGCACTCACTGGACGTGCATCACCACGCCGACTGGGCCGCGTTCAGGCGCAGTGAGGCCGGGCCGCGGCGACTGTGGCTGTTTACCACCAAGACGACGACCAGCTATTGGAGCGCGCGTTATGCCGATGGCGATGGCTTGGTTTTTGGCAGCGAAGGTCACGGGGCCCCGGAGTGGCTGCATGCGGAGTTTGGGGAGGAACGGCGGGTGACCATCCCGCACGCCAATCACGCGTTGCGATCGCTTAACCTGAGCACCGCGGCGGGCATCGCCTGCTACGAGGCCCTGCGCCAGACTGGCTTGCTGGTTTGAGCCGGTGCCGGGTGGTGCTGAGGCGCTCCGGCGGTCGTGCCGTTGCCCGGCACCAACGGGTCGTTTAGCGAAACAGATTGTATTTCAAAATCGCGTAGAGGGCGCGCACGCCGTCACGCCAGCCGATTTTTTTACCCTCCTTGTAGGTGCGCCCGTAATAGCTGATGCCCACCTCATAAATCGCCACGTCGAGCTTGGCGACTTTGGCGGTGATTTCGGGCTCGAAGCCAAAGCGGTTTTCTTCGATCCGGATTTGTTGGACCACCCCGCGCTTGAATACCTTGTAGCAGGTTTCCATGTCGGTGAGGTTGAGGTTGGTGCACATGTTGGAGATCAGCGTGAGGAACTTGTTGCCCACCATGTGCCAGAAATAAACCACGCGATGCGCCTCGCCGCCGGCGAAGCGGGAGCCGAAGACGACGTCGGCCTGGCCGCGTTCGATGGGGGCGAGCAATTTGGGGTACTCGTTGGGATCGTACTCGAGGTCGGCGTCTTGAATAATGACCACTTCTCCGGTCACGGCTGCGAATCCCGTGCGCAGGGCGGCACCCTTGCCTTGGTTAACCTCGTGATAGATGACCTTGCTGACCAACGGCGCGATTTCGGTGCGAAGCAGGTCCCGGGTGCCGTCTCGCGAGCAGTCGTCCACAATGATGATTTCCATGTCGGTGACCGGGGCGGCGCGGACGCGGTCAACGATGGCGCGGATCGTGCCGACTTCGTTGTAACAGGGGATGACGATGGAGAGTTTCATTCAGGGAGTGGCACAGGCATGCCTGTCGGTGTGGTTGAAGACGGCAGGAAGCTGGAAAACACAGAGAGGGATTTCTGCGCCATGCGGGCAAGCCCGCAGGCGGTTGCGTCGAAGGCCGGGACTTGACGGTCGTTGCCCACGGCGAACAGGCTACCGGTCATGAAACGACTCCCCCCGGCCACTGGCTGGATACTCTTGGCCGCGCTCGCTTCGGGGGGCGGGTTGGCCGGTTGGTACGGGCTGCGCCAAGCTTCTGCGCTGGCGGAGTGGTTTATGGGCATGTTGGCTTATTTACGGGGCTTGGGGCCAGGGCCGTTTTTCACCTTGATGGCGTTGTTGCCCTCCGTGGGGGCGCCGCTCTCGGTTTTTACCCTGGTTGCCGGACCGGTTTTCGCTCCCACCCTCGGCCTGCCACTCGTTATGGTGCTGTCGTTGGTGAGTCTCGCCGCCAACATCATCCTTACCTATGCGCTGGCGCGCTGGCTGTTACGGCCGTGGATCCAGCGGCTGTGCGCCTGGAGGGGCCTGGCTATCCCGGTGGTGGCACCGGCCGATCAGAACAGCTTGGTGCTGCTGGTGCGGATCGCCCCGGGCACGCCGTTTATGTTGCAGAGCTACCTGCTCGGGGCGGCGGGCATCGCCTTCATGCCGTACCTCCTCATCTCTTGGGGGGTAAACGCGTTGCAGGTCTGCCCGTTGATTTATTTGGGTGATGAGCTCATGCACGGCCGGGCCAAGGACGCGTTGCTGGCGTTAAGCCTTTTGGTGGCATTCCCGCTTGGTTTGCGCTTCGTGCGGCGTTACCTGCAACGTAAAAAAGCCGTCGCCACCGTATGACCCCGGAGCTCGATAACCAAGGGGGCGGCCTGCGGGTCGAGAGCGTCAGTGATTTCACCCGGCGCATCAAGGCGGTGCTAGAGTCGCAAGTGCGCCCGGGTTGGGTGCGCGGCGAAGTGTCCAACCTGCGCGTCCAGGCCAGCGGCCATGTGTATTTTTCGCTCAAGGATGCGGGCGCCCAGCTCTCGGCCGTGATGTTTCGCGGCGACGCCTCCCGCCAGGACGTGAAGCTGCGCGACGGCATCCAGGTGCTGCTGTACGGGGAGATTTCGGTCTACGAGGCGCGGGGCAACTACCAGTTGATCGTGCGCGCGGTGATCGAGGACGGGGTGGGGCGCCTGCAGCGCGAGTTTGAGGCGCTCAAACAGCGCTTGGCTGCGGCGGGCCTGTTCGCCGCGGAAAACAAAGTAGCGCTTCCGGCCATGCCGCGCACCGTGGGGTTTATCACCTCACCGAGCGGCGCGGCGGTGCAGGATTTTGTGCGTATCCTGATTCGGCGTGGCTGGCGGGGCCGAGTCGTGGTATTGCCCGCCAAGGTGCAGGGCGAGGGGGCGGCCGCCGAGATGGTCGAGATGCTCCGCTTGGCCTGCAATCCAGCTGCGTGCGGGGTGGCGTTTGACCTGCTGGTGATCGGGCGCGGTGGCGGTTCGCTGGAGGATTTGTGGGCCTTCAACGAGGAAGCGCTTTTGCGGGCGGTGGCGGCTTGTCCGTTGCCGATTATCTCGGCGGTCGGGCACGAGATCGATTTTACCCTATGCGACTTTGCCGCCGATGTGCGGGTGGAGACACCCAGCGCGGCGGCCGAGCTGATCTCAAGTGGGTTTGTGGCGGCGGGCGAGCGAGTCGGCCGGGCCAAAGCGGATTTACAGCACCACGCCGGTGTGGTGCTGGAGGCGGCGCGCGCGCGCCTCGATCAGGCGCGTGCGCACCTGCGGTTGCTGGCGCCCTCCGCGCAGATTGAGCGCGGTTATCTGCGGCTCGACGATCTGGCCAACCGGTTGGCGGCGGCCCTTGGGACGTCGGTGCAGCGCCGGCGACAGCACTTTACTGAAGTGGCCGCGTTGTTGCGCGAACGCTCGCCCCAGCGGCGGGTGGAGGCGGAAGCACACCGGTTGTTGGCGCTCGGGAAACGCTTGCAGGCGGCCAGTCCCGCCTCGGTGTTGCAGCGCGGCTTCGTGATTTTGCGCGATGCCGACGGACGACCGGTGCAAAAAAAAACCGCCGTCCACCACGGCCAGCGTCTGGAGGCGGAGTTCGCCGACGGAACGCTGGGGGTGACCGCGGATTGAACCGACGCAGACTATACGGCCTGCGCGAGCTCCGTTCGACGGACGGAAACACCGAACGGAGGCCCGCACGGCCTTGGGGCCCGCTTTCCCACGCGGGAAACTCCACTCACCTATGGGTAAAGCCAGTACTTGCGCGTCGCCTGCTGGTAGGCGATGGCCTTGGTGTTCCAGGCGGCGAGGTTGCCTGCTACGTCGACGCGCGCCCCGTCGCGCTTAAGGGCTTCCCACCACGCGGTCGAGCCGACGTGAATGTTGAAGCTCCGCATCTCTTTGGCATTCAGTTTGAGGAACGGGTTGGGCGGATCGTAGCGGCAGGCCAAGCGCATCAGCTCAAAGCTGAGCTGGGTGGGGCGCCACGCCGCCCAGTCGGAAACATCCACATAGACCCCTTCTTTGGTTTTGCCGTCGCTGTCCGGACCGGTGATTTTGCGGTAGGTCAGGCCGGCGATTTTTAGCGCTTTGAGATCCTTGATCAGGCGTTCGGCGGTCACGCCTTTGAAGGCGATCCCGCGGAACGGATACTGGGTGCCGATCCCGTGTTTGAAGCCGCTAAATTCGCAACCCAGGCCGGTCATCACGTAACCCATCGCGGCGGGGAAATCGCGGACCATCGGCGAGGTGGGGATGAACTTCAGGCCGGTTTCCGGCCAACGCATCGAGCGCTTCCAGCCGCGCATCGGCACCACGGTGAGACGGCCCTTGGTGCGGACGGCCTCGGGAACGGCGAGCACACCGGGTTCGCCGGCGGCGAAGCGCGCGAGTTCGCCCAGGGTCAGGCCGTGGACGTAGGGGATTTGGAACGCCCCGACGCCACTGAACCATTCGCGGTCGAGGATCGGGCCGTCGACCTTCAGGCCGCCGAGCGGGTTGGGCCGATCGAGGACGATCACTTCCACGCCGGCCTCGAAGCAAGCGTCCATCGCGTAACGCATGACCACGTTGTAGGTGTAGGAGCGCGCGCCAATGTCCTGCAAATCGATGACGAGTGCGTCGATGGTTTTGAGCTGGGCGGGGGTGGGCTTGCGGTTTTTGCCGTGCAGGGAGTAAACCGGCAGTTTGGTGACGAGATCGAGGCTGTCTTCGACGTTCACCGAGGCCTTGACCTCGCCGCTCAGGCTGTGCTCGGGGGAGAACAGGCAAAGGAGTTTGGCGTTGGGGGCGCGGCGGAGGACCGAGATGGTGCTTTCGCCGCGGCGGTTGACCCCGGCGGGGTGGGTGAGCAGCCCGATGCGTTTGCCGGCGATGGCCGAGAAGCCGTTGGCCTCGAGCACGTCTACCCCGAGCATGACGGGGAACTCGGCCACGGGTTTGGCGGGAGCGGGGACGGTTGTGGCGGCAGGTGCCGGTGCGGGAGATGCCGGGGCGCGGGCTGGGGGAGTCGCGGGGGCCGGGGACGGTTTGGCCGGGGCGACCATTGCCGGTGGGCGCGCGGTCCTCGGTTTGGGGGGCGTCTCGTGGGACATGCAGCCGGCCACCCCGAGCTGGGTTGCGGCGAGTACCGCGGTGAGGGAGAGGGTAAGGGGGCGAGGGAGACCGTGCATGCGCGAGATCAGGTTTGGCGGAGGGGCGGGTTGGGGCGAGGCGGAAGCGGGGCGAAACGCCGGTTAGGCCGGGCCGACGTAGGCGAAGCGGGGCTGGGTTTGGCCGTTGATTTCGACTGTCTCCATAAACATGCCGCGGGGCCGGACCCACAGGCTGAAGTCGCCGTACAGCATGCGATACACCACCAGTTCCTCCATGGTCTCGGAGTTGCGTGCGACGCTGAGCACGAGGTAGGGGTTGCCCTTGTAGTGGCGGTATCGACCGGGGCGGGGGCCGGCAGGGTGATCGGGCAGCGGCGGAAGATGAAGGGCTGACATGATCGCGAGTTTCAATCGAGTTGTCCCAGAAAACAAAGCACGGAACACCATCGGGCTTAATTTAGTCGCGGCTGGCGGCAGGCGGCGCGAGCGCGATGGGGGCATCCTTGAGCAGCGCACGCTCAAGTCCACACGGATCGCCGTGGCCCCGGGAGTAAGCGCGGGGTGGTTTGCCTGAAAATCAGGGCCGGGTTTAACCCCTTCAGTGGGAGCAGGGATTAAAGCTATTTGATGCATGAGGGCTAAAGCTCCAGAGCCGAGGCCAATCTCGCTCCGGCATCGAACTTTGTCTTGCCGCCCATTTAAAAGCACCCGTATTGTCCGCCACTCCCCTTGTTACTGGTATCCAGTCGGGGGACTTGGTTCTTTCCTATATGTTGGCTTAAAGAGGGTTAATGGTGACGTCGCCAACCGGCGCGGAATCAGAATAACCCGGTAAAGTCAAAGCAGTGGAAGGAGCTAAGTTCTTGAGGTTAAACAGTCAGGCCGATGTAGCTCAGTGGTAGAGCAGCGGTATCGTAAACCGCAGGTCGTCGGTTCAATCCCGACCATCGGCTCCAGTTTTTGAGAGGTAAAAAGACCCAACTGGACCAATTGCTTTAAAGTGGCTAATTTCGGCCCCGTGGCTTCAGTTGGCTA
>JBILBW010000243.1:0-9813 GCA_044353465.1 Rariglobus sp. | reverse complement strand
GTTTCGTTGGAGCAGTTTAGGCCGTTTGGTGAACGGGAATCGTCCACTCGGCTTGGTTGCAGACTTGTTGCTTAGCCAGTGGGGCTTGCCCGATGAGGCTCAAAGCTGGTTGCATTATGTGGAGCATTTGCGGGCGCTGGCAGCTGATGCCGCTGAACAAAAACGCCTCGGTTTCGATCAATTCAGCCGAGGGTGGGCAATCGGCACTGCTGGATGGAAGCGATCACTGGCTAAGGAATTGAGAAACAAATCATTGATCGGCTTGGCACATGCAGAATCCCTAGCACTAAGGGAGGCGCGTTGGTTGGCCCTATTGGACGAGTGCCTGGCCTGTGCGGGGAAAACCGAAGCAGACCTCAAGCCACTGTCTTCTACGAAATGTACCCAGCCCTGGTGCATAAACATTGCCGACAAGCTACATGCCGCAGGTGCCCCCTACGCGTGGCTGGCAAAAAAGCTATGCATCCCAAAGCCAAATTCGCTCAGGGTTAAGCTCTTTCGTATGAACGGTGTATCCAGGTAACGTCCCGACCCCTTTTTCAGGTCTGGGAGCGTAGGCGCTCTTCGTATTGGTTGCCATTACGGACCATCGGCTATGTCAGAATGGTTACCATTATGACATAGCTCTGGCCCTGCGCTATGCCTCAACCGAGGTCGGAGGCCGGACGTTTACGCTCTTTCGTATGCACGGGGTATACATGTAACGTCCCGACCCCATTGGCATGTCCGCAAAAACGCTATGCATCCCAAAGCCAAATTCGCTCAGGGTTAAGCTCTTTCGTATGCACGGGGTATCCATGTAACGTCCCGACCCCTTTTTCAGGTCTCCGACCCCTTTTTCAGGTCTCCAGGGCCAAGCAAGGGCGATGCTGAGCGCGAGCGCAAACTCCTCTATCGATTCGGCTTTAAGGCTTGCATTAGTTGGTCCACCGTTAAGCAGCAACTTGCATAAAATTAACACGCCAGCGCAGACAGCAGCTGCAGCTATGTTGGTTTTAATGTCTGCCCGATCATAATAGGCACGGTAAAGCAGAAGTAGGACGGCGATAGCAGGGGGCAATATGCCCGAACCCATGGTGACTGCGCAGGCTATCGCTAGCGGGACACCCAGCCACCAGGCGGGGCAAAACGGTTTTTTATAGACTAGCAGATAAAGCGAGGCGAAGGAAAGGCCCACTAGATAATAAAAATGCGTTTTGAAATCCCCAGAGGGTGTTTTCGTAAGCATGTGGGGCGAGCCAGACTGCAGCTAGGCCTAGTGTGGCGATTAGAGCGTGCTTGTAGATAAGTATTATCTTAAAAATACCCGCGATCAAAATAAATATAGCTATGTGTAAAAGTGCGTTAGCTAGCGTCTCGACCAGTGGATCCCACTGTTTTTGGTTGAACAAAAGCAGGCCGAATGACTGCACTCTGGTATAAATAAGCGGATGCTCATTGTGAGCAGCAGCGAGCTTTTTTAGTGTTAGATCCCCCGCCAGCCATGGCTGGATCATGTTTGCCCCGATGCCGTCCCATTGGTCAAGAAATGGAACACGTGATGCCGAGTAATATATTGTCATTAGCTTTACGCCCAGTATGAGTAAAGCGCAGGCTAGCAAGAGCGGCCACCAAGTGTGATTGTTTTTCATTTTATAAACTCAGTTCATGGTTTTCCGAGAGCCATTCGTGTCGGGCCATGAGAAGTGTCGGGTTAGGCTTTTTATCCAGTCTGTACTTTATAAGATCCGCATATTTTTTCCCCATGGATTTTGAGAGAGTGCCAGGCGGTGAGAGGGAAGATGTTTTTGCTTCTGTGATCAGTTTTGGTAGTTTGTTAAACGAATCGAAGTAGAGCACCGATGTTAGTATCCCTGCGGATTCGAGTTCCCGGTTTAATGGGTTGTCGTGCACGATTACGGTTTTTCCGCGGAAGCAGGCCTCGTAGGCTGGGTAGCCGAAGCCTTCGTATAATGACGGAAAAACAATTACCTGCGCGTGTGCCATTAGTTCCTCGATTTTTGAGTTCGCAAGACTACCGCTTGGCAATCCTTTTTGCTGAAATTCAGGGACTGCTTCGGTAGGGCCCAACACGGTTACATCTTCAGCGAAATCCCTCATGAAATAGAGAGCTTCGTTTACAGCCTTGTGTGCATAACGATTGCCAATCACCAGTATCGACTTGCTTGAAATGGATGCCGAGATCCAGTTCTCGAGCGGGTCGTGATAGATTATGTTAGCAGGAAATTTTACATTAAAAAATGCCTGAGTGTCGGCGTGAGAATACTCGCTTATAGATACTACGTCGTCGGCCACAGTTATGGCTTTTTTAAGCGCGGTCCACCTTTCTGGCTCAAGGAGGTAGTTACAGCGCAAGGAGATGATGTCGTGAAGTGTCCAGATGAGACGTGGGGCGAGGGTCAAGCATCTTGCTAATTGTTTTTTACTCCATATTTGCATGGGAACAAATATCAGGTCGAAACACTCCTCTGGGGCGGGCTGGTTAAGACGTATGTCGGCAACCACCCGCAGGCTATCACTATGAAAGACGGAAGCAGCAGGATTGATCCAAACTGTCAGTGCCACGTCTTCGCCGAGTTTGGACGCCAGTTCCTTAATGATTTGAAGACAATAAACGGAAGATCCGTTGTGAATGCTGGGCATCTGCGTCAGGTCGATAAGCACACGGTGCACAAGTGATGGGGCGCGGCAAAACCGTTCGCTGAGGGACATTTGCAGGGTGCACCAAAACGAATCTGTTCTACTGTATTCCGGGTAGCGTTTGCGTAATATTGCCTGATTGTGCGCTTCCAGTTTTTCGCGTTCCCTTCCAAACGACTTGCCCTCGTGATGAAAAACAAAGGCGTGGTTAGCTGCGATAGATGAATAACCGAATCTATTAGCTCGAGTGGCGAAATCGTTTTCCTCGTTGTAGCCTCGACCATAGACAGGGTCAAAAAGTCCGAAGAGGCCAATCAAGCTTCGGCGGATCAAGACACAAAATCCGACAAAAGTGGGTATAGCTTGGTAACGGGGGAGTGATTGATGGTGATCACGCCAGAGTGAGTATGAGAGTTCAGCGGAATAAGATTGGCCGCGGGGAAATGAAAGTATCGTCGCCTGATTGCTTCTCGGGCAAACGGCCAAATGGCGGTCCGCTATATCCAAGACGGCTTGGAGTTCCTCGACTGCATTAGGGGTTAGTTCGGTGTCTGAATTGAGTAATAGGATGTTGTTGTTGGTTTGATCCACCTCAAACACGGCGCGGTTACATGATCCGATGAAGCCCAAGTTTTGAGGGTTTTTTTGGTATACGCTGTTTGGACGTTTTTGAATGAAGTATTCGCAGGTTTTAGCAATTTCCGGATCCGTACTGCAATCATCCATCAGCAAAACGGCGTGGTTCGCTCCTAGGTGCTCAGAGATGGTTCGAAGGCACTTTTTCAAGTGCTCATTGGAATTGTAAATGGGGATGACCACCGTTATGGTGGTGCTTCGGGGGTGTTTAGGCAGGTTGGCTTTGGTTAGTTGAGCGGCTATCTCTGTATTGATATAACTTTTGAGGCCGGACGTCCATGGGGCTGATGTGAATTTTACTACCGCAGTTGTGTCCGCTTTCGGCATCCAAACAAGCCGTTTATATAGGGTGATGAATTGGCCTAATTTTGTTTCGGCTATAATTTTTATATACTTGGGCCCTGGTCCAACCTTGAAGGTTGCGGTGAAGCCTAGGTTAAGCTCCTTGAGATCGGATTTCTTAAAATTATTTAGTAAGTCTGCCCGTTCGGTGGGAGTGCAGTTGATTACATGTTTTCCAATGTGGATTAATATATTACGTGCAGCGTATCCATTGTTATCAATAAACCAACCGGAGATAATTATAGGGTTGAAGGGCGGGCGCCTTTGAATGTGATTATTATCGAGCCTGAATTTCATTTACGGAGCTTTTTCTATTATGGGCACTTTGAAGAATCGAGTTTAGCGGAAAATGGCTGAAAAAAGCAAAGAAGTCATAATGCGAATGATGCATCTGCCTAAAGAAGGAGGTGCCGGACCCAATTTAACGCATTTAAATTGATGGACTTACATTGTTTTTAGTAAATTAAGCACACTTCGCCATTGCGGGCAATCGCCCGAGCTTAATGAGCTGAATGTAACGTAGAAGGCTGTAGGCCAGGTTGCTCAATCCGATGCTCGTAGAGTTCCTGTTCAATCCAATATATTCCTGCTCGGGACCGCCCATGCTGTTTTCCATACATCCGAAGATATGCTCGATTTTACAGCGGATTTGAGACTTCAAACGGTTCAGACCTTTATGCAGTTCGCTGAGCGGGCGATTACGTGCGCCCCTTTTCGTGAATAAAGTTTTTGATTCCCAATTTATCCATAGCAACGTCTGTTTTAGCACTTTTATAAGCGCTATCTGCAAAAAGTACTTCGGCCAATTTATTTTCGTTAACCAAGGAGCTCAACTCCTGTGAGTCATGAACTGAAGCATCCGTAATCGTATAATCCGTTATAATGCCGGACTCTGCATCCGCTCGTACGTGATTTTTGTATCCGTAGTACGTCTCGTTGTTTTTCTTGGTCCAACGCGCATCGGTGTCTTTTTGGCAAAGTTTTCGTGGCTGTTTTGCCCAGTCGTGAGGCACATTGCCGTTCTTAATCATTTCGTTCTCCTCCTTTGTGTTACGCTGCCTTGGGACTTCCACGAAACTCGCATCTACAATTGATCCGGCCTTAGTAATCACGCCCTGATTTTCCAACATTTTCCCGAAGTTATCGAACAGCGAATTTATCACACCAGCCTTGGTCAAGGCTTCGCGAAATAACCAGACCGTTGAAAAGTCGGGGACTGTGCTCCCTAATCGAAGGCCGAGGAAGCGCTGAAATGTATAGCGGTCGTTCATCTGAAACTCGGCCTGCTCGTCGGATATGTTGTAGACTCGTTGTAAAATCAAAATCTTAAACATGAATACCACGTCATACGCTTTTCTTCCGGCCGCCGACTTCCGTTCTTTTGCGAACACCTCCGACAGCTGCGGGCGGAATAACTCAAAATCAATATACCGCTGCAACACAACCAGCGGGTCATTAAGTTTGGTCAACTTGGCGAGTCGGTCGGCTTCATCAAAGAAACTGGGCTGATAGATTTCCATGCTTTATATTTAGCGAATACCGTGCCAAATTGCTGTAAATCAAAATTTTAATTATTCAAAGTGCCCTTATGTACCTAGTGCCTAAAGCGTTCTAAGATTCTCCTTATGCCTCTAAATGGCGCAGTCATACGCCAACTGATGGAGTTTTGCATCCGCTGGATTTCATCTTCCCGAGCTTTGAGTTCCTCGGACTTACGGTTGTACAGTTCGATTAGAGTCGAGTATTCTCTTTGAATTTTATCTTTCCGATCTTTGAGTTCGTCGCACTTACGGTTGATTTCCTCGTGTCGTATGTTGGACTGTGAGAGGGCTTCGGCTTTATTGTTTGCGAAAGGTGAGGGGTAGTTGGTGCCAATTTCTTTGCCCAGATCGGTCTGGCCGAGAACTTCGTATGGATACTGAGGTTTTTGTAGCAGAAACAGGGCGAGTTCGTCAGCGTTTTTTATCCTGCCGGTAGTTTTGGCGAGAACTGGTTCACTCATGACATGCATGCGTGATTGGGGTATTATCAACAAGGACAGTTCGACCGAGTCGCCGAACATATTATGAGTATTGTTTTGATAGAAATTGTTTGGGTTGTAGGCGGGGCTGCATATCCCCCAGGCGAGAAATTTGTTTTTGTAGGCAAATTCTAGCACGGGGAGGGCGCCGTCGATGCTGTTGCATTCAGCTATGATGATCGGCTGAATACGCAAGATGGTGTCGACGGCACCCCGGATGATTGCTGATTCCATGCCTTCAGCATCTATTTTTAATATATCCAGCCGTCTAGGAGCGATTTGGTCGATGGTCTTGATCTGGATTTGATTGCTGGTTGGTGAGTGGTTGGAGTTTATGGCTAAGCCCCCAAAGTTTTCAAAGCTGCTCAGATCGATGATATCGACATTCATTGAGCCTGCCACCTCTCCCAGGGCGCACGGTTCGAGGTGCACATTGTGTAGCTGATTTATACCAGTGTTTTTCTCCAATATAGAGAAGAACTCGGGTCTCGGTTCAAAGGCGGTGACGAGTCCGGTTGGGCCGGTTAAGCTGGCAAAAGCGAGGGTGTGTGTGCCAATATTGGCACCGACGTCGTAGATATGATCGCCTGGCGTGATCAGGCCTGCGAAGAAATTCACCTCGTGTTGCGCCCATTCTCCGTAATTTCGAACGGCTTCCGATATGATTCTATCGTTTTTGATAAGGAACATTTGTCCGTATCTTGTATTATAAAAGTCTTTGCTCATTGGGAGGCTTTTACAACTACAGAAATTTCCATGTCTTGGGCGCCAAATAAGCCGTGAACCAGTCTTTTATCCGTTGATTTTAAAGAGATGGCGTCGTGGATCCAGTGGTGTTGCACATGTTCGTCGCCGGGGCCTTCGGCAAATGCCAAGTTGACAGTGTATTCTCCTCGGATCAAGGTTGGCATGCGGAATTTGAATGTAGTTTTGATTTGGGCAGGTTTATCTATAATTATTTGATTTTTACGCAGAGGTATGTCGGTGCTTTCGGCAATTATATATTGTCCGGTCCGGTCTTTTATTATGAAGCCGAAGGCTGGAAAGGTCATGGGTTTTCGGGTGGTGGCGGTGACGACCAGTTTGACGATTTCACCCGCCTGGGCCTCGGTCAGGGGGTGGTCGGAGTTATCGGTGAAGCATGCGCCGATGATGTTTCCGCCATTTTGACCGAAGGATTCGGCGTCGTGGCGAAACGGAGAGATGTGAATCCACGAGGTTTCCATCTTAGCGGCCTTGTATTCTTGGATAACGGAGCTGGACATTGCGGATGGCCGGCGGGCGACTGACTCGGTGTGGGTGAGCGTGTCAGCTCTTTCTTCGTAGATTTTGCCAAGATAGCGCTTGCTGATGGTTTCAGCCGAATCCACAAACATAGATTGTTCTTCTCCTTGTCGCGTCAGTAAAACGGCCTGCTGGCAAAGTCTGGTCACCGCGCACATGTCATGGCTAACAAAAAGCAGGGTTCCGCTCTTTTGTTGGAATTCGCGTAGGAAGCGCATGCATTTTTGTTGAAAAAAAACGTCTCCTACGGCGAAGGCTTCATCAATGATGAGGACGTCGGCGTCAATATTGGCGATTACTGCAAAGGCCAATCGCATTGTCATACCGCTCGAATAGGTTTTTACCGGCTGCTCGATAAAATCGCCGATATCGGCAAAGTCTGCTATTTCTTTATAGCGTGCATCGATTTCCTCCTTTGTGAGACCCAAAACGGAGGCGTTTAAATACACGTTTTCTCGGCCGGTGAAATCGGGGTTAAATCCGCTGCCGAGTTCCAGCAGGGCGGCGACGCGTCCATGGACCTTTATGGTACCCGAGGTCGGGGTCAGGGTGCCGGCGATCATTTGCAGCAGGGTGCTTTTGCCCGAGCCGTTGCGGCCGATGATGCCCACCGCTTCGCCTTTTTTGACCGTGAAGGAGACGCCGTTGAGGGCATAAAAGTCTTTGTAGTATTTGGATGAGCTGGGGGGGACTGAGCTTGGAGCTGGGAGCTTGGAGCTTGGAGCGGATTGCTCCGAGTTAGTAGCTCTAGGCTCATAGCTCTTAGCTCCTAGCTTCTTCAGATAAGATTCCTTCGCTAGTAGCTCATAGCTTCTAGCTCCTAGCTCACCGCTCTTGGCTCTTAGCTTCTGCCAGGCTTCCCAGAGCGGTGCCTTGAGCCTGGCAGACGGGTCGCGCCAAATGCGGTAGGCTTTGCTGACGTTTTTAACGGAAATGGCGATGTCGTTGGACATGAGGGATGAGCGATGAGCGATGAGCTAAGAGCTAGCAGCTAAGAGCTAGGAGCTGGGAGCTATGAGCTAGGAGCTAGGAGCGGAGAGGGTTAACCACTAAAAAGACTAGATACACGAAATACGGAAGGGCTGACAGCACTCAGTTTTCTGAAATTTCCCTGAGCTCCCCGTTCCCAGCTCCTAGCTCTCAGCTCCTAGCTCTCAGCTCGCTTACGATCAGATTACGTCGGCGAAGGCGGGTTTTAGTTTTTTGAAGGTCATCAAGCCTATAGCAAACAGGGCCAACCCGAAGCCGAAACTATAGGCCAATCCCTGCCACTCCAACGGGTGCTGCCAGAGAAGTACCGCGCGGGCTTGCTCAATCACATGAATCAGCGGGTTGTATTTCAAAAAATCCCAGATCGCCGGGGGGATCATGTTGGCGGAATAAAAAACCGCACTCGCATACATTAAAACCATACTGATCGGGCCGACCGCATACTGGATATCCCGTAAAAACACCCCTAACGACGACAACAGGAGCGCCGTTCCAAGAGCCAGCGGGATCAGAGGGAGAAAAGCGACCAGGAAGAGCAGGGAATGCAGGCTCAATCCGTGGCCAAGGGTGATCACACCAATTAAGACTAAAACCAGGCTGATACCGAATTGATAAAAGGCTGCGCCCAGGTTGGCGAGAGGAAGTATTTCCAAGGGGAAAACCACCTTTTTGACTAAATTGGGTTGGGCCAGGATCGCGCCGGCGGAACTGCTGATTACTTCGGAGATCGTCTGGAAGATCGTTATGCTTAAGAAAATTCCGAGTGCGTAATCCATGGTGGATTGGTTTTCCACGCCCTTATAACGGCCTTTAAAGATCAGCCCAAAAACCACCGTGTAGATGGTCAGCATGGCGAGGGGCTGGAGGACACTCCAGAGCATACCTAGGGCACTCCCCCGGTGGCGTTGCTCGATCTGCCGTTTGGTGAATTGCCAAAGGAGATAACGATGCTGGGTGAATACTTTTGTCATTGAAGGAGCTGTGAGCTTAGAGCTTAGAGCTAGGAGCTTAGAGCTTGGAGCCAGGAGCTTGGAGCTAGGAGCTATGAGCTATGAGCTATGAGCTATGAGCTATTAGCTATTAGCTATTAGCTGATTAGGCGCGGAGGGACTTGATGAGTCCGGTTATCATTTTGGAGATTTCTTCGAGCTCTTGATCGTAATTCTTTGCTTTGTCTGCGGGCAATAACTCCAGCTCTGCCGCTATTTCTAATTGGGTCTGAAGCTCAGCGAGCGAGCTTTTGGCAATAATCAAAAAATGACAGCGGTCAGGCCCGCTTTCACGGCTGTACCCTTCCGCAATATTCGATGGAATGGAGACGGCCGACCGCTGGATTTGATCGCGAAACCCAAAGTCTTTTGCCAAGGGGGACATCCGAATCGTTCGATATAACTCAACCGTCAAATCCTTCGACCTACGCCAGACCTCTAACTTTCGAAAATGCATGGGAGTGTGAGATGAGCTATGAGCTGTGAGCTGTGAGCGATGAGCTGTGAGCTGTGAGCTATGAGCTAGGAGCTAGAAGCCTACAGCTATGAGCGATGAGCTTGTAGCTGGCATGGCTTCGCCCCGTCACTTTCCAGTGACGTTAGCTCCTAGCTCTTAGCTCCTAGCTCTTAGCTCCTAGCTCTTAGCTCCTAGCTCTTAGCTCCTAGCTCCTAGCTCTCATCTCCTAGCTCTCATCTCCTAGCTCCTAGCTCTCATCTCCTAGCTCCTAGCTCTCATCTCCTAGCTCCTAGCTCTCATCTCCTAGCTCCTAGCTCTCATCTCCTAGCTCCTAGCTCTCATCTCCTAGCTCCTAGCTCTAAGCTCCTCTCTCGGCCGCGCTAGCCGGCAAAAGTCTTGAGCAGGGCAACGAGGGGTTTGGTTTTATCACCCCAGCGCTCCAGTTTATCAAAACG
>JBILBW010000223.1:0-3084 GCA_044353465.1 Rariglobus sp. | reverse complement strand
CGGACCCATTTGGGCCGAGTGATCCGCGAGATCGAACGCCAACAATCACAGCCACAAGGCCTGTTCGGCAAGTTACTGGAGACCGCCAAACGCATCCATGCACAAGAGCGCGGCGATGGGCAAAAAGAGTACAGCGTGCATGAGCCCGAGGTGGCGTGCATCGCCAAAGGTAAAGCCGGTAAAAAGTAAAAGTTCGGCAACAAGGTTAGCCTGGCCGCAACCAGCAAGGGAGGGTGGTTACTCGGAGCGTTGAGTTTATTGGGCAATCCCTAGGATGGACACACCCTGGATGAACAACTGGCTCAAGTGCTCCGGTTGGTCACCACGCATGCAGTAAAAGAAGGCCCTGTATAGACATGGGCTACCGGGGTAATATTCATCAGGGCCCCGAGACCGATTATCGTTGATAAACGCCGCCGGGGAACGATCCCCAAGCGAGGTTGGAAAGGGATGAAACACCGCGCCGCTATCGAGCCAACCATCGGTCACCTCAAGGCCGAACACCGATTGGAGCGCAAGCGTCTCAAGGGTTCGCAGGGCAATGCCATCAATGCCCTGCTCCGTGTCGCCGCCATGAACTTCCAGAAGCTCCTCGGCTTCTTTTTGTACCGATTATTCCAATTCCTGCGTTCGCTGTTCGTCCCGGCATCCCGGGATCAGTTTTTGGCGGTGATGTCGTACGGTGTCTTTTTAAGGGCCGGCCTGGTTAAGAACCCAAACTCGGAGTTCGTGGTTATGGCCAATCCCTAAAAACTCCAACAAGTTGGACGAAATGAAGTATAGGCCCACTTCTCCGCCGGGCTAGATCCTTAGCATTTACAAAAACGACATGGGGGACCGTTGTATTGCTCTCCAAAAAAAATCGGCGGATGCTTGCCGCACCCGCCGAAAAAGAAAAACCAGCAGTCGGTACTCCAACCCCGTTGTCTTAGGCAGCAGACGAAGGGATCACCGTCTGAATGTGCAACTCTTTGAGCTGCTTGGCGGTGACCGGGGTGGGGCTTTGCGCCATGAGGTCCTGACCGCGTTGCGTCTTGGGGAAGGCAATCACGTCGCGGATACTGGTGGTGCCACAAAGCAGAGCCACCATGCGATCCAAGCCGAAAGCAATGCCGCCATGAGGAGGCGCACCAAAACTGAAGGCCTTTAACATGTAGCCAAAACGGCTCTCCACTACGTCGGCGGGGATCTTGAGCACGTCTTCAAACACCTTCTTTTGGAGCGCGGGCTGGTGGATGCGGATCGAACCACCACCCAGCTCCATGCCGTTCAAGACCAAATCGTAATGCTGACCGCGCACCCGCTTCGGGTCGGTGTCGAGGTAGGCCGCGTCCTCGGGCACCGGGGCGGTGAACGGATGGTGGGTGGCCGCGTAACCGCCGCGCTCCTCGTCGTAAGACATGAGCGGGAAATCGATGACCCAAAGAAACTTCCAGTCGTCGGGACGGATGGAGAGTTTGCCGCGTTTGACCAGCAGTTGGGCAGCCTCCAGGCGGATGCGGCCGAGGATGGCGCAGGCCTTTTCCCAGGGTGCGGCGGCGAAGAAAACCATGTCGCCCTCTTCGATCGCGAGTTGGGCGGTGAGGGCGGCCTTTTCGGCCTCGGAGAAGAACTTTACGATCGGTGACTTCCATTCGCCTTTTTCGGCTTTGATGAAGGCGAGACCTTTGGCGCCGAGGGACTTGGCGATGTCTTCGAGGGCCTTGAGCTCGCCTTGGGTGAGGTCGGCCATGCCCTTGGCGTTGAAGGCCTTGATCACGCCGCCGCCGGCCACTGTGGCCTGGAATACCTTGAAGGCCGAGTCTTTGAAGATGGGCGAGAGGTCGCTCAGTTCCATGCCGAAACGCAGGTCGGGTTTGTCCACCCCGAAGCGGTTCATCGCATCGACGTAGGGCATGCGCAGGAAGGGGGCGGCGAGGGTGATGTCGAGCACGTCCTTCCAGACCTTGGTGATCATGCCTTCGAAAAGGCGATAGACGTCTTCGCGGGTGATGAAGGAGGCCTCGACGTCAACTTGGGTGAACTCCATCTGACGGTCGGAGCGCAGGTCCTCGTCGCGGAAACAGCGGGCGATCTGGAAGTAACGCTCCACGCCGGCGACCATCAGGATTTGCTTAAACTGCTGGGGCGACTGGGAGAGGGCGTAGAACTCGCCGGGGTGGATGCGTGAAGGCACGAGGTATTCGCGGGCGCCCTCGGGGGTGGATTTGAAAAGCGCGGGGGTTTCCACCTCGATGAACTCCTGGGAGTCGAAGTAGTCGCGGATCGACTTGGCGGCGCGGTGGCGCACCTGGAGGTTTTTCCGCATCTTGGGGCGGCGCAAGTCGAGGTAGCGGTAGGTGAGGCGGAGGTCCTCGTTGACCTTGTCGCCGCCGATGTCGTCGAGCGGGAACGGGGGGGTGTCGGAGATGTTGTGGATCGCCAGGGAGGAGGCATCCACCTCGATGCCACCGGTGGGCAGGGTCTTGTTGACGGTGCCCTCGGGTCGGGCAACCACAGTGCCGTCCACGCCAATGACGGATTCGGGCTTGAGGTGGGAGGCGTGGGCAGCGAGCTCCGGGCTCACCTGGGGGTCGAACTTGACTTGGGTGATGCCTTTACGGTCACGCAGATCGATGAAAAGGATGCCGCCGTGGTCGCGGATGGAGTCCACCCAGCCAAGGAGCGAAACGCTGGCGTTAAGATCTGTCGGGGTGAGTTGGCCGCAATGATGGGTGCGTTTCATGGTGAAAAGTTTGTTACCAAAGCGCAGCCGGGGCCCGTACCGCAAATCTAAAGTCCGGCAAAGGAATCTAAGAGGCAGGGGCTTTGTGGTTACCCCGAAACTATCGAACCGAGCTGAGCCCATAAACAAAAGTATCAAGCCCATCTTGTAGGGGATGTCCCAGCCGTCGGTTCTTCCCGTTTTACTGTGGGTGAAGGACTCAAAAGGGGATAAAAAAAGAGCATAAGTGTGAATGAACATTACCGGCGGTTGCTGTTGCTGCCTGAGAGCCATGGGAAGTGACCAAGGTGGAGGACGACCTGATAGGGCAAAGCGTGACCGTCTGGCTGCGATGGCCGGACGGTACCAAGGTGCCGTGT
>JBILBW010000246.1:0-9918 GCA_044353465.1 Rariglobus sp. | reverse complement strand
GTGGCTTTTGGCTTCATCTGTTTTTTCCAGTTTTTGTTGGTTTGGTTAAACTTAGCCTGAAAAACAGGGTCCAATAAAAACCTCAAGTAATTAATAGTGTTGTGGTTATGAATTATTCAGTGCCGACTACGTTACGGTGAAGGCCGGCGGGCGACCGCGTTCAGGGTGTAACGGAACGACGGAGTCATGTCGTTTGGCTTAAAATTCTTTCATCAAACTGTTGGCATTGGATTAATACAGGAAACCCAAAATCGCCCTCTGCTAGGTCGGAATGGTTACCATTGTGACCCCGTAGCGGTTCTGCGCTGTGCCTCATTCGGAGTCGGGACCAGACGCTTTCGAATGATTTCCCATCGCCCCAGTAAAGGGCAGGCTCTTGTCCTTGACCCATGCCAGGGAGTTGCTGGGCCAAAAAAAAGACCGCCACCACCTTTAGGCAAGGCGGTGACGATCAGGGAGAGAAACGATCCCCGTGATATTATCTCCACAGGGATTGCGTACAGAAGATTGTGCTAAATATGCAACATTACGGAGATGGATCTAAATAGAAAGACGCAAAGTGATTGCCGCCTATTTTTAGCAACCCAATCAGAATGAGCGACGACTCAATAGTTCTCAGTTCGTACGTAATTTGATAGCGACCACTAGAAACCGTACCCGCCCAAGAAGTGGGTACAGTGGAACCCGGGAATGTTACGCCACCAGCACCAAGAGTACAACTTATATCTAATTGACGAGTCCTCTTATTGTACGTCGCAGTAAAAGTACCGCCTCCAGGCGAAGGAAAATCT
The DNA here is from genome assembly GCA_044353465.1 of Rariglobus sp. Lineage (GTDB taxonomy): Bacteria > Verrucomicrobiota > Verrucomicrobiia > Opitutales > Opitutaceae > Rariglobus. Next base: position 9,127 of record JBILBW010000246.1, on the reverse strand, counting down.
ACGCTACCATCAGGCACAAGAAGTGTTCCAGCGTAGGTGATTGTCTGAGAATTTGCAACTGGGGAAACTGCCACTGAAGGAGCTGCCACTTGAGGCAAAACCTGAGCAGGAACATATACAGGTGACTGGCCTTTAACTAAACCAGCCACTGTTTTCATCCTATCAAACATATTCCTTTGTTTTACCGTCAAAGTCCCTTTAATGCTAAGAGAAACACCTCTATTAAGAGCATCAACCTGATTATATGGGGTAAAAGTAGTCCCAATGAACGCCGAAACACTTGATAACTCAACTTTCCCCTGATAAATAATTTCAGAGCCGCCCCCTCCGGAGAGACTTCCAGACCCAATCACATTATTAAGCGTCAACTGGGCATTTTCCTCCAGAACGATAACTGCAGAAGGCGATAACCCACCATTTTGGATCACATTGCCTAGCCCTTTGACCACAATTACTTTGTTAAAAGCTGGCCACTTATTTAAATCCAATACACCTCCTTGGTCAGCTTGACCACCGGTAACACCAAGCACTATATTACCGTCGCCAAGGTAGAATTCAGGATTACGAATTAAAATTGGGGTGGCGTTTGTGACATTACTGCTAAAAAAATTCAAAGCCGGGGAGGCGACCATAAGCGTAGCACCGTCCTTGACTATAATCCCGCCTTTTAAATTATTTCTGGCATTTAATCTGACCGTACCCTTGCCACTAAAACTAACTGGAGTGCGCATGTTTTGGCGTGCAAAGGGTGGCAACAAAACGAGGTTAATGAAGTGGGGGACACCCGAGTTTAGCCTAAATTCTGCAATAGAATTTTGACCGGTGGTAACAACATTAGGGACAAATGCGGCCCCTGTTCCTTTCAAAGGTGCAAAAAAACTTGAGCCCTGTTTAACTCCAAACGGCTCACCAGAACCGCAAAAACGCTGGGTTTCGAGCTTATTAAATCCATTGAATAATATTCCTTCGTTATAAAGAAGGGTGTACTTTGTTATCTTTGAACGCAGATCACTAGTGACGTTCAACGCACTATCTGCATTCGAACTACCCGCATTCTGAATACCGGGTTTATTAACGTAAATGGAGAACTCCGGGGTGTAATCCGCAAAACTGAATTTTACATTATCGGTAAAAATAGCGGAAATTGGATCTGAAGTGGGTTCGGATCTTTTACCGTCAGTTGCGAATTTCAAGAAATAAGCAGATCCCGGGGGAACGCTTAGGATTGATGTCCTGGATAATGGGGCACCAAAACCGCCGCTGATATGGATATTATTTATAAATTGTTTCGAGACCCTTCCATCAACGTGTACATAATCGATATCATTTATTTTTGAGGCTAAAGACTGAGGGGTAGTCTTGGAGGACAAAGAGCAACCAAGCGTCGGGGTTAATTTCATAAGGGTATAGCTTGATCCAAAGGAACCGATGTCACAAGACACAGTTGTGAGCTCTTCGTTGTTCACCAAAACAAGAACGTCTGAATCGTTATGACTTATTTTGTAGGTGTCAAAGTTCAGTTTCTTTCCTGTTGCCGAAGGATTGGGCTTAGAATAGGAAGCAATGCTGTACCCTGCAGTAACCGGAACCACATTTAATTTTTTAATAAAAACCCTTTGAGAGTCGTTGGAAGGAGTCAGCGCTTTAGAGATGGCGTACATTGCTAAAAAAGTTGGGTTTATTTGCGTAACATAGCGCTTCTTCCCAGATACACCTACTTCGATAATGGACTTATCCTCCGAATAAAAAGGACTGTAGATCGATGCTCTTGTGTTGAACCCGGTGCCTGGAGTGTACCCACTTTGAAAATTGATACCCTCGGCGCCATAACTAGCCGAAAGGAGCATGAAATTAACCGCCCACAGCCCAGAGGCATGAGTGTCGGCGAAACCTCTTGCCCCACCAGAAAAACCGGTTGCCGCTTCGTTAAACCTGAACTTACCCCCAGTTTGCTCTAGAGCTGATAAAGCATTGTGCAGAGAAGGATCGGCACTAAGTAAATTAGCCGTGGTAAGGTACGCAAAATGCTGGGAATTCCTCCAATAGTAATGGAGTGTTGTTTCACTGAGCTCCCAATCGCGCGGAGCCCGCAACGTCCAATCATGGAGAGACTTCTCATCGTGAGAAGCACTCGAAGGACCTACAAAAGGGTGCTGGAGCCTAGCTCCATAAGAATCAGTCATTTTTCCAATTGCCGTTTTAACTAAGGAAATATCGTTTTTATACTCTCCGTAGTCATTTGGAAAATCTAAAATATTTCCATAGCCGCTCTCTTGAACTTGCCAATCGGGTTCGTTACCCAATTCCCACTTCAATAAGCTATGAGTAAAATCGGCAGATTTAAGGTCTGTAACAATTTTTACTTCTTTTGTAATTCTGCTAATGTAACTATCGTTATCCTCTGTTTTGAGGTCACTTTCCTCCCGTGTATCAGGGTTGAGTACTTTAAGTCTGACCGTCGGGAGACCAAAACTACCGCCACCATTAAGTTTAATCGTCTCCAGAAATGCCGTTACGCTTGCATTGCTTAATGATCGATTTTCATCGACTGATCCTTGGAAGTGATCGGTAAATTTACCCCCTACCCTAATGTTGGTTTTATTCCCCAAAAGGGACAAAAGATCATTAAATACGACATTCGTGCCGGCTTCTGTCGCAAACCAACGATTACGATCAGATAATCCATCTTTGACAACTAAATCACGGTCAAAGGCGAATCCAACAAAGGCCTGTTTATTTCTAATCTCACGACCTAACCCGCTCAAGTCTGTATCTTCAATCGACACAGCAACCACATTCACGGGGGTCCGACTGGAGACGTTTGTGGCAATCAGATTTTCGCCGTAAACCCTTACGACGGGATCCGCACCTGTTGAGACATCATAAGCGGTAAGTATAGCCCGGTAGTAATAGGTTCTACCGGGTTCAAGAGGAAAATTATCCACGTGAGTCTTGAGCACCTTAACCATATCTGATTCAACCCCTCCTTGATCCACTTGTAATCCATCCCTACCATTCACATATTGGTCTCTGGTCGTTAACATAATTTCACTGTCAACTTTATCAAAACCAGCCAGCTCCAAAATATTTTGCTTAACAAAAGCCGGCTGGGTAGAACGAAAAAACCTAACCTTATAACTTTTTGAGCTTTGCGCAGGCAAAGAGGCACGAACCGTCAAATTCGCCCGGTCGTTTTCGATGGTGCATGTAAAATCATCAATAGCGGTTTTGGATTCGAACCCACCTCGGTCTTTTACTGCCGATGGCAACGCCTCGTTACAATTAATTACTTTAGACCACCAAGCGGAAACATCCCCAACGGAATTCAGCTCCTTAACGATATAGGTTACCTTACTTGGCGGGGATGAATTTGGGCTAAAATCACAAGAGTAATTGAGGGCACAAAAACCAGATCGAACTCCATCAAAATAAACATCGGACACATTGTTACTTTCCTTAAAAGAACCATCACTATATTGTGCTCGGGCAGTGACACGATAGTATTTTCCGAATGTCCCCGGCCAAACAAGGCGCACTTTGGGATCATTGACCGCTGCAACACCGTAAGCATAAACCCATAAGGGGCTAGTGTTGGCGCCCTCCAAGACCGACTGAACGGTATTGTTGCTCGAGGTAAAATTAAATCCATCGTAAACTTCTTCAGGCGTTACAGTTGTAGGAACATGAACACTCGGATAACGTAAAGTCTTTAAATTGGCGCCAGCCAGAGAAATAGATAATTTCTGTGCGCCATCCGCAATATAAGTTCCCTCCACAACTATATTACCTGCGGCATTAATCGGCTTCTGGTAGTTTGATTTCAACGGTGGAATTACCGCGAATTCATTGTAACCGGTCAAAGCCTGCCCCTTAGTGTCATAATTAAGCACCACTTGCTTGCTATCAAAAACCAACCCGGTTCTGGCAAATAAACCAGAGTTCGGATTTCTTTTGTACTTAACTTCAACAAAAGAAGACGGCTGAATTATCGCATCTTTGGGCCAAGTGGAATCATACGTTTGGGCTGAAAGTCCCCAGGAAACCACTGGCAAGAAGGTAAAAAGGGAAAATACGACACAAAGAAACGGTTTACTTTTCATGGGTTAAGGATTTTCCTTACATCAATCACAAAAAACCCAACGAGTGAAATATTCCAATTATAGCACTAGCGACTAGTACTTCTTCAAGTAATTTTACCAGAAGCCTTACAAAGTTTTTCGGAAAAAAAAGAATTCCGAACCATTATAGCAAAGTGCCATCGACTCGTTTCGACCAGCTGGAAGCAAAACGACTACCCGAGTAAGTACTTGCAGAAGGCTAACCCGGGAGACGGCCCGGCAAACTAAGGCCAACGCTGAATTTGGACGTTGAATAGGCTCTTTGAAGTTTCCGGTTGATTGCGAGGTAGAAAAACAGACCGCAGGAGTGTATCACAGAGCAGCCGAGCCGGAGCGCCGACACAGAGTTTGAAGACATGAAGACCTCATAGACTTCGTGGGTTCTGAAGCATTCGAACTCCCTTCCGTCTGGGTTACTTACTCCTTCCGCGTATTGATATTAACGATTTTCCTGCTGCTGCGGATCGAACTCGGTGCTCTCTTTGTAGGCGTTGTTTCTTCGGCCGCCCACAGGGGCACCCGCCTCAGTCACCCCCCGTTGGGGCCAATCCTGCTGGATAGGCCATCTTCGCGCTGCCGCGCTGCGACCGGCTAGGCTCTGTGACACCCACCCGTTTCCTCGTTCGTTGTTTGACTTTTCACCCATTGAAATCGTCGAAGAACCGTTGAATATGATTTAAAACATACAGCTGGAATTCTTTAGACATTCCAATCCCGGCGCAAGAACGCTCGGTGATTTCGATCCGCCCGGACACCGGGGCACGTAGTGGGACGACTGAGTCGTTTGGGTTGGTAAAGTCTAATTAAATGAAGCTATATGTAAAACCTTCTTAATTGAAATAACTTAGGCCCCTGAAAAATCTTCAATCGCTTTTTAGACTCGTTAATAGAAACGGAAAGTTAAAACCCAAGAACTGAGTACAGGGCCGCGGGCGCAGGACCCGTGTCGGTACATGGAAAAACCCTGGTCGGGTTTTCAAAATTTCCCCTTTTGGTTTTTTTCTAAACCATTACTCCCACGAGCCGTTGTCGCCCTTGTCACTGTGCGCGAAGAAAGTAAGAACCAGTCGGGTTCCGGTCGGTTGCTCGTTCGTTAAACGAGCAAAGTTTTTGCTTCTTCAAGGGAGGGCAGGCGGCCGACTGACTTGACCACGCCGTCCACCACGAGGGTTGGGGTGGACAGCACCCCAAAATTCATGATGCGGGCGATCTCGGTAACCTTTTCGATTTCGTAGGGCGCCCCGAGTGACTGGGCGGCGGCTTCGGCCACCTCGGCGAGTTTTTTACATTTAGCGCAACCAGTGCCGAGGATCTGGATTTTATTCATGAGGTTACTTTTTTGGCCTGAATTTGAGCGGAGAGCGGGGCTTCTGCTCAGGGTGCAAATTAGAGCAAAGCGTTAAACAGGTAGCCGACGAGGACGATGCCGGTGGCCACCACCCCGACGAAGACCGCAATGAGCCGAGGCTTGAGAACTTTGCGCAAGATAATCAGTTCGGGCAGCGAGAGGCCAATCACCGACATCATGAAGGCGAGCACGGCGCCGAGAGCCGCACCCTTGCCCAGCAGCGCCTGGACCACCGGGATAATGCCGGCCGCGTTGGCGTACATGGGCACACCGATGAGCACCGAAAGCGGCACGGACCACCAGACGTCTTTACCCATAATCGCGGCCATCGCGTTGGTTGGCACGTAGCCATGTATGCCCGCGCCCACCGCAATTCCGGCGACGACATAGAGCCAAACGCACCCGACGATATCGCCCACCGCTTCGCTTCCGGCGGCGACGCGGGCGGCGCAGTTCAGCGGCCTAGCCGCTCCGCAATTTCCGCCCGTGGCGCAGGTTCCGCCGCCTAAGCCGGTCTTGGTGGCGTAAACCCATTCTTCGACGTGATTTTCTAGCTTGAGCCGACCGATGATCCAACCGGAAACGATGGCGATCAGAAGCCCGGTGGTGAGATAGATCGCAGCGACTTTCCAACCGAACAGACTCAACAAGAGGACGAGGGCGATCTCGTTGACCATGGGAGCTGAAATTAGAAACGAAAAAGTGACACCGAGGGGGACCCCGGTTGTGACGAAGCCAATAAAGAGCGGCACGGCCGAGCAGGAGCAAAACGGAGTGACCACCCCGAGAAACCCCGCCAACACATTGCCGGTGAACGTGCGTTTTTTGCCTGACAGCAAGGCACGAGTGCGCTCGGGGGTAAAAAACGATCGGATTACACCGACCGCGAAGACGATCAGGGTAAGCAGCAGGAGCACTTTGGGCACTTCGAAGACAAAAAACTCAATTGCGCAGGCGAGGTGCGTGCCGTCGGTGAGCCCGAGCGCCTCGGTGGTGAACCAGTGAGCGGCGGCGGCGAGGTGGGTGTAAAACGCCCACCAAAGGACAAGGGCAAGTGCACCGATGAGGAAGTAAAGCCCGGTAGTGGGCAAAGGGCGGAACGGGGCTGTTTTATACGGCAGATTCATAGGTAGCGGGCGGGTATCGGTGGGCCGCAGGTGGTTCGACTGCGGAAGTATAGTCCTTGTGCAAGGAGTGCCTATGGGGTGTTGACGTTCCTTGGGGTCATCCGGCACAGGCGCGGCGCCGAGTGAAGCGCACGACCTGGCCCCCGCCGTCCCCGCTTGCAGGCGGGTATAGAAGCGAACGACTCAAGGAAGTTTTAACACCAACAGCTGAATACTTTATCCAATCGCTCCAGTGATGCGCAGTCGCCGTTCACGTGGCCACGCGAAGGTGTTGCTTAGACAAAAAAAACGCCACCACCTTGAAACAAGGGGGTGACGATGAAAAAATAAAAAACGGTCCCGGTGATATCTTCCCCACAGGGACCGCGTATAGACACTAAGATAAACTACAGAACTTTAGTTGCCGAATTTGCGGTAAATTTGAAAAAAAGCAATCGGATCGCCTCCCTTATACAACATACCATACAGCTCCCCCGTACCATACAACTGGCACGTAATTCGATAGTCATTACTTGCAAGTGTAGTCAAACCATTCGAAACCATCGACCTTTGCGGAAAAAGAATAACAGCACCATTAACCACAAGTGAGATACCAAGCCGTTGCCCCCCCCAACTTAGTGCTTCCATGTCGGCACTGATCGTGCCGTCGTTAGCCGGTGGAAGGGGGCCTTCACTACCATCTGGATTCATAAGCTTCCCTGAGAAGGTGACCAAACTGGGACCTTTGCCATTTGGATTAGACAACGGATCGGCCAAAACTTTAGCCTCTAAATATGAAGGCAGAGCGGACACCTCTTTGGCAGCAAACATTTCGTGGAAACGAAATTTTTGACTATAGTTCAAATCACCGGTAACTTTAAGGGATTTATACCTGCCTGCTTTATCCGTTTGGGGAGTCGCTTTAAAAACACCCTTAAAAGCAGTAATCGTAGACAACTCAACGTCTCCTTGTACAACAACCAAAGAACTTGCATCACCCTGGAGCTTTCCTGAACCCTTAACATCTTTGAGCGTTAACTCCGCGCCAGTCTCAAGAACTAGAATTGTCCCCGGCGACAACCCACCGTTTTTAATCACATTACCCCGCCCTTTGACAACAATACTCTTGTAAATTCGGGGCCACGTATTCAAATCCAACACCCCCCCTTGATCATTTTGGCCGCCCTCAACACCAAGAACTATTCCGCCACCACCGAGTAAGAACTCGGGGTTTCGAATACCAGTATTGGTACTTCCTCCGGAGCTGCTGGTACTTCTAAAAAAGTCCAATTTGGAGTCGGCTAACTTGAGCGTAGCACCATCCCTAACGACAATCGGTCCACCCAAGTTATTCCTGGCATTGAGATTAACCGTGCCCTTACCACTAAAAACAACTGGCGTTGCCAAACCTTGGGCTGCTGTGGGTGGCAACAAACTGATGTTTAGGGAATGGAAGAAGCCCGGAGTGAGAGTAAATTTTGCAGCCGGGGTGAGATTACCATCCGAAACAATATTAGGGATGAAGGCTGGTCCGGTCCCCTTTAAAGGCGCAAATTTATCTTTTACGCCATAGGGTGAGGTGCCGAGGCCGAAAATACCTTGAGCATCAACATCATTTAACCCATTAAACAAGATTCCGGAATTACCTAATAGAGAATAGTTGCTTACCTTAGGTAAAAACCTGTTCAAAGACGTGCCGAGATTTGCCCATTTGGTACTGCTGATGGGCCAGGTGTAAATGCTAAATCCTAGGGTTGGCGCAAAACCAATGCTGACTTGATTATTATTTGTCGAAATTACGCTAGGCGCAATCCGAGGAGGCACCGGCAAACTTGAATCAAATTTAAGGAAATAAGCTGAGCCAGGCGGAACATTAATAATGCTTGACCCACTGGATCGACCCTCAACAAAACCGCCACCGTTGATCATTTCCCGCTTAAATGCCAGCAGGTCCCGCGGGAAAACGATATCATTTATGGTTGTAGCTAATCGCGCAGAATTATTGCTAGATGATAAAGAGCACCCAACAGCAGGAGCGAGTTTTAAAAGAGTGAAGCTAGAACCAAAAGCCCCGTAGTTAAAACCCACTGACGTCTTCTCTTCGTTATTCACCAAAACAACAACCCTTGAATTGGCATGTTTTATTTGGAAAGCATCAAAGTTAAGTTTCCTACCGGTGGCCAAAGGATTGGGCTTTGCATAGGAATCTATGGTAAACTCTGAATTGGCGAGCGCCGGAGCCACCTTCAGATTTTTTATATACACAGGGCTAGTAACGCCGGACTCACCCACCAAAGACCCTGCATCAAGCGCTTTCGACATGGCATACATTGCAAAAAAAGTTGGATTTATTTGCGCAACAACTCGTTTTTTTACAGGCCTTCCTCCAACAGTATAGACTACCTCATTTGAGTAAAAAGGACTGTAGCTCGATTTCGATTCGGAGTAGCCACTTTGAAAATTTACACCCGCAGCGCCATGACTAGCAGAAAGCAGCATGAAATTAACCGCCCACAAGGCAGAGGCATGAGAGTCGGATAAACCTCTCACACCAC
>JBILBW010000018.1:0-31271 GCA_044353465.1 Rariglobus sp. | reverse complement strand
CAGGCGCAGATTCTCAACCTGCTGGCGGATCTGGTCCACCGCCTCGATCTGACGCTGATTTTCATCTCGCACGATTTGTCGGTGGTGAAGCACATCTCCGACCGGATCGCGGTGATGTACCGGGGGAAAATCGTCGAGATGGGGCCGACCCTGGAGGTCATGGACAACCCGCAGCATGGGTACACGCGCACCCTGCTGAGCGCGATTCCCCGCATCGAAAAATAACCCCCTGGTTGGACTAGCCTGCCCGGCCAAGGCCCTAAGCCTCGGACGGGCCAGTGCCGGTATTAACGCAATGAACACCCCTGAAGTCCCGCTGGAGGAGAGTTCGCCGCGAACGCATCATGCACTAACCCTCTTGCCCGCGAAACGTTTTCGTCACGACCCAGCTTAGTCCTTGCCAATGCCGAAACCGCCTCGCACGGTTTTCCTTTTTTCACAGAAGAACGCCTCCCGAGTTTATGAACCAGAACATCCGCAACATCGCCATCATCGCCCACGTTGACCACGGTAAAACCACCCTGGTGGACCAGCTCCTCAAAGAGGGTGGCGTCTATCGTGCTAATCAAGCCGTTGAAGTCCGAGCCATGGACTCCATGGACCTCGAAAAGGAAAAGGGCATCACCATCAAGGCAAAGAACACCTCCGTCCACTGGAAGGGGAAGATCGTTAACATTCTCGACACGCCAGGCCACGCCGACTTCGGCGGCGAGGTCGAGCGCGCCCTCCGCATGGTGGACGGCGTTCTCCTCGTGATCGATGCCTATGACGGGCCCCAGGCGCAAACCCGCTTCGTGCTCCGCAAGGCCCTCGCCCACGGCCTCAAGGTTGTTATCGTTATCAACAAGATCGACCGCCCCAATGCGGATCCGGCCAAGATGTACGACAAGGTCCTTGAGCTCCTCATGGAACTCGAAGCAACCGAGGAACAGTTCGACGCCCCCGTCGTTTACGGCTCCGGCCGCGATGGCTATATGATGTACAAGCTCGGCGAAGAGAAGAAGGACATGACGCCCCTCTTCCAGACTATCATCGACCACGTCCCACCTCCTTTTGCTAAGCCCGACGAGCCCTTCCACATGCTCGTTTCCAACATCGATTGGTCTGACTACGTCGGCCGTATCGCTGTCGGTAAGATCCTCGCCGGCACCATCAAGGTCGGCGACCCGATGTTCGTTATCCGCCACAACGAAGACGGCAAAAAGGTCCGTTCCAAGGTGACCAAGATTTTTGAGTTCACGGGGCTCGGTCAGCGCGAAGTCGAATCTGCCCATGCCGGTAACATCATCGGTCTGGCAGGCTTTGAGGACGTCGACATCGGCGACACCTTGGACGTGCGCGAAGACGGCCACGCCCTGCCCTTCACTCAGATCGACCCGCCCACGCTGGAGATGCAGTTCTCCGTAAACGACGGCCCGCTGGTCGGCCAAGAAGGCAAACTGGTTACCTCGCGCCAGATCCGCGAGCGCCTCATGCGTGAGCTGAAGACCAACGTTTCCATCTATATTGAGGACGCTGATCGCGCCGGTGTATTCAACGTCAAGGCACGCGGCACCATGCAGGTAGCCGTGCTCGTCGAGACCATGCGTCGCGAGGGTTTCGAGTTACTCGTTTCCCGCCCGACCGTGATCGAAAAGACCGTCGATGGTGCCCGCCACGAGCCATACGAGACGGTTTGGATCGAAGTGCCCGACGAGTGCGTCGGTTCGATCATGCAGAACCTTGCCAACCGCAAGGGCCTGCTCACCAACATGGAAAAGTTGGTCACCACCACCATGATCGAGGCCACCATCACCACCCGTGGTTTGATCGGTTTGGAAATCGATGTGATCAACGCTACCAGCGGCCGCGGTATCACCAGCCACTTATTCAAGGAGTACGGCCCGTATGCGGGTGAAGTGCTCACCCGTATGACCGGGGTGATCACGGCGACCGAAGCCGGCGAAACCACCACCTACGCCCTTTTGATGGTCCAGGAGCGCGGCAAGCTGTTCATCGGGCCCGGCGAGCAGGTTTACGAAGGCATGATCGTCGGTGAGAATCCTCGCAACGAAGACATCTCCTGCAATGCCGTGCGCGAAAAGGCCCTTACGAACTTCCGTTCACAGGGTTCGGGCGTGGCCACTGGCCTGATCCCCGCCGCCAAGATGTCCCTCGAGCGCGCGCTCGAGTACATCGCTTCGGACGAGCTCCTCGAGGTTACCCCGAAGAGCCTGCGTCTGCGCAAACGCCTGCTGAACACCGGCGAACGCCTTAAGGCGAAGAAGTCCGGCCGCTAAAGCACGCGCCTTCCCCCCCACCCCAAAGCCGCCGACTCCACCCGGCGGCTTTTTTGTGCCCAGCTCACGCGCTCCCTTTGAAGCGAAGCAACTCCGCTCGTACTCACAACGAGTAACGAGGACCTAAAAGCCAAACGCATGCCACGCACCGGACAGGCTGGGCTATAAAAATGACGTAATCGATTTGTTAGAACGTGGAATCACCCGCAACCGACAACAGCAGAGCATCAAAAAGCCCGAAAAAAGGGGATGATGGCTGACCAAATCCACTCAGATTTTATTTTAAAACTTTGGTTAAGAATTGTTTCCGTTTTTGATGTATGTTAACCCGGGTTATTCCAAATTATGGCCTTAATTAATTGCTCTTTGAGCCGATAAGAAGAGCTGTGGCTGGATCCGTTTATCGTTCATCGCTACACACACCGCCCCGGTTGGAGCAGGGAGCCTTTACGGCACCTGATAGCGGTAAACTCGCCTTGGTCTTGGCTGGAGGTGGCGCACGAGCAGCCTTTCAGGTGGGCTTTCTCCGCCAGATGTCCCGTTATTTCCCCGAACTAAATTTCCCCGTTTTGACTGGGGTTTCCGCCGGAGCGATAAATGCGGCCCACTTGGCGAATGCAGCCGATCCATTTCCCGAAGCGATGAACCGGCTCGTTACCCTGTGGGAAGGCCTGACTATCGATCAGGTTTTTCGCACGGACCTGCCGGCACTAACTTCAATCATGTTGAAATGGGCCCTGCGTTTGGTTTCCGGGGGCATGTACCTGTCGCCCCCAGCCCGAGGCATGGTTGATAACACCCCGTTGCGCCGGTTCCTGGAACATGCCTTGAATGCAAAGGACGGGCATCTGCCCGGCATCGAGGAAAACATCCGCACCGGACGGCTCAGTGCGCTGGGCCTGACCACCACAAACTACACTAACGGAGAATCCAACACGTGGATTCAGGGTTCAAACCTGAGTGACTGGGAAAGACCGGGACGGCGGAGCATCCAAGATCGCATCACCATTGACCACATCATGGCGTCGAGCGCCCTGCCGCTATTCTTTCCCGCCGGCCAGATCGGCAACGACTGGCACGGCGATGGCGGCGTTCGCCTCACCTCGCCGCTTTCCCCGGCCATGCACCTCGGGGCCAACCGGATGATCGCCATCTCCACCCAATACACCGGGATCATTACCCCAAGTACGCTCAGCCAGTCTCCGCACGAATACCCCTCTCCGGCCACTCTGATCGGCCTGATGCTGGACGCCATTTTTTTGGACATGCTTGACTACGACGCGCTCAACACCCGCCGCGTCAACAGCCTGCTCGAAGCCCACAGCCACCCTCAGGACACGGGGCTTCAACCCGTGCAATTGTTGCTCATCCGCCCCTCAATTGACCTAAGCCTACTGGCAAACGAATACGAATCGCGGCTGCCTGCCACCTTTCGCTTTGCCACCCGCGGCCTTGGGACGCGCGAAGCCCGGCGTTCCGATATGCTGGCGACTCTCCTGTTCGAACACGGCTACATTCGAAGGATGATCGCGGTGGGTGAAAACGACTGCGCAAACCGTCTCGACGAGATCGCCGCCTTTCTCGCCCTTAAGCCAACCCTGACCAGAACAAAAACCGCCGCGTAACGGCTAACCCCCAAATCCCCATGTCTGCATTCCCCGTCAAGGACTCCTGGCAGAACCTCGATCGGGAAAAAACCATCGCCGCGCAGGGTCGGCAGCTCCACCGCTACCTGCGCGATTCAGTGCTGCCTTTCTCGGTTCAATACCAGCGCCTATTTAAAGCCAACGGACTCTCAGCCGAGGATATCCGCAGTGTGGCCGACCTGCAGAAAATCCCTTTCACCTCAAAGGAGGACCTTCTGCCCACACCGGAACACCCCCGGCGCACGCTCGACTTCGTGCTCAAGCCCGACCCCAAGGTGCTCGCCCGCCGGCCCGCAACCGTCCTGCGGGCCTTACTCAAGGGACGCGAGCAGGTGCGCGGCGAGCTCGACCGGGAATGGCGGCCAATTTTCATGACTAGCACCACCGGTCGCTCCACCGAGCCGGTGCCGTTTTTATACACCCAACATGACATCGCGAAAATGGGCCTGGGCAGCGGCCGGATCGTCCAGCTTGGCGGGGTGCAACCTGACGAGCGCATGATCAACATGTTCCCCTTCGCCCCCCACCTGGCGTTTTGGTACATGTATTACGCGGGCGTGGACCGGAACGTGTTTTCCCTGTCCACCGGCGGCGGTCGTGTGATGGGCACCGAGGGCAACATCCGCGCCGTCCTCAAGCTCAAGCCCCAGGTGCTCGTCGGCATGCCGACTTTCCTTTACCATGTCCTCCAGCAAGCCGTTGAGCAGCACATCGAGTTACCGGGCATACGCCTGCTCGTACTCGGCGGTGACAAGGTCCCGGCCGGCACCCGCCGCAAGCTCGGCGAGCTCTGCGCCCAAGTCGGCTCGCCCGGGGTAAAGGTGATGGCTACCTACGGCTTCACCGAGGCCAAATTCGCCTGGAGCGAATGCCCGATCACCCCCGGCACCCCGCCTCCCGGTTACCACCTGTATGCCGACCAGGGCATCGTCGAAATCATCGACCCGGAAACCGGCCAGGTCATGCCCGACGGCCAAGGCGGGGAGATCGTCTGGACCCCTCTCGACCAGCGTGGGACGGTCGTCTTGCGTTACCGCACCGGCGACCGCTGCGAACACGGCCTCAGCTGGGAACCGTGCCCGTGTTGCGGCCGGCGCATGCCGCGCCTGGTGGGCAACATTTCCCGAGTTTCCGATGTCCACGCCCTGCGCTTTCAGAAAATCAAGGGCACCATCGTGGACTTCAACGAGCTCGAACGCGCCCTCGACGACCTGCCCGGTCTCGGGGCCTGGCAGATCGAGCTACGAAAGGCCCATGACGACTTCCTCGATCTCGACGAAATCAACGTCCACGTCACCGCCTCCGCCTCCGGTGACGAAGAGCACCTGCACCACACCGTGCGCGAGCTCTTGCACGCGCACTTTGAAATCAGCCCGAACAAAATCATCACCCACACCGCCGAGGCGATGCGCGGCCTGCAAAAGGTCGGCGTCGCCTTGAAGGAACAAAAGGTCGTGGACAACCGACCGAAAACGGAAGCCCGCCCATGAACACTCCCCTCTACATCGTTGCCGGGGCCCGCACCCCGTTCTGCAAAATGGGCACCGACCTCGCCACCACCGATGCGGTCGAACTCGGCCGCACCGCCCTCGCCGCCGTGCTCGCCTCCACCGGCCTCGACCCTGCGCTCATCGACGAGGTGATCTTCGGCTGCGTCGGGCAACCCATCGATGCGGCTAACGTTTCCCGCGTCATTGCCCTGCGCGCCGGCATCCCGGCGCAGGTTCCCGCCATCACCGTGCACCGCAACTGCGCCTCCGGTTTCGAGGCGATCACTCAGGCGGCCGAGAAAATCGCCGCCGGTCGCGGCGACATTTTTATGGTCGGAGGTACCGAAAGCATGAGCCATTACCCGCTGCTTTATAACGCGGGAGCCGTGCGCAAATACGCCGCCTTGGCCCGCGCCAAGTCGCTCCCCCAGCGACTCGCCGCCCTCCTGCGCTTCCGCCCGGCCGATTTCTCGCCTCAGATCAGTTTAATGCTCGGTCTAACCGATCCGGTCTGCGGCCTGAACATGGGTCAAACCGCCGAACTGCTCGCCCGCGACTGGCGCCTCAGCCGTGACGATCAAGACCAGTTCGCCCTGCGCTCCCACCACCACGCGGCGGCCGCTCGCGAACGGCACGTGGCCGAAATCACCCCGGTTTATCCGCGCAATTCCCGGGCCACCCCCCCCGGCTCCATTACCCTTGATAACGGCGTGCGAGCCACCCAAACCCTCGAGGCCCTGCAAAAGCTCCGTCCCCTCTTCGACCGGCTCGGCGGCACCGTCACCGCCGGCAACGCATCTCAAGTCACCGACGGCGCCTGCGCCCTGCTGGTGATGAGCGAGGCCGGACTCAAGCGCACCGGGCTCAAACCCCTCGGCCGATTAATCGACTACGCCTACGCCGGATGCGAACCCGCCCGTATGGGCCTAGGCCCAGTCTACGCGATCGCCCGCGCCGAACAGCGCTGCGGTTTGGCCCTCGCCGACGCCGACCTGATTGAGATCAACGAAGCCTTCGCCGCCCAGGTCCTCGCCTGCCAGGCCGCCGCCAAATCGGCCGACTACGCCCGCGCCCACCTCGGCCGCGACAAACCCCTCGGTGAAATCCCCGACGCCCAGCTCAACGTCAACGGCGGCGGCATCGCTCTCGGCCACCCGGTCGGTTCGACCGGCGCGCGCCTTGTGCTCACCGCGCTTTTGGAACTTCAGCGCCGCAAAGCCCGCCGTGCGCTCGTTTCCCTGTGCATCGGCGGCGGCCAAGGCGGCGCGCTCTGGCTGGAAGCCGCCTAAACCCCGCCAAGCGTTTTACCCCCTTATGGCCACTCAGTTTCCCTGATCTCCCCTGCCCACCACCTCCGGCGTAGTGCCCGTGAGTGCCGATTAATGGTTACCCCGCCTCGACCGCCCCGCCCGTCCCCACCCCCGCCATGAATATCACCCGCCACCTCGATGCCGATAGCGTCTGCACGCTCACCTTCGACCGCGCCGGTTCCACGGCCAACGTCTTTGACCGGGCCACGCTGGAAGAACTCGACGCCCACATCGCCGCCTTGGAAAAGCTCCCCCTCTTGCGCGGCGTCATCCTCGCCAGCGCCAAGGATAAAATCTTCGTGGCCGGCGCCGACCTCCATGAGTTCGTGCGTGACCCCAACCCCAAAATCCTCGGCGGTATCGTCGACCTCGGCCACCGGGTTTTTAACCGCTTGCACCACCTGCCCTCGCCCTCAGTTGCGGCGATCCACGGGGTCTGCCTTGGCGGAGGCTGCGAATTGGCCCTGGCTTGTGACTGGCGCGTCGGCTCCGATGGCAAGGAAACCAAGATCGGCCTGCCCGAAACCCAGCTTGGCATCCTTCCGGCCTGGGGCGGCTCGGTCCGTCTGCCCGCCCTGATTGGCCTGCCCGCCGCCCTCGGCCTGATCCTCACCGGGCGCCAGCTCGCCGGCGTGCCCGCCAAAAAAATCGGGCTGCTCGACGAACTCACCCACCCCGAGTACCTGCTCGCCGCCGCCCGTAAATTGATCGAACGCGGCAAACGCCCCGCCCCCGCCTTCCGCGCGGCCCATTTGCCCATCGCCCGCCAGTTCGTGGCCCGCAAAGCTCGCGCCGACGTCATGGCCAAGACCCGCGGCCACTACCCCGCACCGCTCAAGGCGATTGAGGTTTGCACTGCCGCCCTCGGCCTGTCCGCCGACGCCGGCTTCGAGCTGGAAAAAACCGCGTTTCTCGACCTCATCCGCACCCCGGCCTGCCGCAGCCTGTTGAGTATTTTCTTCCTGCAAGAACGCGCCAAAAAGCTCGCCCCCCCGGTGGCTGCCGAACCCCTGCCCGTGCGCCGGGTAGCGGTGGTCGGCGCCGGCGTGATGGGCGCTGGCATCGCCCAATGGGCCAGCGCCCGCGGCCTGCCGGTGACCCTCAAGGACGTCGCCCCCGACGCCCTCGCCCGCGGTCTGCGCACCATTGAAACCCTGTTTACCGAGGCGGCGAAAAAACGCGCCTTCACACCGGCCGAAGCCGCTGCCGGGTTCAACCGCGTCACCCCGGTTTATGCCGCCGTGCCGCTCACAGGGGTGGATCTGGTGGTCGAGGCGGCGGTGGAAAAACTCGAGGCCAAGCAGGCGATTTTCCGCGATCTCGAAAAGCACGCCCGGGCCGACACCGTGCTAGCCACCAACACCTCGGCGCTTTCCATCGACGCGATCGCCGCGCCGCTTTCGCACCCCGAGCGGGTGGTGGGCATTCACTTTTTCAACCCGGTTAACCGCATGCAACTCGTCGAGTTGGTCCGCGGCCCGCGCACCTCGGCGACCACCCTGGCCACCGCGCTGCAATTCACTAAGGCGATCGGCAAACTGCCGGTGATCGTCAACGACTCGCCCGGCTTTTTGGTGAACCGCATCCTCATGCCTTACTTGGTCGAGTCGGTGCGGCTGTTTCGCGAAGGCCACGCGCCCGCCCAGATCGACCGGCTGATGCTCGACTTCGGCATGCCGATGGGGCCGCTGCGCTTGGCCGACGAGGTCGGTCTCGACGTCGCCCAACACGTCGCCCAGGACCTCGCCCGCCGCCTGCCCAACCCGATGCCGGCCGACGACACCCTGCCCCAACTGATCACCAAGGGGTGGCTGGGAAAAAAGTCCGGCTGCGGGTTTTATGTGCACGCCAAAGGCGCCAAATCGGTCGCCAACCCCGGACTAAGCACCTTGTTTACGCCCCCGCCCGCCACCCGGTACTCCTCCGATGCGGAGTGCGTCGACCGCCTGGTGTTGATCATGATTAACGAAGCCGCCCGTTGTTTGGCCGAAGGCGTGGTGGCCGCGCCGGAAGACGTCGATTTTGGCATGATCCTGGGCACCGGCTGGGCGCCGTTTCGCGGCGGCCCGCTGCGCCATGCGGACACGCTGGGCACCGTCGCCATCGTAGCGCGGCTTGACCAGCTCGCTCGTGAAGTTGGCCCGCACTTCGCCCCCTGCGACCTCCTCCGCTCCCTCGCCAAGTCGGAGCGCGGTTTTTATCCGACCACCGCCCACCCTGTCTAACCCCACCCCCAAGAATCCCATGAACCCCACCGACGACACCCCGAGCAACATCGACACCTCCAAGATGACGCAGGGCCAGCGCGAGGCTCTCGAAATGACCGAGTCCGCCCGTAGCGAATCCACCTACCGCAGCTACGTCGGCGACTTGTTTATGGGCCGCTTTTCGCTCGAACACATCTACCCGTTCCCGCTGCAAACTGCCGCCGACGCCGCCGCCGGCCGCCCCTTCCTCACCGAGCTGGAACACATCTTAAAAAAGGAAGTGGACTCCGACCGCATCGACACCGAGGGCGAAATCCCCGACGCGCTCCTTCAACGACTCGGCCGGCTGGGAGCCTTCGGCATCAAAATCCCCACCGAATTCGGCGGCCTGGGCCTTTCCCAGCTCAACTACTCCAAGGCCGCCGTGCTGCTGGGCAGCGTGGACGGCAACCTCACGGCCTTGCTCTCCGCCCACCAGTCGATTGGCGTGCCCCAGCCACTCAAAATGTTCGGCACGCCCGAGCAGAAGAAAAAGTACCTGCCGCGCGTGGCCCGGGGCGAAATCTCCGCCTTCGCCCTCACCGAAAATGGCGTGGGCTCCGACCCCGCCCGCATGGAAACACGGGCAGAACCCACCCCCGACGGCAAAGATTTCATCATTAACGGGGAAAAACTCTGGTGCACCAACGGCGTCAAAGCCGGCGTGATCATCGTCATGGCCCGCACGACCGACAAGGTGGTCAACGGCAAGCCGCGCACCCAGATCACCGCCTTCCTCGTCGAAATGAACACTCCCGGCGTGGAGGTGGTCACCCGCTGCCATTTCATGGGTCTGCGCGCGCTCTACAACGGCGTGGTCCGTTTCACCAACGTGCGCGTGCCGCGCGAGGCGATCGTCGGCGGCGAGGGGCGCGGTCTCAAGGTCGCCCTCACCACCCTTAACACCGGGCGCCTGACCATCCCGGCCGGCTGCGTCGGGTTCATGAAGCGCTGCCTCGGTTACGCCCGTGAATGGTCAGCCAGCCGCATCCAATGGGGTGCGCCGGTCGGCCAACACGAGGCGATCGCCAGCAAACTTGCCCGCATGGCCGCCAACACGTTTGCCAACGAGGCTATGGTCATGCTCACCTCGGCCCTGGTCGACCGCGACAAGGCCGACATCCGCCTCGAGGCTGCGATGTGCAAACTCTGGGGCTCGGAGGCGGCTTGGCAGGCGGTCGACGACACCATGCAAATCCGCGGCGGACGCGGTTATGAAACCGCCGCCTCGCTTAAAAATCGCGGCGAAGACCCCGTTCCGGTAGAGCGCATGATGCGCGACAGCCGCATCAACCTGATCTTCGAAGGCTCGACCGAGATCATGCACTTATTTTTAGCGCGCGAGGCGCTCGACCCGCACCTCAAGGTCGCCGGCACCGTGCTCGATTCCCGGCAACCGCTGGGCAAACGCGCGGCGGCGGCGATGAAAGCGGGTGGGTTTTATGCGCTGTGGTATCCGCAACTCTTCCTGCCCTCCGGCGGCCTGCCCGCCGACCTCAGCCCGGTGTGTAAACCGGCGCTAGCTTATGTTGGGCGAACCTGTCGCCGGCTGGCGCGGACGTTGTTTCATGCGATGGCCCTCAACGGACCGAAGCTGGAGAAACGCCAAGTGTTGCTCGCGAGGATCGTCGACATCGGCACGGAGCTATTCGCGATTTCGGCGACCGCGCTTTATGCCGACGCGTTGATCAAACAGGGCGGGCCCGGCCACAGCCGTGAAGACGTGGAAAACCTCATGAAGACGTTCACCGCCCAATCTCAGCGGCGGATTGCGTTGGCCTATGCCGGCATCGGCAAAAACCACGACCGCGGCGACTACGCCTTGGCGCAGACGTTACTCGACCCGGCCCACCACGCCGGGTTGCGCGAAGGGATTGTGGAGTAGGATTTTTCGCCCATCGGAACCGAATGCTGGTCAGATGGGCGAGTAACCTGAGCGGTAGCTGCATTTGGCGCCGGCACCAGCTGCGTTACCCGCCGCTCGCCAGCAGCTCGCCCAAGACTTGCCCGACCACCGCCTCCGCGTCGGTGCTGAAGGCGACTTGTTTCAAGTACGTCACCGAAACGAAGGGGAAAACAGCCTGTGGCTCCCGCGCGCTCAACTTGAGCATCACCATATGGTCGGAAAAATCCCAGGCCCAGCGGTCCTCGTAGCCAATCACCACCTGGGTCGCGGCCGGCTGCAGCGTCTCCGGGCCGCTCTCCACCTCGAAGCCCCGAGCCCGCAAGGCGCGGACCAGGCGCTGCTCGATTCCGTGATTGTCCTTGAGGTTGCGCAGCACGAAAAAGCGCCGCACGTCCTTAAAACTGCGCCCGGGCACCGGGTTGTGGCGCTCGATGTTCGCACAACCCACCAGCCCCGCACCGAGGAGAAGAAGCAGCCAAAAGCGAACGAGTGCGTTCATAGAACCAAAGATCCACGACGCAAATCGCACCGGCTGCAATCCTCGGTTGCGCGCGCGCGCCACCTCGTCACGGTGGAGCCCACATGGCTATTATTGGTAAACGCAACCAGCTCACCGTCCTCAAAAACGCCCCTCCCGGTTTCTATCTCGACGGGGGTCCGCTGGGTGAATTGCTGCTGCCAGGCGCACTCATCCCGGAAGGCGCCAAGGTCGGCGACACCCTTGATGTGTTCGTCTACCGCGATTCAGAGGACCGGCTCGTGACCACCACGGAAACCCCCGACGCCCAGGTCGGTGAATTCGCCTACCTGCGCGTCGTCAGCGTGACGCCCCGCCTCGGAGTGTTTCTCGATTGGGGGCTGGCCAAGGACTTGTTCCTGCCGATCCGAGAACTCAAACAAGAGGGCGTGCAGCAGGGCGACTGGCTGGTGGTTTATGTCATGCTCGACGCCAAAACGGACCGCATTGTGGCGAGCATGCGCCTCAAGCGACACCTCAGCACCGAGTTGCCCACCTACACCGAGGGGCAGGAGGTCAACTTGCTGATCACTGGAGAGTCGCCGCTCGGCTACAACGCCATCGTGGAAAACGCCCACCTCGGCCTGCTTTATCACAACGACCTCGGTTCGCCCTTGGGCACCGGGCTGCGCGTGGACGGCTTTGTGCGCGCGGTGCGCGACGACGGCAAAATCGACCTCAGCCTCGACCGCGCCGGCCACCGCCGGATCGAACCCAACGCCGACACGGTGATTAATGCGCTCACCCAGGCGGGCGGGCGGCTGCCGTTCAACGACAACAGCTCGCCAGAGGAGATCCGCATCGCTTTTGGGGTGAGCAAGAAGGCGTTTAAGCAAGCGATCGGTTCGCTCTTCAAGGACCGCCGCATTGTCATCACCCAGCACGGCATCCGCTTAGCCGACGCCGCCAAACCCGCTGCCAAGAAATAATTTAACAAGCCAACACGCCCACTATGTCCACCTCCGAAAACGCTCCCCGCATCATCGTCATCAAAGCCGAGCCAATTGAACTCTGCCAGTTGCTCAAATTCTCCGGACTTGCCGACAACGGCGGGGCCGCCAAGGCGTTCATCAGCGAAGGTCGGGTGCTACTCAACGGGGCGGTCGAGACCCAGAAGCGCAAAAAGGTCATGGGGGGCGACCGGGTGAGCTTCGCCGACGAAACCCTCGTGGTGAAGGTCGGCTGAGAGGACGCTAGGTGGGATTAACTCTGAGCGTAAGTCCAGAGTCTGGAGTTTGGCCCCTGACTAGTTGGTGCGGATAAGGCCGCGGAGCTAAATGGGGGTCGGGCCCATGGGAAAAAGCGTGGCCGTGAACGAAGGTGCCGGACTGAGGGGAGCGCTATTGGCCGACCCAGCTTACCAGCCGAACTGGCGTTTGATCCGCAGGGGTTCGTAGAGGTCAGGGGACAGCTCGGTGATGAAGCGGCTCGGGGTGAGCATCATCCCACCCGGGCCGGCCCGCGTCGCCACCTTCGGGTAACAAATATACAGCTCGTTTTTGGCCCGCGTCACCGCGACGTAGAACAGTCGGCGTTCCTCCTCCACATCGTCGGCCTCAATCGAGCGGCGCCCCGGGAACTGGCCGTCGGCCACCCCGATCACAAACACCACATCGAACTCCAGGCCCTTCGACTGGTGCACCGTGGTCAACTTGACCGAGTCAGGCGGCACCTCGACGTGGCGCTCGCTGGTTTCGCCGTTCATCAGCGCGACCTGCGAAAGCATCTCAGCTAGGTCATCGAAGCGGCTGGCGAAACCAATCAGCGCCTTTAACTCTTCCAGCCGGTCGGTGTAATCGGCGTATTCGCCCTTCATGTAGTCGCCGTACCAACCGTCGATCGCGGTGGACACCACCGCCTCGGGTTTGCCACAGCGCATGGCTTCCGAGATCTGTTTGAGCGAGGCGCAGAAACTGACCCACTCGTCCTTGGCGTCCTTGGCGACCTTGCTCTTCACGTCGTCGGTGGCGAGCGCGTCGATGAAGTCGCGCTGCATCAGCTTGGCGTGGTCGAAGGCGGCGGCGTAAATCTTTTGCGCCCCCTTGTCGCCGATCTTCGGCAGAAGGATGGCGATGCGGTTCCAAGCGGACTCGTTGCGCGGGTTGACCACGAATTGGACAAACGCGATCAGGTCGCGCACGTGCTGGCGCTCGAAAAACTTCACCCCGCTGGTGATCTGGTAGGGGACGCCGGCGCGGGAAAACGCGAGCTGGATTTCCAGCGCGTGAAAATGCGAGCGGTAGAGGATGGCGATCTCACCGGGGGAAACGCCGTCGTCGTTTATCAGCGAGCGGATCCGCTTGAGGATAAAGTCGGCCTGTTCGCGGTCGTCGATCGCTTGGACGATGAGGGGCTTCTGGCCGTTTTTTCGGCAGGCACGCAGCTCCTTGTCGAAGTGGCGACCCTTGGGCTGGGCTTCGAGCACTCCGTTGGCGAGCTGGAGAATCTGCGGGGTGGAGCGGTAATTGGTCTCGATGCGGTGGATCGCCGTGCCGGGGTGGCGATCCTCGAAGGTCATGATGTTTTCGAAATCCGCGCCGCGCCACGAGTAGATGCACTGGGCGTCGTCGCCCACCGCCATGACGCGGTGGTGCGGGGCTAGCGCGTCGATGATCTGCGACTGAATCGTGTTGGTGTCCTGGTACTCGTCGACGAGCACATGGCGGAAGCGCTGGGCAAAATAGGCCGCGACGTCGGGGGCTTTTTGCAGCAGCTCCAGCCAGAGTTCGAGCAGGTCGTCGTAATCGAGGACGGACTGGGCCCGCTTCTTTTCCGCGTAGGCGGTGGCGAAGGGCGGCAGCATGTGTTTGATCTCCGCATATTGCGGGAAGTAGCGCTCGACGGTGTCGGCGAGGGTGCGCTGGGTGTTGCGGGCCAGCGAGAGGACGTTGAACAACGGGCCTGGCTTGGGGTTGGTCTTATCTTTGAAAAACAGCCGGTTCTCGGTTTCGACTACCTGCTTGAGCATCGATTCGGACTCGTCGGCGTCGAGGATGGTGAAGTTTTTGGGCAGCCCGATCGCCTCGCCGTAGATGCGCAGGGCGCGGTTGCCGATCGAGTGAAAGGTGCCGCCCCAAAACCGGCCCGGCTCAACCCCGGTGAGGTCGTGGACGCGGTGGAGCATTTCCTTGGCGGCCTTGTTGGTGAAGGTGAGCAGCAAGATCTCCGAGGGGCGCACGCCCTGGGAGAGCAGGTAGGCGACGCGGTAGGTGAGGGTGCGGGTCTTGCCTGAGCCGGCGCCGGCGAGGATCAGCAACGGGCCGGGCTCGGCGGTGACGGCGGCGAACTGCTCGTCGTTGAGGGCCGCACGGAAGTCGATGGACGGGACGTTGTCACGGGAGGCGGTACGGTCGAAGGAGGAGTGGTGGTGGTCCATGCGCGAAGAGATTAAGGCTCGCGCAATCAGGCGAAGGCGCAAAGCGAAAGTACACGCCCGCTTTGCGCGGCTCCTGAATCGAATCCGCGCCGGCGTGCGCGGAATCGCCGGCTGGGTTTTACAGGTGGATTTCCAGGGTGTTGGTGCCGGCCACCAGCAACTGGCGGAAGGGGGCGACGTCCAGCAGCCACCCGCCGGTGCGATAGGGGTTTTCAGAAAAACCGCTGGCGTGGAGAGCGGTACCGTTGAGGCTGATAGCGCGCGGGGTGTGGGTGCCGACTTTGACGTTAAAACTCACCGTCAGAGTGTGGTTTTCCCAGGGCACGGTGGCGATGAGTCCGTCAAGCGAGCGCGGCAGGACGGGATCGAGGATCAAGTGGTTGTAGTGAGTGCGCAGGCCGAGCATGCGCGTGATGACCAGGTTGAGGAAGATGCCCGGGCCACTGGAGTAAATACGCCAGCCGCCATCGACGGCCACCTTGCCGGCCTTGATCTCGTCGTAGCGCTCGGCGGCTTCGTAGCGGGTGGCCACGGCGGCGTCGGAGCTGGAGAAATACGCGTTGGCCTGGCGAGGCAGCGCGTGGGGCACGGATTTTTTGAGGTCAACCGGGTTGGCCTGGCCGAAGCCGGCCAACATGGCGTCGGCGTGACCGAGGCGGGCCATCGCCTCGATGTAGCGCAGGTGGGCGTGGGTGTAGAAAATCCCGATCTCGCGGGAAAAACAGGAGGCGAGTTCGGCGCGTTGAAAGATCTCCGAAACCCCGCCGCGGTAGGCCGGAGGCCGGTCCATCAGGCGGGCGCCATCGGCGGCCAGCAGGTGCGCGTTGATCAGGCCGAGGTGGTGCTCCATCTCGGATGGGGTGAGCAGGCCGCCAAGCATCGAGCGGGTCATCGGCAGCAGGCTGTAATGAATCCCGGTGAGCCGATCCTCCGGGTGGAGCAAGGGCTGGCCGGCGATCGCCGAGTGCTCGTCAAACAGGAAGAAGCCGCAAATCGTGCCGTTGACGATTAACAGGCGGTGAAAATCGGCTGAGACCGCGTCCGCGAAGCCGGCCAGCTGCGGGATTTCGCGGCCGCTGCGCCGGCTCAGTTCCTCGAGGCGCCGCAGCACCTGGTAACAGAGCGCCACCGTCCAGGAGCTGACCAGACGGTCGCGGAATTCCGGCTTGGCGGGCTGCAGCGAGTCGTTCCAGTCGCCGTCGCCGTAGCGTTGCAGCGCGGTGCCGGGCACGCAGTTCGCGCGCAACCAGGCAAGGTTGGCGGACATGTGTTCGAACAGCGTGGAGGTTTCCGCGGTGGTGGTGGCGCTGCCGGGCAGGGTCCAGGCCACCGGAGCGTCAAGAATCGTGAAGTCCGAGGTCGCTTCGAGGTAGTCGCACAGCGCTTTGAGCGGCCAGAGCGGAATGTCGCCGTGGCAGTGCTGGGTTTGAATGAAGCCGAACGGATCGGTCATGAACCACTGCGGCCAGTGGTGCGCATCCTTAAACTGGTGACGGTAGGTGAGCAGAAGGATGTCGCGGCAGGCCGAGAAACGACCGAGCGAGAGCAGCAGTTCTATCGAGCCTTGGGTCACATCGCGCGTGCCCCAGGCGCCGCCGTTGTACTGCTCCAAACCGTGAGGCACGGTGAGATGGATCATGCCGTTGTGGATGAACCACGGCAGGATGTGATTGAGGCGTTGAATCTCCGGTTGCGCGCTGGTGAAGGAAAGCGCGCGGGCGTCCTCTTGCCAGGTGCGTTGGGCCGCCGGGGCGACGGGCAGGGCGGTGTGGCCGGAGATCTCGAGGGTGACGGCGGCCACCGCCCAGGTGTGCACGATGAGCATCGCGTGCTGGGGCGCGCCGCCGGAGACCAACTCGGCGCCGCCCAACCGCTGGACAGCGGCCGCATCGGTGGCTTTTAAAACAAAGTGGGCGGTCGGGTCGGCCTTGCGGTAGAGGCCCTCGGGGTTGGCGCTGACCTTAGCCGAGGCGTTGGCGGCATCGATTTCGAGCGTGGCGGGCTCGTCGTATTCGCCGCTGCCGCCGATCAGCCCGTGGGTGATGAGGAATTCGGCGGGGGCGCCGGCAGTGACCGCGACCGTGGTGCGGGCCAGGCTGGCGACGGCATCGGCACTGACGGTGACCGTGACGGTGCGGTCGCTGAGCCGGTAAATCCAGCGCGTCTGCATGAGCGACATCTCAAAACAGGACGGCACGCCGAGCAGTTTCCACGCGTCGCCGGAGCGGATCCAGACGCGTTGACCGATGGAGGACATGAGCCCGCAATATTCGCGGGGGAAGCTTAGCAGGCGGTGGAAGGAGCAGTGGCCGCTGCTGAGCAGGCCGTTAAAAAACCCCGCCATGTAGGTGGTGGTGGTTAACTGGGAAGCGTCAGGATAATCGCCGCCGCCGCTGCGCAGGATATTGGCGTGGGGTCGGGCACTGGCGGCCTCCTTGGCGCGGGTCACGACATGACGACCTTCGCCACCGGTGAAAAACGACCAGAGCGCGCCGTCCTTACTACGCTCGACCAGCTGCCAGTTACCCGGGAAGAGCGAGCGCAACTCGGTCTCACCGAGGTCGGCACCGTGGATGATCGCGGGTTCGCGGAACAGGCTGGCGGCGGACGCGGTAAAGGTTTGGCCAAGGTCAGCGGCGGCGGGCGCGGGCAGGTTTTCAACATAGGACAAATCCTCCGCTGAGGTCGGCTTCGGGTGGTCGTTAACCAAAAGGGCGGTGAAGCGGCACTCGCAGCTCTTGCCGGCGGCAGCGGTCAGCGGGCGGCTGAGCAAGGCGATGTAGGAAGACTCCACTTGGCGCACTCCGGGCAGGGCCACGGCGGGCTCGGCGAGGCACAGCGGGAGCGAGGGGCGACTGAGGGCGGCACCGAAGACATCGCGGGCGTCGGTGGCGAACGCATCGCAGCCCTGCACGCAGGCCTGAATGAGCACGGGGTGGCGACCGTCCACCGCCATGTTTTGGCGGGTGGCGAGGACTGCGCCGAAGCGCGGGTGGTGCAGCGCGCGATGGTCGATGTATTGGCTGGTGTAGGCCTCGTTGTTGCGGGCCCCGCCCGGATGGGTCAGGCCCACGTCGAGCCCGTGAAAAGCACGCCAGCTGACGGCGCCGCCGGTGGAGTTGGTCAACGCCACGGTGAGATCCCAACGGTTCTTGGCCGAGTCGAGCGCGAGGGTGGCGGTGAGGCCGACGCCGGCCTCGGTTTGTTGCCAGCGGGCGTGGGTGGAGTTGGCGGCGAAGGCTGCGGTCGAGCCCGGGCCGATCAGGGTGACGGGGCGGCGTTGGTTGGCCACAGTCAGTTCGACGATCAACCGGTGCAACGAGCCGGCCAGCGGGCAGCCGAAGGTGAGGTTGACCAAAAAGTGGTCGCCGGAGCGCACCGAGTGCAGGTGGCCGCCGGGCAGGAAGCGGAAGTGCAGGCCCTGGGGATCGCCGACCGTTTGCTGAGTGAGGGCGTCATGGGTGGCGAGGGTGCGGGTGGATAGGCTCATGAGGGGAACGCAATCGAGTTGCCGGGGCGGGGTAGAGAATCGTGCGGGGTGAAGTCGTGCCGATGAACGAGGGTAAAGCGGGACAGGGAAGCCTTAAGCCAAAGAATGAATACACTCGCGTAAGGGCGAATGTCGGCCGTTGGGGAATGAGGGGCCGGAAAGGCGGGGTGTTTGACGGCCGTAACTAATGAAGGAAGGGCGAAGAACCGTGAACCAGGACGACAGTTCTCTGGCCCCGAAGCAATCCTCCCCTCTTCTATGTTCATGTGGTCTGCCGGGCCTGGAGCGCGTTTTTAGGGAGTGCGCTTCGGGTTTGGTTCGTGGTGAACTAAACGCCGCCACGCCCACCTCTACTTACCGCCATGCCGACTCCCGCCTTACCGCAGCCGCCTCACCGGCATCCGATTTTCTGGATGCCTACCCTCTACTTTGCGATGGGCGTGCCGATGATCACCGTATCGGTGGTCGCCGCGATCATGTATAAAAACCTGGGGCTGAATAATACCGACGTCGCCCTCTACACCGGATCGATGTACCTGCCCTGGGTGATCAAACCCCTCTGGTCGCCGCTGGTTGACCTTTTCAAGACCAAGAAGTTTTTTGTCGTCTTCAGCCAAATCGCCATGGCGGCCGGGCTGGGCTGTGTGGCGTTGGCTCTGCCGCTGCCGGGCTTTCTGCCCATCACCTTGGCGCTGTTTTGGGTGATCGGCTTTTTGTCCGCGACCAACGACATCGCCTCGGATGGGGTCTATATCAACGCCATGACCAGCGCCCAGCAGGCCCGCTACGTCGGGCTCCAGGGCATGTGCTGGAATGCCGGGCGCATCTTCGCCTCCGGGCTGCTGGTTTCCTTCACCGGCTACCTTCATTCCTCGGAGCATGGCCTCGGCTACAGCTGGACGAAGTCCTGGGCGGTGGTGATGAGCCTGCTGGCCGTGATCATGTTGTTGATGGGCGTCTGGCATCGTTACAGTCTCCCCGCCGGCAGCGCCGCCGCCCTGCCCTCGGGCTCGGTCGGGCTCAAGGACGTGGTCGCCTCGTTTGTCGACGTGTTCACCAGCTACTTTAAAAAAAAGGGCATCGTCGCGATGCTCGCCTTCATCGTGTTTTACCGGCTCGGCGAAGGTTTATTGGACAAACTCAGCCCGCTGTTCCTGATTGAACGGCGTGAGGCCGGCGGACTCGGCTTGGGCAACATGGAGGTGGGTTACATCAACGGCACCTTCGGATCGGTGGCGTTTATCGTAGGCGCGTTGATCGGCGGCTGGATCGCCGCCCGCTTCGGCCTCAAGCGCACCATCGTCTTTTTCTGCCTGATGCTCAACGTCCCTCATCTCACCTTTGTCTACCTCAGTTATTGCCTGCCCACGGACGTGACCCTGATCACCACCGCGGTGGTGATTGAGAAGCTGGGCTATGGCATCGGCTCGATCGCGCTGATGCTTTACATGATGCAGCAGGTGGCCCCGGGAAAATACCGGACCGCGCACTACGCGATTTCCACCGGCTTTATGGCGCTGTGCATGATGGCGACCGGCATGGTTAGCGGGGCGCTGGAACAAGCCCTCGGCTACAAGTGGTTTTTCATCGCCATCATGTTCGCCTCGATTCCCTCGCTGCTGGTGAGTTTGCTGGCGCCTTTTCACATCGACACCAGCAAGCCAGACCCGGTCGCCGGGGAGGGCACCGCCTCCTGAGACGCATCGCGCGCGTCCGTCCTGGCAAAAGGCAGCCGGCCGGGGGCTGCAGTGGCACCAAGCCCCTGCCAACTCCATCTGCGCGCAGTGATAACCAACACCTGCGCAGTGTTTCGGCTTCCCTAGAACGGGCGGAACGATTGAGTGGGCATCTCCTTTCCACAAACTATGAGCAATACCACGATCAGTGCCATCACCGCCCGCGAGATCATCGATTCACGGGGTAACCCCACCATTGAGGTGGACGTCAAGCTCGCTTCCGGTGTCGTCGGCCGCGCCGCCGTCCCCTCGGGTGCTTCCACCGGTGAGCACGAGGCCCATGAACTGCGCGACAGCGATGTTACCGCCAAGTCCCTTCCCAAGGGTGTCAACGGCAAGACCCGCTTCCTCGGCAAGGGCGTTCTCGCCGCCGTAGGTAACGTCAAGGGCCTCATCGCCCCCGCCTTGATCGGTTTCGATGCGCTCGATCAGGTCGGCATCGACCACGCCATGATCAAGCTCGACGGGACCAAGAACAAATCGAACCTCGGCGCCAACGCCATCCTCGGCGTCTCTCTGGCCACCGCCCACGCCGCCGCCAACGCGCTTGGCCAGCCTCTCTACAAGTACATCGGCGGCCCGAATGCAAAGGTCCTGCCCGTGCCCATGATGAACATCATGAATGGCGGCGCCCATTCCGATGCCCCGATCGACTTCCAGGAGTTCATGATCCGTCCGATCAACTTCGACACCTTCTCCGAAGCCCTTCGCGCCGGCGCCGAGGTGTTCCATAACCTCAAGAAGGTTCTCAAGGCCAAGGGCCTCGCTACCGCCGTCGGTGACGAAGGCGGTTTCGCCCCCAAGCTCGCCTCCACCACCGACGCCCTCGACGCCATCGCCGAGGCGGTCAAAGCCTCCGGCTACAAACTCGGCAAGGACATCACCCTCGCCCTCGATGTTGCCGCCTCCGAGTTCTACGACAAAAAGACCGGCAAATACGTCTTCAAGAAGTCCGACGGCCGCATCTTCACCGGTGCCGAGTTCGTCTCCTACTACGAGGAGCTCTGCTCCAAATACCCGATCGACTCCATCGAAGACGGCTGCGCCGAAAACGACTGGGCCACCTGGAAGAAGCTCACCACCGCTCTCGGTGACAAGATCCAGCTCGTCGGCGACGATCTTTTCGTCACCAACGTCGAGTTCCTCAAGAAGGGCATCGCCACCGGGACCGCCAACTCGATCCTCGTTAAGGTCAACCAAATCGGCTCGCTCACCGAGACCCTCGACACCATCGAGCTCGCGCACAAGAACCGCTATTCGGCCGTCATTTCGCACCGTTCCGGCGAAACCGAGGACGTGACCATCGCCGACATCGCCGTGGCCACCAACGCCGGCCAGATCAAGACCGGTTCGGCCTCCCGCACGGACCGCGTGGCTAAGTACAACCAGCTCCTCCGCATCGAGGAAAAGCTCGGTTCCACCGGCATCTACGCCGGCCGCCTTTAAGCGCCGCGGGGCCCGAGGGTTTTAGTCTGGGGCGGACTCCTTCGGGAGACCGCCCTTTTTTGTGTCCGGATGGCTGGGCGCGACACAGGCCAAACGCGCATGGAGAATTGGCTGGCCAAGCTGGTTTCATCGTGCCGGGTAAAGCTCACCCACGCGATTTGAAGGTGCCGGCGTAGCCAACCGGATCGGGCCGCCGATTACCGGCTTGATTCGCGTGACCGAATGAATCCGTCGCGGCGGATCGGCCATGCACGCGGAGCCAACCTGCCGCCGCCTTTCACGGTGGCGCCGTTCATCGATGAGGTGGTGCGCAAAGCCGGGGCGAAGCCGCCTGCTGAAGCCCAACGTTGGGCCGAATTGAAACACAGAGGGCGGCCCTGCGCGGAGGCGCAAGAATCAACCACCCCCACCCAGCCAGCAGGCGCGGATCGCCTGGGCAAACGCCCTCCCCTGCCCGGCCGCATCCATCAGGGGCGATGCCAACAAATCCGTCCGTAACCGGGCCGAGCGCGCCGCCAATCCCGCCTGGTCCGCCACCAACGCCCGCGCCACCGCCACAAACTCGTCCGCGTTCGCCGCCACGCAGTCGCCCTGGCCCGCCGCGGTGAGCAAGGAGGCGCCCACCCGGCTCACATGGCGGTCGCCCGCCAAGGTCACCACCGGCCGTCCCATCCACAGCGCCTCGCAGGTGGTGGTGGTGCCGTTGTAGGGCACTGCATCGAGCGCCACATCCATCTTCGCGTAACACCCCAGATGCGCCGCCTGCCCCGCCACCACCGGCAGCAGGGTCACCCGCGCCGGGTCAAGCCCGACGGCGCTCGCCTGCCGCTCCAGCCAATCCGGCGCGGGCGCCGTGCCCTTGAGCAGCAAGCGCGCCCCGGGCTCGGCCGCCAACAGGCGGGCCCACAACCGCCAGGTGGAGCTCGAGAGTTTTCCCAGGTTGTTAAAGGAGCCAAACACCGGCGCCCCCCCCCTCCCCGAGCAACACGGCGGCGGCACCACCTCCGGCGCCTCATTCGGCCGGGCATAACACCACGCGGTCGGAGCGAATCTTACCAGCCGCTCCGTGTGCAGCTCGTCGGCCACCCCGGGCGGGTCCGCCAGCGCATCGGTCAGGCGGAAGTCCATGGTGGTTAACCCCGTGGTGTCGGGGTAACCGAGGTAGGTGATCTGCACCGGGGCGAGCCGGCTGGCCAGCAGCCCCTGGCGGTTTTGACCGGTGTGGCCGGCCAGATCGACCAAGACATCGGGGGCATCGGCCAAAATCTGCCGGCCGACCACGGCATCCGGAAGTCCGCAAAAGTTACGCCACACCTGCGCCCTTGCGCGCAGGCGCGCACTGGTGGCGTCCTCGATGGCGTGGTCGTGGTAAAGCACCAACTCGAAGCGCTCCGGGGTTAGGCCACCGAGTAACGGTTCCAAAAACCCCGCCACCGCATGGGTGCGCAGGTCGGGCGACAACAGGGCCACCCGCAGGCGTTTGTCCGCTCCACCGCTGCGGGGCAGCGAGCGGGCCGGCTGCAGTCGGGCCGCCAACTGCCCGAAGGCCCGATGGGCGGCGGCAACCTGCGCGGCGGAAAAGTCGTCGAGGTAATGCAGCACCAGCAGGCGCTGGCTGGCCGAGGTCACGTCGTGCGGATCAAGGTGCAGGGCGGCATCAAAGGCGGCCAACGCCTCGACCATGCGATGGCAACCATGCAAGGCCATGGCTCGACCCCGGTGGCCGTGTGGGTCACGCGGGGCCAAGGCGCTGGCCTGGTCGTAAACCCGGAGTGCCTCCGCCGGGTGCCCTAGGCTCAGCAGAGACCCGCCGAGATTGAGCCAGCCGGCCGCCACCCCGGGCCGCAGTTCGGCCCCGCGCCGCAGGGCCTCCAGCCCGGCCGCACCTTGACCGATCCGCACCAAATAAACCCCCAGGTTGGTGGCGCATTCCCCGTTGGCCGGTTCGAGTCGCACGGCTGCGCGCAGGTGCAGCTCGGCGGGCTCGGTCCGCCCCGCTTGGGAAAGCGCGAGGCCCAGGCACATGTGGGTGGCGGCGGCTTGGGGGAGAATGCGCAGGGCGGACTCCAGCCAAGGACAGGCCTCCTCCGCTCGGCCAAGTTGCAACAACGCGGTGCCGCCCAGGTGCAAGACCCGGTAATCGCGAGGGGTGAGCGGACGCAGGCGTTGGTAGGCAGCCAAAGCCTCGGCCACACGACCGGCCTGGTGGTGGGCGGTTGCGGCAGCGAACTGCGATTCCAACCCTGATTGACTGCGCGGGGGAGGCGGCACGGCTCAGGCGAGGGCGAGGTGGGCGGCGGCCAGGGCCTCGGCCAGCACGGGACCGACCGTTTCCAAGCGGTTAAAATGGTCGTAGATCCGGCGGCGTTCGGCGGCCGGGGCCGCCAAGGCTTGCTCACAGGCGGTGCGCAAGGCGGGCAGGTCAGCATGGGGGTAGCGGCGGATCAACCCGGCGGCGGAGAGGCTGTCGAGGCGCCCCCCAGCGGCCGAGTCTTCCGCCACCGGAACTAAGCCGAGGCACCCCGACCAAAACGGCCGATCCGTATGGGTACCCGCCATGGCCGGGGTGTTAAACTTACGGCCTTCCGGACAAAACCCGACGGCGTAGCGGCTTAACCCGGCCCGCTCGGCAACACTCAGGCTGTGGTCGTGGTGGGCGATAAAGCGGTCTTTAAAGGTGGCGCGCAGAAAATCGATTTGTCGGTGGCGATGCGGCGTCAGCCC
This sequence comes from Rariglobus sp., assembly GCA_044353465.1. GTDB lineage: Bacteria > Verrucomicrobiota > Verrucomicrobiia > Opitutales > Opitutaceae > Rariglobus. The sequence goes on along the minus strand of JBILBW010000018.1, from coordinate 7,105 downwards.
GAGTTGCGACCCCAAAAACACAATTTTCGTCTCGGGGTGTTCGTTAAACGGCACTGCGAAGGGCACCACGTTGGCCACCCAACTGCGGTGCCGCACGAGGCAATCCGCGCGCAGTCCGGCGGCGGCCGGCCCAAGCGGGAACTCATCGTGGATCAGCAAATCGAGGTGGGGCGCGAGCGCGGCGAAACTCGGCATGGTCCGGCTAGCCTCGTCGAAGGCGTAGTAGGCGATCCGCACACCGTGCCCGCGCAAGTGGGCGCACAGCGGGGCCAACGCCGGGCCGATTTTTTCGGGGTGCTGGCCCATCAACACCCACCACCAGGTTTCCCCCGGCGGGCGGTGCCGACACTGCTCGGCCAATTGGGCCAGGCCAGCGTTGCCCAGCAGCCAAGCCGGGCTGGCCAACAGCCGGGGGTGCTCCAGTGCCGCGAAGCAGCGCGCACATTCCCCGTACCAGTCACAATCCAGGCGGGCCATGCCCCGCAGCCGCCCGTCAGCCTCCACCGGCAGGCGAGGCGTCAGGTCCAGCCCGGGCAACCGGCCGAGGTAAACGTCGATTGGCTCCAGGGCCTCCGCCCACGGATTATAAAAAACAACGCGAACAGGGGATGCGGCGGTAGTCACAAAGCGGAGATAAAACGCGGGAAAAGCGGTGGGGTTAACCGGTCAAACGGCGACCGAAACGGGCAGAGTTAGCCCGCGGGCATACGCAATAAAGGCAACGGGTACGGGGCAGAAACACTTCATGTCAGAGCTAAAAGCACCCGATGCGCCAACGCCCTAAAAAACAACCCATTATAATAACATAGAATACTTTAAAATTTATCACTGCCCCCGTGCCGAAGACGCAACGCGGCGTCCGTCCTTGGAGCGCACCCTCTGGGATTTTTTTGCCGGGTGGACGCGATCCGGGGTTTTACCTCCCCTCGCCGACTGCATCGCGATCAAAGGCGCGAAACGAAAACTTAGGGCGCGTCACGCTGATCGTTAAAAGAAAACCGGGGGGGCCGACGCCAGAAAGGCGGTGGGAAGTTCGAAAACCCAAGAACCACCACCCGTGAAGAAAAACACCCCGAACGGAGCCGAGGCGCCAGCCAACGTTACCGAACAAACTAATCCATTTTTGTTAATGATTCGTCCCGCCTTGCGAGAGGTAGCCGAAAAGATGCTGCGAGAGCAGGTCGATAGGCTCTGCGGCCCGATCCATTATCCGCTGAGTGAGTCGCCGTACCGGCGTGCCGGGACGAAAGCCGGGGCTACTACGCGGATGGGCGCAAGGAGAGTGTGCAGCGACCGCGGGTGCGACGATGCGATCCAGACGGCAAGGATCGCGAGCAGGTGCGCGCGAGTTATCAAGCGATGCGAGACCCGGACAATAACGCCGCCAAAGGGGGCACGACGCTGCAGGCTGGTATGAGTAGGCGAAGTCAGCAGTGGGCCAATGAGGGAGTGAAGAGCAAAAGTTCGGCGTCGAGGTATTAGATGGATGTGACTTCCGGAAAGGTCGCGGAGCTAAGGGAGCGAAAACTCGCGCAGCATGAGTTTATCGGCCTGATGCTTGACGGGGTTTGGTTTGGTTTGGTTTGGTCAATACGACGTGGTCGTGGGGGCGCTGGGCATTAACCGGGAGGGGGATAAAGTGGTGCTCGATTTTGAACCCGGCGCTAGTGAGAAAACGGCGGTGGCCAAGGCCTTGGTTGCCCGCTTGCAGGCTCGAGGCTTCGGCCCGATCGGCGGGTACCGGCTGCTGGTGGTGCTGGACGGCCCGCGCCACTATACTCGCCCACTGGACTCATCGTAGCACTAACGCCTTCATGTAAGGCCTCAATAGCGTGTTCTCGGCGGTGAACCGTTAGGATCGTGGCTTCCGTTCAGTCCATAACCTCATTGCCATGCCCTACTTCACCTCAGGTCACCTCAACCGACCCGTTACCCACTGAAAGTGTCGAAGAACCACTCAACTTCGGCTTTCAGGCTTAAGACCCATTAGTTACAGTTCATTAAGAAAAGGCTCTGACTGCTAGGCCGAAATGGAGCGGATCAACTCGCGCGCGGCTTGCGGCGAAACCAGTTTCTCCACCAGCAAAAGCCCGAAGTCGATGGCTGTACCCGCCCCGCGCGAAGTGAGTAGGAGCCCATCAGCGACGGTGCGCTCGCTGCCGAGTATGGCCGGCAATTCGTGATCGACCGACGAATGGGCAGTGTAACGTCGCCCCGCGAGCAGGCCAGCGTCATGGAGCACAGTCGGCGCCGCACAGATGGCCGCTAACCAGCGATGGGCTGCATGATGCGCAAGCACAAGGGCATTGATCCGCGGATCGGCACGAAGCAGCTGCACTCCAGGACCCCCGGGGATTATGATTAGGTCGAACAGGCGGTCTCCGACAGCCGATAAGGGCGAGTCGGCGTGCAGAGTAAGCGCGTTTCGACCGGTCACATGGATCGATTCCGCGAGCGCCGCCACCGTCACCTTGACCCCGGCCCGGCGTAAGAGATCAATCGGCGCCACGGCCTCAAGTTCCTCAAACCCCTCGGCTAGGATGATCAGTGCGGTGTGCATAGTAAATGTACGGAAAAAAGGCCGAGCTATCCACTGCGAACCCACTCCAGTGGGTTGTTGATAGGGTTAAACTAACCCGGGGCAGACCCGGTTGGTAAATCCCCGGGGAAATCAAGGGGTGAATTTTTACCAATAGGACTTTGGGGCTCTGGGCTTGTCGCAAGCGGTAAAAAAACGCCGCCACTTCCCGGAGTCGTTAACCCGTGCTTATCGATAAAGGGCGGTGGTCGGGGCGAGGGTGAGCACGTTATATTGGCGAATAGCCAGGCGCCACCAGTCGGCAAGGGAGGAACTGGGCTGTTTCCACAACTCCTCGTGCAAGAGAATCATCGACTCGGCATCAAGCAACAGCGCTAGTTTTTCCTTATTAGTCAGTTGGGCGGGGCCTTCGCTCAACAACCGCTGGCGGAGGGTGGCAAACCAATCGCGGGATTCTTCGCTTGGTCGGCGCTGACGTAACATGGCAACATGGACCGCGTTAACGTAAGGATCGAGGACTGCTTGAAGAAGCCCATAGTCATTACGCAATACCTCGATCGGTCGCATGTGTTTGTAGCACTCGACGAGGTTTTGGGTAAGCCGGCTGAGCTCGTGGGGGGGCTGAGTTTCCTCCGGAGTGAGGAAAATCCCCAGTTTTCGGGCCTGGGTACCAAGCGAATTTTTACTGAGAATGATCGAAACGGGAATCGAAAGCACCAAACCAGCCAACACCGGGCTGAGCCACCAAAAGAAGGCCGGAAGCAGAATGAATGAAGAAATCCCCCAAACTAACCCGAAAAAAACTTGGCCGCCGTGGGTAATAATCGCCTCGCGCCAGTCGGTGCCGTCCTCGGCTCCACGCCTTTGGGTGACCCAAGACACCCCCTGCCCCAGCAGGGTGGAAAACACAAATTTGCTATTAAACATCATGTGCACCGGTGCGAGTAAACCGGAGCAGACAATCTCAAGCAGCGCCGAAATCGCCAAAGGACAACGGCCACCAAACTTCGCGGCATCGGTGGAACGCTGCATGACCGAGGTGACACTGATGATCTTGGGTAAGAACAGCAGCAACATGGTGAACAAGAACAAAATAAACGCCTCCGGGATCTCGATCAAATGGCCAAAAACGCGCGTATAAGCTTCATACGCGCGTTCGCCGGTCACGGGCGCCAGCACCTGATTAAATACGTGAATGGTACTGAATACGAGAAACAGCAACCAAAGCGGGCAGGAAACATAGGCCATAACCCCCATCAACAGATGGAAACGGTTGGCGGGGCGAAAACCGCGGGCAGCAATCAGCCAAGCGTGCTGCATGTTTCCTTGGCACCAGCGCCGGTCGCGTTTTGCACTATCAATGAGCGTAGGCGGCCCCTCTTCGTAGGTGCCTTCGATGTCATGGGCCAACCAGACCTGCCAGCCCGCCTTGCGCATCAGCGCCGCCTCCACAAAATCATGTGAAAGTATACGTCCACCAAAGGGTTCAGTTCCAGGGAGGTCGGGCAGGGCACAATGCTCGATAAAGGGCTGGACCCGGATGATCGCGTTGTGTCCCCAATAGTTACCGTCCTGCTGTTGCCAATAATTGAGCCCGGCCAAGAAAATAGGGCTATAGAGGCGGTTGGCGAACTGCTGCATACGAGCATAAAGCGACTCACCGTAAGCCAGGCGAGGAGCGGTCTGAATGAGGCCGGCTTGAGGGTTTTTCTCCATCATGGCGACCAGTTTAACAATGGCGTCGCCGGTCATGATCGAGTCGGCATCGAGCACCAACATATAGCGATAACGCTTGCCCCAGCGGCGGAGGAAGTCGGCCACGTTACCCGATTTCTTATTAATCTGGTGCCGGCGTTTGCGGTAAAAAATCCGCCCGAACCCATTCACCTGCTTACACAGTTCCACCCAAGCAATCTCCTCCTGGATCCACTGGTTCGGCTTGTTGGAATCGCTAAGAATGAAAAAGTCGAAGTGTTCGAGTTTTTTGGTCTCTTGAAGGGAACGATAAATCACCCGGAGCCCCTCAAAAACCCGACTGACGTCTTCATTAAATACCGGCATGACAATCGCGGTGCTGGCTAAGGGGACGTCCTCATGATCCCAATCGACCGAGCGGGTGATCCGCTGGAGATCACCGCCACGATTGATCACATAAAACCCCAACATGGCGGTGACGAAACCGACGGCGATTTGGGCAAAAAGAATCACGAACAAAACCAACAGCACCCATTCGATCCCGTTGATCCCGTCATTACGCCAGAGCAAATCGGCCATAAACCAAGTGGCCACGCTGGTGAGCAGGAGCACGGAAGAATAAAACCAAGCTCGTCGACGCCCGAGGCGCCTCGGGCTGATGAGTTGATACAGGGTCGGCAAAGGGGACTTCATGCGCGTTTAGCGTGTGACAAAAAAGATACCGAGCAGGGCGCCAAGAAAAAGGGCCCACAACAGCACCAGCCGGAGCAGCGGCCATTTCTCCATCCGTTCCAGGGTTTCACCGGCGGCCTCGGTAATCGGCCCAAGATCAATGTCCCGAGGCACCATGCTCGAAACCGTCATGTCAGGGCCAGCCTTGATCGAACTGGCCCGCATGGCAGTGGAGAAATCTGCAGGAATTTGACTGGGATCGAGAAAGGCGTACGGCCACTGCTGCGGACCGTCGCACAGGAGCATGGCCACCCGGCCTTCGATCGCGATCCGTTGGTGCTGACGGTCTTCGATTTCCAACACCTCAGCAAACCATCGATCCATCAATAGCTCGATTTCCTCAGCCGCCAAGGTGGTCGGATCAAGGGCGGGGTTTTCAGCATGGCGCTTCGCGGCGCGTTCCAATACTGCCTGTATCAAGCGGCTTTGGTGTAACCGGTTATGAATGCGATGGGCCCGCAAGTAGTCCTCCACCCGCACGTAGGCGGCATTCCATGCCTCCATCGTGCCCGTGCGGGGGCGAAAGGTCGCCAAATTCGATCCTACGGAGTCCATAGATAACTCCACGTTTCAGTCAAGATATGCGGGGGCTTTAGGAGGAAACAGCGCAACTCAACGGGAAGACCGGAGCCATTCGGCTTGATCGCGAAAGCGACCCGCCAGCTCCCATTGTAGGGGTTTTTTTCGACGCTTTTATGAACCAGTTTGGCTCCGGCGCCGACAAAAACCTCCGCGTCCAGGTCAGGAAGGGCGCGCTGGTTGACCAAATAATTGCCGGTGAAATCGACCCAAAAACGGACCAAATCGGTCTCTTGAGTGGCCGACCGCCCGATCCGGGTAGCAAGGGTGTAACCGGCGGGAGGGGTACGTGACCCGGATTTGCCCTCCATGAACCAATGGAGCTTATAGTCCGTTAGCACGGGTTCGCCGAGCGGAGGGAGTTTGGCCGGAACCCAAAACGCCACGATGTTGTCTTCGGTCTCGTTGGGCGTGGGTAACTCAACCAACCGCACATCGCCCGGCCCCCAAGCACCGATCGGCTCAACCCAAATGCTGGGGCGCTCGTGGTAATGAGCTTCCAAATCCTGATAAGACTCGAACTTGCGGTCGCGTTGGACCAGTCCGAAACCCTTGGGATTGTCGTCCCCCAGCGCCGCGACCCGGATCTTTTTTGGGTTGGTGAGAGGGCGCCAGAGCCACTCGCCATTGCCACGTTGGACCAACAAGCCATCCGAGTCATGCACCTCCGGACGGAGATCCTCGTGATTATTGGAATCGGTCTCCCCGAACCAGAACATGCTGGTCAACGGGGCAATGCCGAAGACGGCCACGTCCTTGCGCCTGTAAATCGCGCTCTTCACGTCCATGACCGTGGTGTCGCCCGGGGTGATCGTCAGGCGGAAGGCTCCGGTTACACTCGCGCTGTCCATAAGGGCGTACACCGTGATGGATTTGGACTTATCACTGGGACGTTCGACCCAGAACTCCTCAAACACGGGAAACTCTTCACCGCTGGGCTCGGCCGTGTTGAGTGCTAGCCCACGGGCCGAAAGGCCATAGCGCATACCCTTGCCCAAAGCCCGGAAGTAGCTCGCGCCTTGGAACACGGCCAACTCGTCGAGATACTCGGTGTTGTTGAGTGCGGTGTGGATGCGAAAACCGGTGAACCCCATGTCACCCGGGATGTTGCCAAGATCCTTATTGGCTCCGAAGTTAAACAAGTCTTTGTCGTACTTGATCATATCAACCTGACCATTCGCGACTGCGGAGATGAGAACGGTGCGGTTATAGATGAACCCGGGGTGGAAAAATTGGAGCTGGAAAGGGAGGCGTTCACGCCGGCCCCAAGCTTCGTTGGGGTTGAAGCGCAGGTCGCGATACTGATCGTAGCTGAGCTGGCGCAAGGACTCCGGAACGCGGTTGGTGCGTTCGGCATAAGGTTTGGCCGCGAGGACCTTGGCCTTGTATTGCAGCACCTCAAAGTCGAACGGCACGTCGCTTGCTTGGCTAGTAGAGCTAAACGCGAGAGTCAGACTAAGTCCCAAAAAAAAGAGTCGTTTCATTTGTCTAAGAAAAAGTCATGTTGTTTAGCGGAGATCGGCAGTCCAGCACGTTCCATGACTTTCAAAAGATCTTCCC